>CAYXAS010000011.1:0-28999 GCA_964461665.1 uncultured Gaiellales bacterium
AGCCCGACCACCCATCAGCCGCGTCTCACACGTCTGTGGTCAGTACACCTAGCGGAAGCGTTCAGGCGCGCCGGGCGCCGAGGAAGCCTGCGAGTCCGGTGAGCGTCTCGTCGAGACGACTCACGTCGTCCCAGGCGCCAACCAGCCGCAGCTCGCCGCTCTTCCGGTCGTAGACGGGCTCGGCGCGGCCGACGATGCGGTCGCCGACGAGCAGCGGGAGGACGTAGTAGCCGTAGACGCGTTTTGCGGGCGGGACGTACATCTCCAGTCGGTAGTGGAAGTCGAACAGCGCCTCGGCGCGCGCGCGATCGTGGATCAGGCGGTCGAACGGAGAGAGGAGCGTCGCGCGATCGCTGACAGGGCGAGCGTCCGCGTCCGGATGAGCGATCCACCGCCCCCGCTCGGCTCGGACGCCGAGCGCGCGGAACCGCTGCTCGGCGATGATCCGCTCAGCCTCCCGGAGCGGGACCGTCTCGGTGGCCGGAAACCATCGGTCGGCGAGATCCCAGAGGCGCTGACCGCTGCGGCGCCCGACGACCGCGAGCTCTCCACACACGTGGAGAACCTCCAGCATCTGGCCGACGAGCCGATTGCCGTACCAGCGGTGGTCGTCGCGGGGCCCGCGGGAGCGATCCTCGAGCTCGCGTCCGAGCAGGGGTCCTCGCCGCTCGAGCTCGTGCAGCACGTACCGGCGAAACCCCGCGTGCTCCTCCGCGAACGCCTTCCACCAGCGGTCGTGGCTGGTCGCCCGGCCGAGTCGGCGTCGCCGCATGAGGGCCCGCAGCAGCGGGAGGCTCTCGACCGGCCAGACGAACGCGTCGTACTCGACCAGTTCACGTGTTTCCCAGAGGAGCCGGTCGAGTTCGTCGCGGTTATACGTGCCGAGCCGGCTCCAGAGCACGAGGTGCTGGGGCGGAGCAACAGTCGAGATCGGGTCGAGCTGGAGGAACCCCAGCTTCCTGATCGTGTCGAGCACGCCGCTTGCCGAGCCGTCGAGGAGCTGCGATCGCACCGCGATCCGCCGCGCGTCCTCAACGCCGACCTCGTGTCCGTGCCCGCCTGCCTGCCAGCGTGTCACGGGCGCGCCCCGTGCCGTGTCGAGTTATGGCGGCAGCCGGTCACGGGCGACATCCAACCACTCGCAGCCGTCACGGAGTTGGCTCTGTTGCGTCACAGGCTCGTCTCCGGTTGGCCAGTAGCGTGACACCAGGGGGGCTTCCCGGCCCCCCTAGGGGAGTTTGGGGAGGTGCTCTCGAGGCACGGTTCCTGTGGCCGCCCGTTCAGCCACCCCGAGCTCGGACCACCTCCGGCGGGCGACGTGTGCGGCCGTCGGGCGCGGCGACACCGGTACCATGAGGCCGCAGAATGGCCGACATCGTCGATACGAACCGCTTCCGAAACGGGATGCACATCGAGCACAAGGGCTCGGTATGGCGGATCATCGAGTTCCAGCACGTGAAGCCTGGCAAGGGAGGCGCGTTCGTGCGGACGAAGCTCAAGGGCCTCGATTCCGGCGCTGTCGTCGACGAGACGTTTCGTGCGGGAGAGAAGTTCGCGCGCGTGCACACCGAGGTGCGCGACGTTCAGTTTCTCTACGAGGACGGCGTCGATGCCCACTTCATGGACCAGGAGACCTACGAGCAGTTCGCTGTGCCGCGCGGCGGACTCGTCTCGGAACTGTCGTTCATGCTTCCTTCGTCAATCGTGCAGGTGCTCCAGATCAACGGAGTCCCATCGGGCATCCAGCTCCCGTCGTCGGTCGAGCTTGTGGTCAGCGACACGGAGCCGGGCGTCAAGGGGGATACGGTGTCGAACGTGACCAAGCCGGCGACGCTCGAAACCGGTGCGATCGTCCACGTGCCGCTCTTCGTCATCCAGGGCGAGAGGGTCAAGGTCGATCCCCGCGAGGCGCGGTACATCTCCCGTGCATAGAGCCGTGACGGTCCGTGGAACGGACCTGTCCCACGACCCGACGACCCTCGCGTCAGCCCGATCGAGCGGCGAGCGATAGCCTCCGCACCTGATGACCGCCCTTCTCGACACCACCATCCGCCTGCTGTCGCAGGAGCCGCTCGCCGGCAAGATCCCGACGGGGGAGATCCTGCGCATCGCCGGGGTGCTTGACCGCGCCGGTTTCGCATGCCTTGAGGTCGCGGGTGGCGGCACGTTCGATGCGGCGGTGAAGCGTGGTGTCGAGAGCCCGTGGGAGCGCATCAGGGCCATCGATGCGCAGACCAAGACCCCTCTCGGGATGGCGCTTCGCGGGCGGTTCCTGGTTGGATCGCGACCTGCCTCGCGCGACATCGTGCGCCGCTTCGTCGCGTCCGCCGCGGGCAACGGGATCGACGTCTTCCGTATTCATGACCCCCTGAACGACGTCCTCGGGCTCCGCGAAGCGGCCGACGCGATCGTGGCCGCAGGAGGGCAGCTCCACATCGGCCTCGTGTACAGCCGTGGCCGCGACGGTGAGATCGACACGCTCGTCGAGCGCGCGGGCCTCGTCGCTGGTCTCGGCGCGGTGCGCGTCGTGATCTCCGATCCGACCGACGCGCTCGTCCCACACGTCACCGAAGAGCTCGTGCAGCGCATCCGCGAGGCGAGCGGTCTCCCTGTCGGGCTCTCGGTCCAGGGCGCGGCGGGAACGGGTCTGCTCAATGCGACGGTCGCGACGCGCGCAGGGGCCGACCTCATCGCGACCGCGGTCTATCCACTTGCGCTCGCGCTGCACCGCGTCTCGAGCGAATCACTCACCGAGGCCCTCGTCGGGCCCGAAGCGGCTGCGGCGATCGATCCGGCTCGGCTCTGGGAGGCGGCCGATCTCATCGAGGAACATCTCGGCAATGAGCCCGTCGCGCCCGTGGCGCCGCGCATCGCTGTCCGCGCGGCCGAGTACGACCTCCCCGCGGGGCTCGTTGCGGCGCTCGACGTACACCTGCGTGCTCACGCGGCCGGCGACCGCCTGCTTGACACGCTGACCGAGGTCGGTCGGATTCGGGCGGAGGCGGGGTGGCCGCCGCTCGCCTCCCCGATCGGACAGATCCTCGGATCGCAGGCGCTCCTCAACGTTCTCTCTGCTCGTCGCTACTCGACCGTCCTCGACGAGTTCCGGTTGCTGATCGAAGGCCGCTTCGGGACACCCCCGGCCGCGGTCGACGATTCGGTGAAAAGGGCGGTCACCGTCCTCACTGCGCGCCCGTCCGGTCTCGACGAGGAGCCGCCGAGTGTCGAAGACGTGCGCGGTGCGGCCCAGGGCCTCGCAGCGTCGGAAGAGGACCTCGTTCTCATCGCGCTCTTCGGCGAGGCAGCCGAGACGCTCCTGCAGACGATCAGGCAGCGACATCGCGGAGTTTCGCTCCTCGGCGGCGACGTGGACGTTCAGCGCGCGGAGCGGATCCGCGATCTCGTCAAGCTCGTGCAGGAGAGCGGAATCGGTGAGATCGAGATCGAGGACGGCGGGATGCGAGTCTCCGTGAGGCGCGCGGGGGACGGGGGATCCGCGACGAGCATCACGCCGACCGCGGCGCCGGGCGACGAGCATGATCCGCCAGCCGCAGACAGCTCGCTGCCCGGCGCGGTACAGGTGACCTCGCCGATGGTCGGGGTCTTCTACGGGTCCTCGGAGCCCGGTTCGGCCCCCTTCGTCGAGGTCGGTGACATTGTGTCGTCCGGGCAGACCCTGTGCCTGATCGAAGCGATGAAGCTCTTCAACGAGTTGAAGGCAGAGACTGACGGATACGTGGTCGCCGTGCATGCAGCGAGCGGCGATGCCGTCGAGTTCGGATCGCTGCTCTTCGAGTTGGAGCCCGTCGGCGGCCCGCCGACGGTCTGAGCGGAAGCCCTGTGTTCTCCCGCGTCCTCGTTGCGAACCGGGGTGAGATCGCCGTTCGCGTCATCCGGGCGCTCCACGAACTCGGAGTCGAGGCGGTGGCGGTCTATTCGACCGCCGACGCGGACGCGCTGCACGTGCGGCTCGCTGATCGCGCGGTGTGCATCGGGCCACCTGCGGCGGGGGACAGCTACCTCTCCATCCCCAGCCTGATCGGTGCGGCAGGGACGACGGGGTGCGATGCGGTCCATCCCGGATACGGGTTCCTCGCCGAGAACGCGTCGTTCGCTCGTGCGTGCGCGGACAACGACCTCGTGTTCGTCGGGCCGAGCCCGGACGTGATCGAGCGGCTCGGTGACAAGACGAGCGCGAAGGAGGCGATGCGTGTTGCAGGCGTCCCGCTCGCTCCAGGGGCGACCGGATCGCTCGCGGAGCTCTCCGACGCCGCCACACGGATCGGGTTCCCGGTTCTGCTGAAGGCAGCCGCTGGTGGGGGCGGGAAGGGGATGCGGCGCGTCGACCGTCCCGACGAGATGGCACAAGCGTATGGCGCCGCTTCGGCGGAGGCCGATGCAGCATTCGGGGACGGCACGCTCTATCTCGAGAAGCTCGTCGCGCCCGCACGGCACATCGAGATCCAGGTTCTCTGTGACGGACACGGCGGCGTTCTGACGCTGGGCGAGCGAGAGTGCTCGATCCAGCGACGTCACCAGAAGCTCGTGGAGGAGTCTCCGTCGGCCGGTCTCACATCGGAGACGCGAGAGGCGATGGAAGCGGCGGTCGAGGCCGCCTGCCGTGAGGTCGGTTACCTGAACGCGGGGACGTTCGAGTTCGTGGTGGGCGCCGACGGCGAGCCGTGCTTCATCGAGGTGAACTGCCGACTCCAGGTGGAGCACCCGGTAACCGAACTCGTCACGGGCATCGACATTGTCCGGGAGCAGCTGCGCATTGCAGCCGGGGAGGCACTTGGCAGCACGGGTCGCGCAGTTCGGTCAGGTCACGCGATCGAGATCCGAATCAACGCCGAGGATCCCGCAAACGGCTTCCGACCAGCGCCCGGTCGGATCGAGCGGTTCCGACCGCCGCTCGGACCCGGCGTGCGCGTGGACACAGCGGTCGAAGACGGATCCGTCGTGACGCCGTTCTACGACTCCATGATCGCGAAGGTGATTGTCGTCGACAGGGATCGACCCGCAGCAATCGCACGCGCGTGCCGTGCGCTCGAAGAGCTCGAGGTGACCGGGATCCCAACGACGCGGGAGGTCGCGCTCGACGTCCTGCGGTCGGATGCATTCCGGTCGGGCATCTACTCGACCGCGTTCCTCCAGGGGATGGAAGCGGAGCTGCCGTCGCTCCGATCGACGTGAGGCCACGGCGACCACTCGGCCGGAGGCTCGCACGCCGACAGGCGCTGTTCCTGCTCTACCAGTGGGACCTGACCGGTAGGCCGCTCAGTTCACTGTTCGAGGGTCAGCCCGACGCGTTCGCCCTCACACTCGCCGAGGCAGTCGCGGCACAGGCAGAAGCTCTCGACGCGCGCATTACCGCAGCCTCGATCGATTGGCCTGCCGACCGGCTGGGTACGCTCGAGCGGAACATCTTGCGGGTCGGGGTGTACGAGCTCGAGGAGGCAAGCGTGCCGGCGGAAGTGGCTATCAACGAGGCTGTGGTGCTCGCAAAGCGGTACGCCACCGAGGCTGCTGCGCGGCTCGTGAACGGTGTGCTCGGCCGCATCCAGCGCGATGGTGCGAGCGGATGACGACATCGAGCGAGGCACTCGGCCGGGCCGAGGAGCTGCTGGAGCGGATGCGCGGCCTCGTCGACACGCTCGAGCGGTCAGCGGGCGACGGTGGCGATGTCGACGTCGCGGTGGCGGCCCTCACGGATGTCGCGGAGCTCGCGAAGGAGATCGAGGCGGAGATTCAGCGAGCGCGCCGGGCTGCCGAAGCCGGCTCCTGACCACGACCATGCTCTCGCCGGACGCGCTCCGTGACCTTGTAGACCGGTATCTCGCGGCGCTCCGCTGGTCCGATGACACGGGCGCGCTGGGTGCGGCGATGCGGTACGCCACCGAGGGTGGGGGAAAGCGGATCCGGCCGGTGGTCTGCCTCGCGGTCGTCGAAGCGGCCGGGGCGCCGCCCACCGAAGCGCTCGCCGCGGCGACGGCGCTCGAGCTCGTGCACACGTTCTCGCTCGTCCACGACGACCTTCCGGCGATGGACAACGATGACGAGCGGCGTGGTCGGCCAACGGTCCACCGTGCGTTCGACGAGGGCGTCGCGCTCCTGGCTGGCGACGCGCTGCTCGTCGAGGCGTTCCGGCTTGCCCTCACGTACGACGATCCCGAGGTCGCGCGCGAGCTCGCCGAGGCGACCGCAGGGATGATCGGCGGGCAGTACCTCGACATCGCGGTGGCGACCGCAGATTCGGCGCTCGCCAGTCGGCTCAAGACAGGACGTCTGTTCGCCGCAGCGGTCGGAATGGGGCTCACGGTCGCCGGCCTGGACGCGGCGGAACAGGTTCCCTGGCGCAGGTTCGCCGATGATCTCGGGCAGCTGTTTCAGCTCGCGGACGATCTGATCGATGGCGACGGGCACGTATCCCGGGTGGGAGAGGCGGACACGCGCGCCTTGGCAGCGCGCACGCGCGACAACGCGATCATGTGCCTCGGAACGATAGAGGGAGACACCGCGGTACTCGTCGAGATCGTAGGGATCGTCGCGCACCGCGCCGGGCTCTGAGATGAAGAAGCGCCTCGACGTCGTGCTCGTCGAGCGCGGGCTGGCCGAGAGCCGCGCGAAGGCGCAAGCGCTCATCCTCGCGGGACTCGTCCCAGGGTTCGACAAGCCCGGTCAGCCGGTCGCCGACGACGTCGAGATCCACGTCGAGCGCCCACCGCGATTCGTCTCACGCGGCGGCGAGAAGTTGCAGACGGCCCTCGAGGCCTTCGGGGTCGAACCGGATGGACTCGACTGTCTCGATCTCGGGGCGTCGACGGGCGGGTTCACGGACTGTCTGCTGCAACACGGCGCCCGTCGGGTCGTGGCGGTCGATGTCGGCTACGGCCAGCTACACCCGCGCGTGCGCAACGACGAGCGGGTCACCGTGATGGAGCGCGTCAACGCCCGCCTGCTCGCAGATCTTCCGTTCCCACCCAGCCTCATCACCTGCGACGTTTCGTTCATCTCCGCGGCGACGGTGCTTCCCCCCGCCATCGCGCTCGCGGCGCCCGACTGGCACGCACTCGTGCTCGTGAAGCCGCAGTTCGAGGCGGGTCGTGCCGATGTGACGAAGGGCGTCGTCCGTGACGCCTCCGTGCACCGCGCGGTGCTCGAGCGGTTCTGTGCGACCGCGACGGGGTGGGGCGCCACCATCGAAGGAGTCGTAGACTCCGGCCTGCCCGGGCCGAAGGGCAACCGGGAGTTTGTCGTCCATCTCGCCGCGAGCGCCCACCCGACCCATCCAGATGCCGTCAGTGCCCTCATCGACGCCGCGATCGGCTGACCTGAGATGAAGGTCGTTGTCGTCACGCACGGCCGCCAGGCCCAGATCGGCGACGGGATCGATCGCGTGCTGGCCGTCGCCGGCCGCGAAGGGGTGGAGGTCGTGATCGAACCAGCTGAGGCGGAACGCCACGGCATCGAGGGCCGGGGTGACCCCGTGGGTGCCGACCTCACGCTGGTGCTCGGTGGGGACGGCACGATGTTGCGGGCGCTGACCCGATGTCTCGGGACCGGCTGCCCTGCGCTGGGAGTGAACTTTGGGCGCGTCGGGTTCCTCACCTCGATCGGTCGTGACGAGCTGGAGGAAGGACTCACGCGCGTGTTCCGTGGCGAGATGGTCGTCGTGGAACTGCCGACGCTCGAACTCGCGCACGGAGGCGGGCCCTATGTTGCGCTGAACGACGTTGTCGTTGCGTCGGGCGAGACGGGTCGGATGATCGCCCTTGACTGGGCGGTCGGAGGGGAGCAGTTGGGCCGCGTCGAGTGCGACGGGCTCATCTGTGCGACCCCGTCAGGCTCGACCGCCTACAACCTCTCGAACGGGGGACCCGTGCTCATGTGGGGCACCGACGCCCTCGCGCTCACGTTCGTCGCCCCGCACACGCTTCACGCGCGGCCGCTGGTCGTCCCTCGCGACCGCGAGGTGGTGGCGTGGAACCGCACGGCTGACGTCGTGCTCGCGCTCCTCGTGGACGGGCGGAGAGTGGGTGACGTGCGGCCCGGTGAGAGCGTCGCGATCCGGGTCGGTGACCAGCGCGCGCGGCTAGGGACGCTCCCCGACGCCACGTTCTTCACGCGCTACCGGCGAGTCTTCGCCGCCTGAAGCCCAGTCGGTCCCGCCCGACCGGCGCTCTACGATCAGCGGGTGCTTCGCAGGCTACGGATCGAGAATCTCGTCCTCATCCGCACAGCGGATCTCCGCTTCGGGCCCGGCCTCACCGCGATCACCGGCGAGACCGGAGCGGGGAAGACGATCTTCGCGCAGGCAATCGGGCTCCTCCTCGGCGCGAAAGTGGATGCGACGGCTGTGGGGCCTGCAGGCACCGAGGCCTACGTCGAGGCCGAGCTCGATGTGCCCGACGGATTCTGGGAAGACGAGGAACTCGCCACACTCGCCGAACTCCGGCCCGAGGACGAGGACAGGCTCGTTCTAGGGCGGCGGGTTTCCGCCGATGGTAGGACGCGTGCGTTCGCGTGGGGCCGCGCCGTCCCGCGTGACGAGATGGTGGGAGCGATGGAGCGGCTCATCGCGATCTCGGGCCAGTTCGAGCAGCGTCGTCTCGCGCGACCGCGCTTCCAGCTCGACACACTTGACGCGCATCTGGGGCCTGGGCAACGCGACAGCCGCGTCGCAGGTCGGTCGGCCTGGCTCGCGCTTGGCAACGCGCGACGCGCCCTCCAGGCACTCGAGGATGATGCGGGAGCAGCGGCCGCGCGGTTGGCCGAACTCGAGGCGCTCACCGCGGACACGCGCGATCTCGTCCGCGGTGAGGAGGACCTGCTCCGTGCCGAGCGCGAGCGGACCCGTCACGTAGGAGCGCTCCTCGAGGGGGCTGCGGCAGCGGTGACGGCGCTCGACCCCGACGATGGTGAAGGCGCCGCGACGCTCGCCGCTGTAGCGCACCGGTCGATCGAGCCGCTCGGTAGGTTCGCGCCCGAGCTCGCAACGCTTGCGACGGACCTCCAGGAGATCGCACTACGGCTGCGCGAGGCGACCCGCGAGGCGCGCGCGTTCCTGACCTCGCTCGATGTCGATCCGACGCGGGTGGAGCAGGTCGAGGCGCGTCTCGACGGGATCGCAGCCGTCCGACGTCGATACGGCGCGTCGACCCTTGACGCGCTGCTGGACCGCCGCGACGCAGCGGCAACGGAACTCGACGAGCGCGCGGGCGGACGCGACCCGCTCGAGGCCGCACGCTCGACTGTCTCGGACGCAGAGACCCGGTATCAGGCAGTGGCCGATCAGCTCTCAGCGATCCGGGTCGCAGGGGCGCCTGCGTTTGCGGCCGCTGTCGCGGCCGAACTCGGGGAGCTGGGCATGGGTGACGGTGAGTTTGTGGTGGAGGTTCGGGCGGGCGCAGCCGGTCCGACCGGAGCCGACGACGTGGTGTTCCACGTTCGCCCAAACCGCGGCCTGGCGCTCGCACCCGTCGCCGAGACAGCCTCGGGCGGCGAGCTGTCCCGGATCGCGCTCGCAATCGCCACCGTCGCTGGCGGCGAGACGCTGGTGCTCGATGAGATCGACGCCGGGATCGGCGGCGTGACCGCCCATGGGGTCGCGCGTGTTCTGCAGCGGCTCGCGGAGCGGGCGCAGGTGCTCACCATCACCCACCTCCCGCAGATCGCCAGCGTCGCGCACGACCACCTGCGGATCGAGAAGGTGCCTGGGGATCCCACCACGACTCGCATCGACTCCCTCGACGGGGAGGGCCGCCGTGAGGAGTTGGAACGGATGCTCGGTGGGGGAGCCTTCGTCGCTGCCGTGACCGACCGGCCCTGAGAGCCGTCCTGCCGCCCCCCTACGATCCCCGCGGGATGGCGAGCCTTCAGGGAGCGCTGATCGGATGCAGCGGGCGGCTGGTAGGCTCACGTTCCGTGAGGAGCACGCTCCGGCGCGGTCGCGATTTGAGAATCACAGGATCCGCGACCCGCCGTCTCGGTGCCGGACCGCCCGTCGACGTCGGTGTGAGCCAGAGGGCGATGTGAGCGCGCCCGCCACCAAGTACGTCTTCGTCACCGGCGGTGTTGTGTCGGCGCTCGGTAAGGGGATCGTTGCGGCCTCGCTCGGCCGCCTGCTGAAGGCGCGAGGCCTCCGCGTGCGCGCACAGAAGTTCGACCCGTACCTGAACGTCGATCCCGGGACGATGAGCCCGTTCCAGCACGGAGAGGTTTTTGTCACAGAGGACGGGGCGGAAACGGACCTCGACCTCGGGCACTACGAGCGGTTCATCGACGAGAACCTGTCGCGCAACGGCAGTCACTCGGCGGGTGCGGTCTGGGACACCGTGCTGCGGCGCGAGCGCAAGGGAGAGTTTCTCGGCGCGACCGTCCAGGTGATCCCGCACATCACGAACGAGATCAAGGCGCGCATCCGCCGTGCCGTACAGACCGATCCCGCCGACGTGGTCATCTCGGAGATCGGTGGAACTGTCGGTGACATCGAGTCGCTCCCGTTTCTCGAGGCGATCCGGCAGTTCCGCAGGGAGGTCGGGTCGGAGAACGTCGTGTACATCCACGTCACGCTCGTGCCGTACATCGAGGCCGCTGGCGAGCTGAAGACGAAGCCCACGCAGCATTCGGTCAACGAGTTGCGGCGGATCGGGATCCATCCCGACGTCGTCGTCTGCCGGTCGCGCGACGTCCTCTCGGACGACATTCGCGAGAAGATCGCGCTCTTCGCCGATGTCGACGTTCGGGCGGTCATCTCGTCCCCAGATGTCCCCGATGTGTATCTCATCCCAGAGCTCCTCCAGCAGGAGGGTCTCGACACGCTCGTATGTGAACGGCTTCGGCTCGAGGCTGCGCCGGCCGATCTCGGCGAGTGGAAGACTCTCACAGAGCGGATCGGCCAGCGGCGCGGCGAGGTTGAGATCGCGATGGTGGGGAAGTACGTGAAGCTCCACGACGCGTACCTCTCCGTCCACGAAGCCTTGAAGCATGCGGGTCTCCACCACGGCGCCGCAGTGAAGGTCACGTGGGTGGACGCGGAGCGGATGACCTACGAGGAGGCGGTGGCTGAGCTCGACCGCGTGGACGGCGTTCTTGTCCCCGGCGGGTTCGGCTCGCGCGGCTGGGAGGGGAAGATCCTCGCCTGTCGCGTTGCGCGCGAGCGCGGGATCCCGTACCTCGGCATCTGTCTCGGGATGCAGGTCGCGGTGTCGGAGTTCGCCCGCCACGTGTGCGGGCTGGATGGCGCGAATTCGACTGAGATGGATCCTGAGACGCCGTACCCGGTGATCGACCTGCTGCCAGAACAGAAAGGGGTCGAGGATCTTGGCGGCACGATGCGGCTCGGCGCTCAGGCGATCGAGGTCGCCGACGGGACGATCGCCCGCACGATCTACGAGGACGCGGTGATCCACGAACGCCATCGCCACCGATACGAGGTGAACAACCGATACCGGGATCAGCTCATCGCGGCCGGGCTGGTTGTTTCGGGAACGTTCCAGGGGGGTCGACTCGTCGAGATGATCGAACTCCCGGATCACCCGTGGTTCGTCGCGAGTCAGTTCCATCCGGAGTTCAAATCGCGGCCAACCCGGCCTGCGCCGCTCTTCCGTGACTTTGTCGCTGCGGCTCTCGTTCGGTCGCGTTCGATTGCGCCGAGCCGTGCTGCGGCGCCGAGCCCGTAGACGCTTGAACACCCCGCTGCTCGACCTGTTTGTCGAGCTCTGCGCGCTCTCCAGCCCCCCGGGGCGGGAGCGTGCCGTCGCCGATCGGGTGACTGCCGAACTCGACGCGCTCGGCTTGGAGTGGGACGAGGATGGGTGCGGCGCTTCGATTGGCTCGGAGATCGGCAACATCCTTGTGCGATTGCCGGCGACCGTCTCCGGCGGGGAGCCCGTGGTCTTCTGCGCCCACCTCGACACCGTTCCTCACGACGCGCCCGTGGAGCCTGTCGTTACCGATGGCGTCGTCTCGAGCGCGGGCGCGACGATCCTCGGCGCCGACAACAAGGCAGCGGTCGCGGTGATGCTGGCGGCGGTCGGGACGATCGTTGCCGACGGGCTGCCACACGCGGGGATCGAGCTGCTCTTCACCCCGATGGAGGAGGTTGGCCTGCGTGGCGCGTCGGCGTTCGACGTCTCCCGGCTCGAAGCGCGAGCCGGATTCGTGTACGACCAGGCTGCGCCGATCGGAGAGGTGGTGGTAGGTGCGCCGTCCGCGCGAGAGATCGTGCTGCGATTTCGCGGCCAGGCGGCTCATGCGGGGATGCGCCCGGAGGACGGGCGGTCGGCGATCCAGGCGGCAGCTCGCGCGGTGGCAGACATGCCGCAGGGGCGGGTTGACGCCGTATCGACCGCGAATGTGGGACTCATCCGTGGCGGAGTCGCCCGGAACATCGTCGCCGATCTCTGCGAACTCGAGGTGGAAGCGCGGTCGCACGACGAGTCCCGCCTGACCGAACTGGTGCGCGAGATCGTCGATGCGGCGACGTTTGCGGCATCGCTCGGCGACTGCACGGCCGAGGTTCGGGTGGAGCAGAAGTACCGCGCCTACAAGCTGCGCGCCGACGCGCTGCCCGTGCGTCTCGCGGTCGAGGGACTCGCTGCCGTTGGGATCGTCGCGACCACCGCGCTGTCCGGGGGAGCGGCCGACGCAAACGTGCTCAACGAGCGGGGCGTTCCCTGTGTCAACCTCGCGAACGGGATGATCGACATCCACACCACGTCCGAACGGATCGCCGTTGACGATCTTGCGCGCATGGTCGATGTGACCCTCGCGATCGTCGCCGCCGCGCACGCGGACCGCTGAGTCTCAGCCCGGCCCGACGGCCGACCGGTGTGCGATATCGTCCTGCGCCGTGCGTGTCGGTGTCGCAAGGGAGATCAAGCAGCACGAGTACCGTGTCGCCCTGACACCCGCCGGGGCGTTGGAACTCGTGCAGGGCGGTCACGAGGTGCTCGTCGAGACGGGTGCTGGAGTCGGCTCCGGGTTCCCGGACACCGCGTACACGGCGGTGGGGGCACGACTCGGGTCGGTGGACGAGATCTGGGCGGCCGCCGAGCTTCTCCTGAAGGTGAAGGAACCGATCGCAGCCGAGTACCACCGGCTTCGGGACGGGCTGACGCTCTTCACGTACCTCCATCTCGCCGCAGACCTTCCGCTCACGCGCGCGCTCGTCGAGTCGGGGATCACCGCGATCGCGTACGAGACCGTCGAGACCCCGGAACGGCGCCTGCCGCTCCTCGCGCCGATGAGCGAAGTGGCGGGCCGGCTCGCACCGCAGATGGGGGCATGGAGTCTCGAGAAGGCACACGGTGGCCGTGGCATCCTCCTCTCGGGCGTCCCCGGGGTTCCGCCCGCGCGTGTCGTCGTTCTCGGCGGCGGTGTCGTCGGGATGAACGCCGCCGTGATCGCGCTCGGGATGCGTGCCGACGTGTGGGTCCTCGACAAGTCGATCGAACGGATGCGCGAGCTCGAGGTCACGCTCGACGGGCGCGCGACACTCGCGATGTCGAACCGGCTCCAGATCGAGGAGCTCCTACCGGACGCCGACATGGTGATCGGTGCGGTACTCGTCCCGGGCGCCCTCGCGCCGCGTCTCGTGACCCGCGAGATGCTCGGTCTGATGCGTCCTGGCGCGGTCGTCGTCGATGTGGCGATCGACCAGGGGGGCTGTTTCGAAACGTCGCGTCCCACCACGCACGACGATCCCGTGTTCGATGTGGACGGGATCGTGCACTACTGCGTTGCGAACATGCCCGGCGCCGTCCCCGTCACGTCGACGAGGGCGCTCACGAACGCCACACTCCCGTACGTCGAGGCGCTCGCGGAGCACGGCGTCGCGGGCGCACTCGCTGGAAGCCCCGCGCTGGCGAAGGGGGCCAATGTCGTCGCGGGACAGGTGACGTACGAGGCCGTCGCCGAAGCGCACGGACTCACCTTCACACCGCTCACCGCCGCGTTGCGCTGACACCGCCGCCGAGGGCGAATGCGGTGCCCGGCGAGCGTCAGCCCTGTTGCGCCTCGCGGCGTGCCGCTCGCGCCGCCTTTGCGCTCTCCGAGGGGGCGATCTTCACGACAAGGGCGGTCACCGCGGCGGACACGATGAGCATCACGACGATGTACCCGATCAGCTCGGCGATCGAAATGAGGTCGTTCACCACGCCGATACGATAGCCGCATGCCCCGCGCGTGTGTGATCGTGCTGGACGCGGTGGGGGTTGGCGCGCTCCCCGACGCGGCCGACTTCGGAGACGCGGGTACGGACACGCTCGGAAACGTGGCACGCGCCGTCGGCGGCCTCGATCTCCCGAGCCTCGAGGCTCTGGGCCTTGGCAATGTCGCGACACTCGTCGGCTGCCCGCCACAGCCGCAGGCGCCCGCAATCGCGGGGCGCCTTGTGACCCGCTCGCGCGGGAAGGACACCACGACCGGACACTGGGAGTTGATGGGGATCGTGACCGCCGTGCCGTTCCCCGTGTACCCCCTCGGCTTCCCCGACGGTGTCATCGATCCGTTCATGAATCGAACCGGACGCGGCGTTCTCTGCAACGAGCCCGCATCCGGTGTCGAGGTGATCGCCGACTACGGCGAGGAACACCAGCGCACCGGGAAGTGGATCGTCTACACGTCCGCCGACTCCGTCTTCCAGATCGCGGCGCATGAGGAGACGGTGCCACTCGACGAGCTGTATGACGCGTGCCGGATGGCGCGGGAACTGCTGACGGGACGCCATGCCGTCGGCCGCGTGATTGCCCGCCCGTTCACTGGAGCTCCGGGCGCCTACGAGCGCACACCGAATCGGCACGACTTCTCGCTCGAACCACCGCGACCGAACTGGCTCTCGACCGTGCGCGCGGCCGGCCACGGCGTCCACGGAATCGGGAAGATCTCCGACATCTTCGCGGCGCAAGACGTCGACACTTCCCAGCCGACGAGATCGAATGTCGATGGGATCAACCGCACGATCGCCGCACTGTCCGAGCTCGACGACGGGCTCGTGTTCACGAATCTGGTCGAGACGGACATGCTGTGGGGTCACCGCAACGATCCCGTCAACTTCCACCGCTGTCTTCAGGACTTCGACCGTAGGCTTCCCGACATTCTCGATGCGCTCCGGGACGGCGACCTCCTGATCCTGACCTCCGACCACGGCTGCGACCCGACGACCCCGGGCACCGATCACACCCGCGAGCACGCACTCCTCCTCGCGTACGCGGTCGGACGCAACGCCGCGGGCCGCATCCACGCTGATGGCGAGTTCGCCGACGTGGGTGCGACGGTGGCGGCGTGGCTCGGGGCCGGGCGTCCCGCGAAGGGTGTGCCGGGCCGACCGATCATCGCCCCATGATCCGCGCCGCCGACCTGATCGAACGCAAGCGAAACGGCGCCACACACAGCGCCGAGGAGCTCACCGAGCTCGTCCTCGCGTACTCCCGGGGGGACGTGCCTGACTACCAGATGGCCGCGTGGTGCATGGCCGTCTACTTCCGGGGGCTCGACGAGACCGAAACGCATGCGCTGACCGAAGCAATGGTGCGATCGGGCGAGACGTTCGACCTCGCACCCGCGCTTGGCCGGAAGATCGTGGACAAGCATTCCACCGGCGGGGTGGGGGACAAGACATCGCTCGCGGTCGGCCCGATCGTCGCCGCGTGTGGGGTTCCGCTCGGAAAGATGAGCGGGCGGGGGCTCGGCCACACCGGTGGGACGCTCGACAAGCTCGAAGCCATCCCGGGCTACCAGTGCGACCTCGGCGAGGGTGATCTCGTGCGCCAACTACGCGAGGTCGGAGTCGCGATCGTCGGTCAGTCGGACCGGCTCGTGCCAGCCGACCGGCTTCTCTATGCGCTGCGAGATGTCACGGCGACGATCGACATCGTCCCCCTGATCGCATCCTCGATCATGTCGAAGAAGCTCGCCGCCGGCGCTCAGGCGATCGTGCTCGACGTGAAGGTGGGCGACGGCGCGTTCATGAAGACGGTCGCGGATGCGCGCGTCCTCGCCGAGACGATGCGCGAGATCGGCGTGCGCGCCGGTCGCGAGGTCGTCTGCCTCCTCACGCGGATGGACGAACCGCTCGGCGCAGCCGTCGGTAACGCGCTCGAAGTGCGTGAGGCGGTCGAGACGGTGCAGGGGCATGGCCCGGCCGACTTCACCGAACTCGTCCTCGACGCATCGGCACGGCTGCTCGCGCTCTCCGATCTCGGGATCGATCGTGCGGAGGGCCGCCGACGCGCAGAGGCTGCGATTGCGGATGGGTCCGCGATCACGGTGTACGAGCGATGGATCCGAGCGCAGGGCGGTGACCCTGCCGTCGAGGCGATGGAGGTCGCGCCGATCAGGAGCACTGTGGTGGCAACGCGGAGCGGCACCGTTACTCGGGTAGGGGCGCTCGCGGTCGGACAGGCCTCCGTCGAACTCGGAGCGGGTCGGCGCGTCAAGGGCGATCCCGTCGATCACGCCGTCGGGATCGTGTGTCACGCGAAGCGAGGGACCATGGTCGCCGCCGGGGAGCCACTGGCGGAGATCCACGCCCGTGACGAAGCGTCCGCGCGGCGCGCGTGTGCGGCAGTGTTCGCTGCGTACGAGATCGGTGACGACGCGGTGGAGCCGGCACCGATCCTGCTCGACGTCGTCGACTGACGGAGGGTCGTGCCGGAGCTCCCCGAGGTCGAGACCATCCGAAGACGGCTTGCACCGGTCCTCGAGGGGGCGACGATCGTCCGGGCCGAGATTCACGACGGTCGGCTCACGCGCCCGTTCGATCCGGCGATCGTCTCGGGCGAGTTGGTGGGCGAGCAGTTCGTTGAGATTGCGCGCCGCGGCAAGTACCTGCTTGCGCGGCTCGCGAGCGGGCGGACGCTTGTGATCCATCTCCGAATGACCGGTTCCTTCCGGCTCGCCGACGGGGTGCTCGCCGACGACGCCTATCGCCGCGCGGAGCTCGTGCTCGACACGGGGACCCGAGTGGGCTTTCGCGATGTACGTCGGTTCGCCACCTGGGAGCTGCTCGAGCCCGGCGACGATTCTGAATACCTCGCCGCCCGGCTCGGCCCGGAGCCCCTGGAAGCGTCCTTCACCTCGCGGAGCCTCGCGGAGCGGCTCGCAGGTCGGCGTGGAGCGCTGAAGAGCGCGCTCCTCGACCAGCGGCGGATCGCGGGCGCTGGGAACATCTACGTCGACGAGGCGCTGTGGCGGGCCCGGCTCCATCCCCGCCGGGAGGCCGGGAGCCTCGACAGGAGTGAGGCCGCGCGCCTCCATCGGGCGCTGCGCGCAGCGTTGCAGCGCGGGCTCGCGCTGCAGGGATCGACGTTACGTGACTACGCGGCGCCGGACGGCGCGCCGGGCGGGATGCAGGCGGAGTTCCGCGTCTACGGCCTTGCGGGCGAACCGTGCTCGCGGTGCCGTGCTCCGATCACGAGAATCGTCGTGGGTGGCCGCGGCACCTGGCTGTGCCCTGTGTGTCAGCCAGCGAGGCGGAGTGCGAGCGCGCCCGAGCGGTCGAGCGCCGCGAGCTCTTCGTAGCCACCGATCGGTTCGTCGTCGAGGAGGATCAACGGCACTGACGTCTGGCCGCGACCGAGTGTCGCGACGGTTTCGCGGAACGCGGGATCACCCTCGAGCGAGATCTCCCGATACGGGATACCCCGCCGGTCGAGCAACTGCTTCGCCCGAACACAGAATCCGCACCAGGCGGTCGTGTACACCGTGATCCGCGACGTGGGCTCCATGGGTGGGGTGGCCGAGCCGCGGGGCGCATCGTCGACCGGACCTGATCATAGACTCGGGTCGGTGGCCCGACCCGTCACCACCGAGGCCGTCGTCCTGCGCACGTTCGCGTTCGGGGAGGCGGACCGTGTGCTGCACCTGTACACGGAGGCTGGCGGTCGAGTCGGGGCGGTGGCCAAGGGGGTGCGCCGTACGCGCAGCCGGTTCGGTGGACGGCTCGAGCCGCTGTCGCACGTGGAGCTCGTGCTCCATCGGGGACGCGGCGAGCTCTATACCGTCACGGGCGCGAGTCTGGTCCACTCCCACGATCGGATCCGGTTGGAAGGCCGCCGACTCGCGATCGGCCTCATTGGAATCGAGGCAATGCTCCGGCTGTTCATCGAGGAGGAGCGTTCGGACCGAGCGTTTCTCGCGGTCACGCGCTTTCTCGAGGCTCTCGATACGTCGCCGCTTCGCGAAGACGGTCGGGCGGCACTCGACCCCGTTGGCCTCGCGTTCCAGTTGAAACTCCTCGCGGTCGCGGGGTTCATGCCCCACGTCTCCAGCTGCGTCGGGTGCGGCGCGACCGCCGCGCTTGTCGCGTTCGTTCCCTCAGCGGGCGGCGGAGTGTGCAGCGCGTGCGACACCGGTGGACTCCTGCTCGGCACCACGGGGGCAGCAGGAATCGCCGCGTTGCTCGGAGCGCCGATCGCAGCCGCCCCGACCCTCGGGCTCGGTGACGGCGACCTGCGGGACGCGCTCGCGGTCGTCACCGCGTCCTACGAGCACCACGCGGGTTTCAGGCTGCGGACACTCGGCCGTCGATGAGAAACGGTGCAACGTGCCGTCCGGCGACAAGTGCCTCCAGCGCGGCGACAGCGGCCGCGTAGTAGCCGTCGCGATCGGGGAGCATCTCGTCGCTGCCGAGCACTGCGAGGGCATCCGGGAATGGCACAGCCACGATCTCAGTCACCTCGTCCGGGTGCGCGCGGAGTGAACCAAGGGACCGGTCGACAACCGCGGCGAACACGTGCTGGACCTCGTTGTCGCGGAGCCCCGTGTCGGTCGTGACAGCTACGAAGCGGATGCCGAGTCGCGTGACGTCGTCGGGCGCGAGTGGGAGTCCGATCTCCTCCTCCGCCTCGCGCAGTGTGTCCACGACCGTCTCGCCCGCACGAACGTGCCCACCTACAGCGACATCGAGCCGATCCGGCCACGTGTCTTTCGAGCCGGAGCGTCGCTGGAGGATCAGTTCCGGAACACCCGATGCGAGCGTCGCGACCCAGACGTGGAGCGAGGCATGCCAGTCGCCGTCGCGATGAACGTCTGCGCGCGCCTTCGTCTCGCCGGTGGCGTGCCCGTCTGGACCGAGCACGTCGAACAGCTCGTCCGCGGGGTCGGAGAAGACGCTGCGGCTCAGTAGCGCTCGAGCACGCCGTCGAGCGCGCCGGTGGCCACGAGCTGGTCGCGGAGCTCGTTTCGTCCCGGCTCGATCTCGCGGCCGAGGGTGCCGTCCGGCCCGACGCGGTACTGCCCGACCCAGTCAAGCCGTGGCGAGTACGCATGGATCGTCACCGCGGGTGCGCCTTCGAGGTGCTGCACCCGGTGGATGTACATCGGGCTTCCCCGGCGCGACATCCCCGCGGTCAGTTTCAGCATGAGGGACGTCTCGCCGATGCGCAGGTGATCCTCGCGGACAGCGCCCTGTGCGATGCAGAGCCCCACCGACGAGGTGAAGTGGTCGTGGAACCCGGTCGCGTGACCCTCCATCCACGAGTTCACCCAGACCTCGAGCCTGTCGTCCTCAAACAGCAACTCGTACCGGCGCTGCTCGGGATCGACACGCACGAGCGGCTGCCACAGGGCGGGGCTGTCGCGGACACCGAGGGCGACCCTCTCCAGTTCCTCGGGCGTCAGAACGCCATCATGGGGAACGATCTCCCCGAGCGACGCGAGCGCCGGGACAAACACGCAAGTAGCTACAGCCATCACTCGATTGTACGTCGCGCGGCGACGTCTCCCGCCGCCTCAGACGCGGGCGGGCGGAGTCCACACCGCCGTGAGCGCATCCAGCAGGTGCGCACGCACACCGGCGATCGGCACGCGCTCCTGTGCGAGTGAGTCCCGGTCACGGACGGTGACCGTGTCGTCAAGGAGCGTCTGCTCGTCGATCGTGTAGGCGAACGGGGTGCCGATCTCGTCCTGGCGCCGGTAGCGGCGCCCGATCTGCCCCGAGTCGTCGTGCTCCACCATCGCGACGCGCCGGAGCTCTTCGTACAGGGAGCGCGCCTTCTCGGCCTGCGCCGCGTCGCGTGGGACGAGTGGCAGCACCGCCGCCTTGACGGGCGCGATCTGCGGGTGGAGTTGGAGGACGGTGCGGGTCCGGTCGGCGACCGTCTCCTCGTGATAGGCGTCGCAGAGAAACGCGAGCATCGAGCGGTTGAGGCCGGCCGCCGGCTCGATCACCGCGGGTGTGAAGCGCTCGCCCGAGCCGGAGTCGACCCACTCGAGCGTCGTTCCCGAGTGCTCCGAGTGCTGAGCGAGATCGAACTGACCGCGATTCGCGATCCCTTCGAGCTCCGACCACCCGATCGGGTACCGGTATTCGATGTCGCTCGTCCCCTTCGAGTAGTGCGAGAGTTCATCGGCGTCGTGTGGACGCACGCGCAGGTTCTCCGATCGCACCCCGAAACGGCCATACCAGGCGAGCCGTTCGTCGATCCAGTAGCGGTACCACCGATCTGCGTCGCCGGGTGGTACGAAGAACTCCATCTCCATCTGTTCGAACTCGAGCGTGCGGAAGATGAAGTTCCCCGGTGTGATCTCGTTCCGGAACGACTTCCCGACCTGCGCGATCCCGAACGGGGGCCGGCGGCGTGCGAGTTGCGCGACGTTCTTGAAGTTCACGAAGATGCCCTGGGCGGTCTCGGGCCGGAGGAACACGCGCGTTCCGGTCTCCTCGAGCGGGCCGACGCGCGTCTCGAACATGAGGTTGAACTGGCGCGCCTCGGTCAGATCACAGGCGTCGGCCTCGCCGGGCTGCTTGCTGGGCCGCTGCCCGCAGGCGGAGTCGGCGATCTGATCGGCCCGGAACCGCCGCTTGCACACACGACAGTCGATCAGGGGGTCGGTGAAGCCGCCGACGTGGCCCGACGCTTCCCAGATCCGGGGATGCAGGATGATCGCCGAGTCGAGCGCAACGATGTCATCTCGCTCGCGCACCATCGACTCGAGCCAGCGGCTCTTGACGTTCTCCTTCAGAAGCACGCCGTAGTGGCCGTAGTCGTACGACGACCCCAGCCCGCCGTAGATCTCCGACGACGGAAACACGAAGCCGCGACGCCGACAGAGCGACACGATCGCATCCATCGTCAGCGCGTCAGCCATGCCCCAACCGTACCCGGCAGCGCGGCCGGGCCGTCCTCTACCCTCGGCGCGTGGCAGGGAAGGGCACTCCGGCGATCGTGGCGCTCGAGCGCGCTGGGATCTGGTTCGTGATCCACGAGTACGCGCACGACGAGGGCTCGTCGTTTGGGGTCGAGGCGGCCGCGAAACTCGGACTCGATCCGGACCGCGTCTTCAAGACGCTCGTCGCCGACGTGGACGGCGTGCTCACCGTTGCGATCATCCCGGTCAGCGATCAACTCGACCTGCGCGCGCTCGGGAAGCGCGCTGCCCTCGCCGAAGCGCGGGCGGCGGAGCGTGCCACGGGCTACGTCGTTGGTGGGATCAGTCCGCTCGGGCAGCGGCAGCGGCTCCCCACGATCCTCGACGACTCCGCGCTCGCGCACGACACGATCCACGTCAGCGGCGGTCGGCGTGGGCTGGAGATCGAGGTCGCGCCGAGCGATCTCGTCGCCCTCACCGGCGCGACGGTCACCCCGATCGCGCGACGGTAGGGTCTCGCGATGGAGACCGCCTCGGTCGAGTTGCACATCGTGTCGGACTCGACCGGTGAGACGGCCGCGAAGCTCGTGCTCGCGCTCGAGGCGCAGTTCGCCGGACTCGTGTTCGAAGAGGTGCGACACCCGCGTGTCGAATCGGAGGAAGACCTACGGCTGGCGGTGAGTGCCGCACGCGGTCGACCAGCGGTGATGATCTACACGCTCGTCGAGCCCGGCCTGCGTGATGCCATGCGGCTCCTGTGTCGCCGTGCGCGTGTCCACTACTGCGATCTGCTCGGCCACCCAATCGATGCGATCTCGCGTGTCGCGGGTGTCGCGGCGCGCATGGAGCCAGGCGTGCGTGCGCCGCTCGACCATGCGTACTTCCGGCGAATCGACGCGATCGAGTTCGCGGTCAAGTACGACGACGGGGTGGGGGGTGGGCTCGACGAGGCGGACATGGTTCTCGTCGGGGTGTCGCGGACATCCAAGACCCCGCTCTCGATCTACCTGGGCTATCTCGGGCACAAGGTCGCGAATGTTCCCGTGGTACGGGGGGTCGACCCGCCTGCAGCGTTGTTCGAGGTCGATCGCCGGAAGATCGTCGGGCTCACGATCGACCCCGCGCGTCTCGCCGAGATCCGCGGTGAGCGGGTTCGGTCGATGGGCGCCCCCCGCGGCCGCTACGCGGAGATGGGCGCGATCCACGAGGAGTTGGAACTGGCTGGCGCGATCCACCGCCGACTGCGGTGTCCCGTGATCGACGTCTCGGAGCTCTCGGTCGAGGAGACCGCGATGCGGATCATCAGGCTCGTCGATGCCCGCCAGCGCGACACCGCGGAAGCCGAGGACTGAGCTGAGCTCGCCGAATGCGAAGTACGGGCGGTTGGCGTGGGGCGTCCGGCGCGACATGCGAGAGAAGGGCAGCGTCCCGATCCGGTACTGGGCGATGTGGCTCCCGGCCCTCGGGCTCGGTCTCCTCGCCCTTTACGTGCTGCTCACGCCGATCTGGATCGGGCTGCGCGCTCTCGCATGGGTGGCAGAGCTGCGGGCCCGCGCGCGTCGGTAGCGGGAACTGTCAGGCGCGGTCTGCCGCGTGTGCGACGATCGTGCGGTGCGGTACGTCTACAGCTTCGACGAGGACGCTGGGGGGCGCGAACTCCTCGGCGGTAAGGGCGTCGGTCTCAGTGAGATGACGCGGCTCGGGATACCCGTCCCGGCCGGGTTCACGATCACGACAGACGCGTGCCGCGCGTGGATGGCGGCCGGCGGAACGGTCCCCGAGGGGCTCGATCCCGAAATCGACGAACACATAGCGCGGCTCGAGGCCCGGACCGGACTCCGGTTCGGCGACTCTGAGGCGCCGCTCCTCGTGTCGGTGCGGTCGGGCGCGGCGGTCTCGATGCCCGGGATGATGGACACCATCCTCAACCTCGGCCTCGGCGACACCGCCGTCGAGGGCCTCGCGCGGCTGACCGGGAACCCCCGTTTCGCGTACGACTCGTACCGGAGGCTCATCCAGATGTTCGGCGAGGTGGTCGATGGCGTCCAGCCGCACCTGTTCGAGGATGCGCTCGTCATGCTCAAAGCGCAGCGAGGGGCCGCGGCGGACACCGACCTGACCGGGGAAGACCTCCGAAGCCTCGTGACGACGTTTCTCACCCTCTACGAACGCGAGGTCGGCGCCGCATTTCCACAGGACGCACGCGCCCAGTTGCGCCGCGCCTACCGCGCGGTCTTCGCGTCGTGGGACACGCCGCGCGCGCGTGTGTATCGCCGGACGTACGACATCCCCGACACGATCGGCACAGCCTGCAACGTCGTCCAGATGGTGTTCGGGAACAAGGGGGCGACCTCGGGGACCGGCGTCTGCTTCACCCGGGATCCGTCGACGGGCGAGAGCCGACTTTACGGCGAGTTTCTCACCGACGCACAGGGGGAGGATGTCGTCGCGGGAATCAGAACGCCCGAGCCGATCGAGCGGATGCGGGATGTTCTCCCGGCTGCGTTCGACCAGCTCGTCGCGACCCTCGCGACCCTTGAGGCGCACTACCGCGAGATGCAGGACATCGAGTTCACGGTCGAGGAGGGGACGCTCTACATCCTCCAGACGCGCACCGGCAAGCGCACCGCGCGGGCGGCCTTGCGGATCGCCGTGGAGATGGTTGACGAAGGGCTGATCGGACGCGATGAGGCCGTTGTGCGGATCGATGCCGACCAACTCGATCAACTGCTCCACCCGATGATCGACCCGGAGGCGGAACTCGAAGTCGCCGCACAGGGTCTCAACGCCTCGCCGGGTGCTGCGTGCGGTGCCGTCGTGCTCGACGCGAACCTGGCCGAGGAGCGGGGAAGAGGCGGCGAGGCGGTGATCCTAGTTCGGTGGGAGACGACGCCCGACGACATCCACGGTCTCATCCATGCGGCCGGGGTGCTCACCGCGCACGGAGGGATGACGTCGCATGCTGCCGTGGTCGCACGGGGGATGGGCAAACCGTGCGTCGCGGGCTGCGAAGCCCTCTCGATCGACACGGCCGCGCGAACGGTGCAGATCGGCGAACACCTCGTGCACGAGGGCGACATCGTGACGATCGACGGTGGCACCGGCCGCGTCATGGTCGGAGCAGCACCGCTCGTTGCTCCAGCCGTGGATCCGTTCTTCGAAACCGTGCTCGGATGGGCCGACGGCGTTCGGCGGCTTCGAGTCCGAGCAAACGCGGATACACCCGAGGACGCCGCGAAGGCAAGAGAGTTCGGTGCGGAAGGGATCGGGTTGTGCCGAACCGAGCACATGTTCATGGCTCCCGACCGACTTCCCGTCGTCCGCGAGATGATCCTCGCGGACACCGCGGCTGATCGCCGGGCGGCGCTCGACCGGCTGCTCCCGATCCAGCAACGCGACTTCGAGGGGATCTTCGAGGCGATGGCCGGGTATCCCGTCACCGTCCGCCTTCTCGACCCGCCGTTGCACGAGTTCCTCCCACCGATCGAGGAGGCGACAACGGAGGCGATGCGCCGGAGGATCGGTGCGCTGCGCGAGGCGAACCCGATGCTCGGAACGCGCGGCTGTCGGCTGGGGCTCCAGTTCCCGGAGATCTACGAGATGCAGGTGCGAGCGATCGTGCGGGCGGCCCGCGCGGTGACCGAGCGGACGGGCGAGGCGCCGCAGGTCGAGATCATGCACCCGCTCGTCGGGTTCGGCGAGGAGCTGAGGCGACTGCGGGCGCTCACCGAGCGCGTCGCCGCGGAGGAACCTTCGGTCGACTACCTCTGCGGGACGATGATCGAACTGCCGCGCGCGTGCGTGCGCGCGGACGAGATCGCAGCCGTGGCCGATTTCTGCTCGTTCGGGACGAACGACCTGACGCAGACCGCGCTTGGCTTCTCGCGCGACGATGCGGAGGGGAAGTTCCTGACCCACTACCTCGAGACAGGGATCCTCGACCGCAACCCGTTCGAGGTCCTCGACCGTGACGGCGTGGGCGAGCTCATGCGCATCGCGGTCGAGCGAGGGCGCGATGCAAAGCCCGGACTGAAGCTCGGGATCTGCGGTGAGCACGGCGGCGAACCTCGGTCGATCTCGTTCTGTCACTCCCTCGGGCTCGACTACGTCAGCTGCTCCCCCTACCGCGTGCCGGTAGCCCGGCTCGCGGCCGCGCAGGCCGCGCTCAGCGACGCAGGTGTTGTCGCGGTAGCGGTGGGTGGCTGAGCCCCGAGCGGGCTAGAGGTCGTACGAACGGACGCGCCACCACGCGATCGCGACGCTCAAGACCGCGACGCCGATAGCGAGCACGACTCCGAGACCACGGCGTCTGCGCTCGAGGCGCATGAGCGCATAGCCGGCAGCAACGCCACCGACGAGCCCCCCGAGGTGTCCCCCCTTCGAGATGCTCGGGATCGTGAACGTGATCGCGAGGTTCACCACGAGAAGCCCCATCGCCTGACCGGCCAGCGTCCCTGTCGCGAGGTACTCGAGCACGATGAGCGCCCCCATCGTCCCGAAGATCGCACCCGAGGCGCCGACCGTATAGGCGAAGGGGTCGGTGAGCAGGATGGCGCCAGCTGAACCGGCAAGCCCGGAGACGAGATAGAGCAGCAGGAACCGCCGCGTCCCGAGCGCCTGCTCCATCGCCGAACCCAGGAACCAGAGCGCGAGCATGTTGAACGCGAGGTGGACCACGCCGGCGTGCAGGAAGACCGCGGTCACGAGCCGCCACCACTCGCCACTGCCGACGAGGATCCCGACGAGGCTTCCGCGTTCGTAGAGGTCGCCGCCGGGTGAGGAGAGCCCGGATCCCAGACCCACCGTGACCAGAAAGACGGCGATGTTCAGAGCCACGAGCGCCGTCGTCCCGACGGGACGTGCGCTGACCCGCGGGATCGACCGCCGCACGGGGATCCGCCTCACCTGGGCGCGACCCGGTGTCGTCGGCACGCTCCCGCCCGCGTGATCAGGGCACTTGATCCCGACCGGCGCGAACGTCATGCAGTCCTCACAGATCGGGCGACCGCATTCGGAGCACGAGACCCGCGTCTCGCGGCCGGGGTGGCGGTGGCAGTGCGGTACCTCGGTCACGACGGCGCAGGCTAGCGTTCGGCCGATGCTCGCCCACGTCGCCTTCACCCCGGACCAGGCTGCGTCGGCGCCCACCGGGGTCGTCGTCGACGTGATCCGCGCCACCTCGACCATCGCCCAGGCGCTCGCGGCTGGCTACGAGCGCGTCCTGTGCGCTGCGGAGGTCGAGGATGCACGGGCACTTGCAGGCCCCTCGGTGACGCTCGGTGGCGAACGACTCGGCGTGCGGATCGAGGGGTTCGATCTCGGGAACTCGCCGCAGGAGTACCTCTCGCCCCGGTCGGCGACGCTCGCGATGTCCACGACCAATGGAACACGCGCGATCGTGACAGCCGCGATGCGTTGCGACCGCGTGCTCATCGCCAGCTTGCTGAACCTCCGGGCGGTGGTGGAGGCGGTGCGATCGCACGGCGAGGACGTCGTGGTGTTCTGCGCCGGGGTCAAGGGTGACCCGTGCCTCGACGACACCTTCGTCGCCGGGCGCATTGTCGAGTGCCTCGGATGGGAGAGGACAGACGCCGCCGAGACCGCGGTCCGGCTCGTCCACTCCTACGCGACGGCCGAGGAGGCATTCCGCACGTCCCGCTCGGGCCGCAACCTGATCAATCACGGGCCGGAGCTCGAGGCCGACATCGCATGGGTCGCACGCGAGGACGTCCTCGATGTCGTTCCGCGCCTGGTCGCGCTCGACGGTGCCGTGGCCGAGATTCGCACGTCCCCCTGATCTACCTCGCTCCGGGTGGAGGGGTGCTGTGGGTGGGCGGAAGCTCGACCACCGCGTGCCGCGGAATGCGCTGAGTCCCTAAAGGCAGATCTTGACGTGAGAACATATGTTCGCTAGAACATATGTTCTCTGATGATTGTCTGCATCACCGTCACCGGTTTCCCCCTGCGGGCCGCGCTCCGAGCACGACCACGGTTCGACGGTGCGCCCTCCGCGCTCGTCTCGGAGGCCGGCCGACGATCCCGGCTCGGACCCGTCACGCAGGCGGCGGAGGCGCTCGGGGTGCGTGCGGGGATGGAGCTGGGTGAAGCCCTCGCAACCTGCCCCTCGCTCGAACTGGTGGAGCCCGATCCCGCCGCGGTCGAGCGGGAGTGGGAGGGGATCCTGCGTCGGCTCGAGGATGCGGGTTTCGCGGTCGAACCGCTCGAGCCCGGGACGGTAATGCTCGAGACCGCCGGAGTGGAGCGGCTGTATGGCGGGGTGGAGCCCGCACTCCAACGTGCGCTCGATGCGGTCGGGCCTGCCTGGGGTCCCCGCGCGGGAGCCGGAAGCCGTCGGTTCGTCGCGCTCGCTGCAGCAAGTGTCGCCCGCACAGGGGAGGCACTGATCGTCGAGGGGAAGGAGGAGCGGTTCCTGGAGCCACTCCCCCTCACACTTCTCCCGCTCGATGCGGGCCGGTACGCCGAGTTGGAAGCGCTCGGGATCCGCAGCCTCGGGGATCTCGCCCGCCTCCCCGGCGGAGCCGTCGCCGAGCGCCTGGGGGTAGAGGGGAAGCGGGCGTGGAGCCTCGCGCGCGGCGGTGAACGATGCCGGGTGCACGGGCGATCGCCTGCGGCAGAGCTGGTGGAGTCGCTCTCCTTCCCCGAGGCGATCGGTAACGAGCTGACGTTGCGGCGCGCACTTGGAGTACTCCTCGACCAGCTAACAGCACGACCCGAACGGGCGGGGCGCCCCTTCCGTAAGCTCGCGCTCGAAGCGAGCCTCGCTGGGGGCGGCTCCTGGCAGCGGACGGTGACGCTGCGCGATGCGACCGCCGAACGTCACCGGCTGCGGGCCGCGCTTGCTCCCCGGCTGTCCGAGATCCCCGCGCCGGTGCAGGAGCTGAGATTGGAGGCGGTCGCGCTCGCGGATCACGTCGGGACACAGCTCGCCTTCGTCTCGCCCGAAGGGGCGGAAGCCGCCGAGCGGCTGCGGGAGGGTGTGCGCCAGGCACGCGCGAGCGCTGGCCCGACTGCGGTCTGCCAGGTGGTGGAGGTCGCGCCGTGGTCGAGGGTGCCGGAGGCCCGGGCGATCGTCGTGCCCCGCGAGGTGTGAGCCGTGGCGAGCCGGATGAACGCGCCGCGGCCTGCGCTCGTCGAGGCCGGTCTCGACGGGACACCCTCCCGGGTGGATCGCGAAGGGGTGGCGGTGGTACGGGAGGAGTGGCGGGTAACCGATCGGTGGTGGACGGAGACGCCGATCGACCGCCGCTACTTCGAGGTGGTGCTGGAAAGCGGGCGAAACACGTGTGTTTTTCTCGACCGGGAGCAGGGCCGGTGGTTCACACAGCGGGCGTAGGGCCTGGATGGATCCCGTGATCCTGACCCACGGCGGCTGCAGCGAGCGGCTCCCACTCTCCCATCTGCGCCGGCGGCACGACGACCCACTGGCGGAACGACTCGCCACGACCGGAGGGATCGAACAGGTGCGCTCCCGGGAGCGCGAGTGCCCGTGCGTGGATCGTGTGGGAGGTGAGCTTGAACACCATCCCGGTGCGCGAGAGGCCGAACACCACCCGGCCGGAGCGCTTCACGCACGGCATCCCGAAGATCACGGAGGCTCGACAGTCGCTCTCCCAGCCGGTGATCGCATCGACGATGTCGTCGTAGCGGCTGCGCGCCTCGCGGTTCATGCGCCCAGTATCCGCGACACCCCGCGCGATCCGGGACAGGGCGACCCACGTGGACGGACGGACACGTCGCCCGCGGCCGCGCCAGCGGACGCGCTTCAGGGATCTGCTCCGCCGCAGGCGGGGATCTCCCGCGCCTCGAGCCGCCCCCGCGGATCGAGGCTTGCGGGACAGGGCGACCCACGTGGACGGACGGACACGTCGCCCGCGGCCGCGCCAGC
>CAYXAS010000011.1:29099-46901 GCA_964461665.1 uncultured Gaiellales bacterium
CGGGGATCTCCCGCGCCTCGAGCCGCCCCCGCGGATCGAGGCTTGCGGGACAGGGATATGTCGAACTTCACTGCCACTCGGCGTTCTCGTTCCTCGATGGCGCCTCGCAGCCGGAGGAGCTTGCGGCCCGGGCCGCGGCGCTCGGCTACGAAGCGCTGGCGCTCACCGATCACGACGGCGTGTACGGGTCGCTCGAGTTCGCACACGCGGCGAAGGCACTCGGTGTGCGTCCGATCACCGGGGCCGAGGTGACAGTCGTGGGCGGCGCGCACGTGACACTTCTCGTCGAGACAGCCCGCGGCTACGCGAACCTCTGTCGCATCCTGACCGCTGCTCACGCAGCTACCCGTTCCCCGAGCCGTGAGGATCGCAGTCTGCTCCAGCCAGCCGTGGCGCTCGAGACGATTGCGGAACACGCCGACGGTCTTGTCTGTCTGTCGGGATGTGCTGACAGCGGACTCGGGCTTCGCGATCCGGCGGGCACCGCACGGCTCGCCGCCGCATTCGGACGTGACCGCTTCCACGTCGAGTTGCAACGCCCACTCGCACGCGGGGACGAGCGACGGTTGGCGCATCTCCGCGATCTGGCAGCGAACCTGGGTGTCGAGACGGTTGCGACTGGCAACGCGCACGCACACGAGCCGCGCCGCGCGCTGCTCCAGGATGTGCTCGTCGCGATCCGATGCCGAACGTCGCTCGACGGGTGTGAGGTCGAGCGACGGGGAAACCGCGAGTCGGTGCTCGTCGGCGCGGATGCGATGCGGGAGCGGTTTCGCGAGATCGACCGGGGCGCCATCGAACGCTCGGGGAGGCTTGCCGAGCGGCTCACGTTCGATCTCACCCGGGAGCTCGGCTACCGGTACCCGGACTTCTCGGAGGGCTCGAGCCCGGCGATCCACCAGCTCAGCGCGATCTGCGAGCACGCGATCGTCGGGCGGTATGCGACCGCGCATCGTGCGCTCCGAACCCGGGCACACGACCGCCTGCGGACAGAGCTCGGGCTGATCGACGAGCTCGGTCTCGCGGGGTTCTTTCTGCTCCACCACGAGGTTCTCGAGCTGGCCCGTGTCTGCGCACTCGAGCTCCGCGGACGGGATACACCGCGGTCCTTCCTCCCACCGGGGCGGGGACGTGGAAGCTCGGTCGGCTCGATCGTCTGCTACCTGACGGGCCTCTCGCACGTCGATCCGGTCGCGAACGACCTGTCACTCGGTCGGTTTCTCAACCGGGAACTCGTCTCGGCTCCCGACATCGATCTCGACTTCCCGCGCGACATCCGCGAGCGCCTCCTCGTGGCGGTGATCGAGCGCTATGGCTCCGAGCACGCGGCGCTCGTCGCGAGCTTCCCGACGTACCGCTCGCGAGGCGCGATTCGTGACGTGGGGAAAGCACTCGGGCTGCCTGCCTCCGAGCTTGAGCGGCTCGCGCGGGTCACCGACGGCTGGCATGCCGAGCAGGTCGCGGCGGAGGTGGATGCGCTCCCGGACGCGGGGCAGAAACTCGAGTCGCGCCGGTGGCGCGCATTCCGATTTCTGACCGGGGAGATCGCGGGTCTTCCGCGTCATGTGTCACAGCACCCGGGGGGAATGGTGATCTCGTCGCGTCCCCTCGTGGAGCTTGTCCCCGTTCAGCCAGCCGCAATGGCGGGCCGTCGCCTCTGCCAGTGGGACAAGGACTCCTGCGCGGATGCGGGTTTCCTCAAGATCGACCTGCTCGGACTCGGGATGCTGTCGTGCGTCGAGGAGTGCGTTGATCTCATCGCGAACGCGCACGCCACCACGATCGATCTCTCCCGGATCCCACTCGACGACCCGGCTGTCTTCGACGACATCCAGAGGGCCGACACGGTCGGGGTGTTCCAGATCGAGAGCCGCGCACAGATGCAGAGCCTGCTGCGGACGCGTCCCGCCACGATCGACGATCTCACGGTGCAGGTGGCGCTCGTCCGTCCCGGCCCGATCCAGGGGAAGTCTGTGCACCCGTACATCGAGCACCGCCGCAGGTTGCGGGACGACCCCTCGTACGTATTTCCGGTGGCGCACGAACTGCTGCGCGAGCCGCTTGCCTCGACCCTCGGTGTCGTCGTGTTCCAGGATCAGGTTCTGGATGTCGCAGTCGCACTCGCGGGATTCACGATCGGAGAGGCCGAGGCGCTGAGACGGGCGATGAGCCGCAAGCGAAGCAGGGCGGCACTCGAGGCCCACCGCACGAGGTTTGTGGACGGCGCTCTGCAGAACGGCGTGACGGAGGTGACGGCGGACGCGGTCTACGACACACTCGTCGGATTCTCCGGCTTCGGGTTCCCGAAGGCGCACGCGGCCGCATTCGGGCTACTCGCGTACCAGTCCGCGTGGCTGCGCCGCCACTATCCGGCGGAGTTCCTCTGCGGTCTTCTGAACGAGCAGCCGATGGGGTTCTACCCACCCGCGAGCCTCGTGCGGGACGCGCAACGACGGGGTGTCATCGTGTCTCCACCCGATGTGAATGCGAGCAGGGCCCGTTGTTCGCTGGAGTCGACAGGGAGCACAAACGGAGTCAGGATCGGTCTCGCATACATCGCCTCGGTCGGGGAGAACGTCGCGCGAGCGCTCGTCCACGAACGAGAGCAGCACGGGCGGTTCGCGAATGTCGGCGACCTCGCCCGTCGGGCGCCACTCACCCGCGAGGCGCTCCGCGCGCTGGTGCGCGGAGGCGCGTGCGACTCGCTTGGCGACCGGCGGCGCGACCTCCTGTGGGAACTCGGGCTCGCCTCGAGACCCGTCACCGTGGAGGGCACGCGCGGAGCGGTGAAGCAGCTCGCGCTCGAGCTGGAACCGACGGTCGGAACACCGGAACTCGCCGACCTGACCCGCTGGGAGCGGCTTCTTGCCGACTATCGCGAGACCGGGCTCTCGGCGGGAACCCACCCGATGACGCTCCTGCGGCCACATCTCCCGGCAGAGACCCGGTCGAGCCTCGACCTGGAGGACGAATGCCACGGCGCACGCATCGCGTTTGCAGGGCTCGTGATCGCACGGCAGCGCCCCTCGACCGCGAACGGGATTGTCTTCATGCTGCTCGAGGACGAACACGGGCAGATGAACCTCGTCGTGCCGAACCGGGCATACGAGGCGCAGCGCGCGCTCGTGCGCTCCGCGCCATTACTCCTCGCGCACGGGCGGCTGGAGCGGGTGGAACGCAACCGCAACCTCGTGGTCGATCGATTCGAGACGCTCACCGGTCTCGTTCGCGACCTTTCACGCGCGCAGGATGCGCTCGCGGCTCTACCGTCCGCCCACCACTTCGGGCACCGCTGAGCGCTACGAGTGCCCCGTGGGACCCAATTCCGCCTCGACATACCGCGATACCTCGATGAACCCGAGCGCTCGGTAGACAGCAAGCGCCGCCTCGTTGTCGCCGCGGACGTTCAGCCCGATCGTCTCGATCCCGTCGCCGAGGAGCAAGTCGCAGAGCCGCGCGCACACCTGCTGCGCGAGACCCCGGCCGCGTGCGCGCGGCAGCGTGGCGACGTTCCCGAGCGTCGCCACCCGCCACTCGGGCGAATACACATGGACGCCTGCGACGGCAGCAAGCGCGCCGCCCTCACGGACACCGACGTACCGGCGCGTCTCGAGCATCCGCGCTCGAAACCATCCCCCGGGATACGCAACCGCGTAGAAAGCCTCGACCTCGTCAAGCGCCTCCGGGCCGAGCACGACCACCTCCGGGCCACCGGGTGGCGTGTTCAGCGCGTCGAGCGCGAGTTTGTGATGCGGGGCGGCCGTCACGACCGCACGATCCGCCGCCAGCTGCGGGAGGCACTCGGACGTGACGTGCGCGTACAGCGGAGTGGGGAGGCTTACCGAGATCGTGCGGAGGAGCTGTGCAAGGATCGCGGTGCCCGTCTCGGCGAACGCCTGCACGACGGGCGTTTCCGGCTCGGTGTAGAGCAACGCGAGCTCGAGCAGCTCCCCACCTTCCTCTAGGCCGAACCAGCGGGTATGCGGCCAGAAGAAGTCATCAAGATCGCCGAGGAGATATGCGTGGACGGCGGGCCGCCGACGGCAGAACTGGGCGATCTGTTCGCGATCGGTGACATCGACAACGTCCACCTGCTGCACCCTACGGGCCGTCGCGGGTGAGAATGCCGCCGTGCGTGTCGTCCTCCAGCGGGTCAGCGAAGCGTCGGTGGCCGTCGATGGCGAGGTCATCGGGAGCTGTGGCGTCGGGCTGCTGATCCTCGTGGGCGTCGCGACCGGTGACGATGAGGCCACCGCCGACCGCGTCGCCGCGAAGATCGCGCGACTGCGTCTGTTCCCTGACGGGGACGGGCGGTTCGACCGGTCGATCGTCGATATCGCCGGGGAGGCGCTGGTCGTGAGCCAGTTCACCCTCCTCGCGGACGTCTCGAGGGGCCGCCGACCAGGATTCACGGCTGCAGCGGCCCCGGCTGGAGCGGAGGCGCTGGTCGCCCGCGTGTGTTCCGCCCTGCGCGCTGAGGGAGTTCCGGTCGAGACGGGCCGCTTCGGTGCGACGATGCGGGTGGCACTCGTCAACGACGGCCCCGTGACGATCGTGATCGACGCCTGAGCGATCGGACGGTCGTCACAAACGGGTGCTACTCTCCTGTCACTTCATTTCACCGGTTTGGCGAAATGGGCGCGGGAGCGCCCATTTTTCGTCCGGAGGGCAGGTTCGATGGCGACGACCACATTTGAACGAGAACGCAGCCTCGTTGCGGCCATCGCGCCGACGGTCGAGCGCGCGCTCCCGTCGGTCAGAGTGCTCGCGGTCGAGCTGGTCTCCCCGAACCGATTCTGCGTCTACATCGACCACGAGAGCGGCGTCGACTTCGATCTGTGCTCTCGTGTCACGGGGCTGCTCGACGCCTACCGCGAGACATGGTCCATCGACGTCTCGTCGCCGGGGCCGGAGCGCCCGCTGCGTCGGATCGAACATTTCGCGGCGGCTGTCGGGAAAACCGTCCAGGTGCGAACCGACCGCAAGATCGATGGGCGCACGCGGTTCCGCGGCCCCATCGGCGCCGCAGGGGACGGCGTCGTGACGGTCGAGCACGAGGGCACGACACACGAGATTCCGGTCGACACGATCGTCCGGGCGAACCTCATCGACGAAGGATGGGAGCCATGAGCCAGGAGATCATCGACGGAATTCGCGCGCTCGAGCGAGAGAAGGGGATCGAGGAAGGCACGCTGATCGCCGCGCTCGAAGCAGCGCTCCTTGCCGCCTACAAGAAGACTGCGGGAGCGGAACGCCACGCCGTGGTCGAACTCGACCAGGAGGGGGAGTACCGGGTCTACGCGATCGAGATTCCTGCTGACCTCGAGGAACGGCTGCTTGAGGAGGCGTACGAGGCGCGACTCGACGAGCTGGAGCGGCTCGAGAAGGAGAGCGGCGAGCGCCACCACACCTTCGTCAATCCCGATGAGCTCGACCTCGACTGGTCGCAGATACCCGACGGGCAGATGAAGCGCACCGACGTGACGCCGAGCGACTTCGGCCGCACCTTCGGGCGCATCGCCGGAATGACCGCGAAGCAGGTGTTCCAGCAGCGCATCCGCGAGGCCGAACGCGCGATCATGTACGATGAGTACGTCGATCGCCAGAACGAGGTCGTGACGGGGATCGTCCAGCAGACAGGCGATCGCAACAACGTCCTCGTCGATCTCGGACGTGTCGAGGCGCTCCTCCCGCGCTCAGAGCAGGTTGATGGGGAACGGTACGAGCAGGGGTCGCGCATCAAGGCTGTCATCGTCGAGGTCCGCTCTGGCACCAAGGGCCCGCAGGTCATCCTGTCGCGCCGATCGACCAAGCTGATCGAGGAACTGTTCGCGATCGAGGTGCCCGAGATCGCTGACGGACTCGTCGAGATCCGCGGCGTCGCCCGCGAGCCGGGGTATCGCTCGAAGATCGCGGTCGAATCACACACACAGGGCGTCGACCCGGTCGGCGCGTGTGTCGGGCCGCGCGGCTCGCGCGTGCGGATGGTCGTGTCAGAGCTGCGCGGCGAGAAGATCGACATCATCCCGTGGAACGCCGAGCCCGCCCGCTTCGTCGCAAAGGCGCTCTCACCCGCACGCGTGCGGGAGGTCTACATCGACGACCAGACCCGCGAGGCGACTGTGGTCGTTCCCGATGACCAGCTCGCGCTGGCGATCGGCAAGGAGGGCCTGAACGCCCGGCTAGCGGCACGACTCACGGGCTGGAAGGTCGACATCAAGTCGGACACCGAGTTCGCGCAGTCGGAGGCGGACGCCGCCTTCGTGGGCGATGACGACTCCGGGGCGTTCGCGGGGCGCTGTCTCGCGCTCCTCTCGAACGGCCGCCGCTGCCCGAACACCTCGGTCGCCGGATCGAAGTTCTGCGGCGTCCCTGCGCACCAGGCACTCCTCGAAGGCGGAGAGGGAACGGTCGTGTTTGCTGCGGCGACCGATGCGGAGATTGCGGCCGACGAGCGCGGAGAAGACGACGGCGAGTGATGCGACGACACGGACGTGCGCGGGGTGCGGTCGACGCGGCCCGCAGCGGCTCCTCAAACGTTTTGGGGCCTGCGGCGGAGCCCTCGTGCCCGTGACTGGCGGCGCAGGGCGCAGCGTGTACACGTGCGACGACGTCGCGTGCTTCGAGCGCGCGCTCTCGCGGCGCGCCTTCGCGCGGACCCTCCGGATGCCCGTCACCGTCGATCGCTCGCTCACCCGTCTCTACACTGAGGTCTCGAATGGCTGACGAACCCAACAAACCGAATCGGCCGATCCGCCCCCGCGGAAGCGGTGGCGGTGCCGGAGGACGCCGGCGCAGGGTCGTGATCGATGGCGGGGGCGCACGGGGCCGCGATGCAAGAGGCGGACGCGATCGCACGGCGCCGCTGGGGACCCAGCCGCGTCAGCCGCCGGTGTTTCCCGTCGGTCCGGCCACCGTCGAGTCCGGGGTCACCGTCAAGGATCTCTCGCAGGCGCTCGGTGTCCCGATGCCGAAGATCATCACGATCCTCATGGGCGTCGGCGCGATGAGAACGGCCACCCAGTCGCTCTCCGACGAGGAGGTCGAGCTGCTCGCCACCGAGCTCGAACGTGAGGTGTTGATCGTCCACGCAGCGGACGATGAGGAGTTCGAGGTCGCAGCCGACGCTGAGAGCGACCTTGAGTCGCGCCCGCCGGTCGTCACGATCATGGGACACGTCGACCATGGCAAGACATCGCTGCTCGACGCGATCCGTTCCACGTCGGTTGTCGACACGGAAGCGGGTGGTATCACCCAGCACATCGGTGCGTACCAGGCCGAGGTGGCGGGTCGGAAGGTGACGTTCCTCGACACTCCGGGACACGAGGCTTTCACCGCCATGCGTGCGCGCGGTGCGAAGGTGACGGACATCGCTGTGCTCGTCGTCGCCGCAGATGACGGCGTGATGCCGCAGACGCGCGAGTCGATCTCGCACGCACGCGCCGCTGCCGTGCCGATCGTCGTCGCGATCAACAAGGTCGACCTCCCGGACGCCAACATCGACCGGGTGAAGAGCGAGCTCGCGAGCGAGGGTCTGCAACCCGAGGCGTGGGGCGGATCGACGCAGTTTTCCGAGGTCTCGGCGAAGCTCCGCGAGAACCTCGACGATCTGCTTGAGCGGATCCTCCTCGTCGCGGACGCGGAACTCGACCTGCGCGCCAACCCGAATGCCGAAGCGTCGGGGCCGATCGTCGAATCGCGGCTCGATGTCGGTCGCGGCCCGATCGCGACCATGCTGGTGCAGCGCGGGACGCTCCGCGTCGGCGATGCGATCGTCGCGGGTGACGCTGCTGGCAAGGTCCGGGCGCTCTACGACTACCGCGGCGAGAAGGTCCGAGAGGCCCGACCGGGTGAGCCGGTGGAGGTCCTCGGGTTCGACCGTCCGCCGCCCGCAGGCGAGACGTGCCGCGTCGTCGAGCACGAGCGGCAGGCCAAGGATATTGCGGAGAAGCGCGCCGAACGGCTCCGGCGGGAGCAGTTCGCCCAGCGGTCGCGCAGCCGGGTGTCTCTGGAGACCCTTTTCGAGCAGCTGCAGGCGGGAGCGGTGCGCGACCTGAACCTCGTGCTGAAGGGCGACGTCCAGGGATCCGTCGAAGCACTGGTCAGCGAGTTGGGCAAGATTCAGCACTCGGAAGTTCGCGTCTCCGTGATTCACACGGGTGTCGGCGGGATCACCGAGAACGACGTCAACCTCGCGTCCGCCTCGAACGCACTCGTGATCGGCTTCAATGTCCGCCCGAGCGTCGAGGCGAAGCAGCTTGCCGAGCGCGAGAGTGTCGACATCCGCACGTACCGGGTGATCTACAAGCTCATGGAGGACATCCAGCAGGCGCTCGTCGGGCTGCTTTCGCCGGTCACGACCGAGGAGATCCTCGGCGAGGCCTCTGTCCGGGCGCTGTTCAAGGTGTCGCGCCTCGGGACGATCGCCGGCTGCATGGTCACGAACGGGATTGTCCGGCGCAACGCACGGGTTCGGTTGGTGCGCGACGGGACGGTCATCCACGAGACGTCGATCGCACAACTGAGACGCTTCAAGGACGACGCGCGCGAAGTCAGCGAGGGATTCGAGTGCGGGATCCTGCTGCAAGGGTTCAACGACGTGAAGGAAGCTGACGTGCTCGAGGTGTTCGAAATCCGCGAGGTTGAGCGCACCGATCTCGGCCAGCCCGCATCGGCGTAGCGGCGGTTCGCAAGACCCGCTCGCGGCTGCGGGCGGATCGTGCTGGAATCGGTGTCCCATGCACACCGGGTTCATCGACATTCTCAGCGTCGAACTGCGGTTTCCCGACGCGGCGTCACTCAAGGACAAGCGCATGCATCTGAGATCCGCGAAACAGCACCTCGTCAACCTCGTCGGCTGCTCGATCGCCGAGGTGGACCACCACGAGGCGTGGCAGCGGTCGCGACTGACGCTTGCCTGTGCGACACGCGGTGCCGCCGACGCGGACCGACTGCTCGACGACGCCGAACGATGGCTCGGCGGGCAGGCGTATGACATCGTCCGGCGCGACAGGCGCATCGTGAGCCTCGACGACGAGGTGACTCTGTGAGGCCCCGGATGCGCAAGGTGAACGAGGGCGTCCGCCAGGCGCTCTCGGAGGCGATCCCGAGCCTCAAGGATCCGCGGATCGGGTTCGTCACGGTCACCGCTGTCGAGACGACGAGCGATCTCGACCACGCGAAGGTTTGGGTGAGTGTGTACGGGTCGGAGCGCGTCAGGGAGGCGACGCTCCGTGCGCTCGAGAGTGCCGCCCCCGTGCTCCAGGCGCGCGTCGGCAGAGAGCTCCGCCTGCGACGGACTCCACGGATCGCGTTTGTCTACGATGACACGATCGAGCACAGGGTCGCGATGACGCGGCTGATCGACGGTCTCGCGCCCACGGAGGGGCCGGATGCCGATGACGTGTGACAGGCAGGCGGTGCTCACGGCGCTGCGCGATGGCAAGCGGTTCGTTGTTACATCCCACGTCAACCCCGACGGCGACGCGTGTGGTTCGCTGCTCGCGACACACCTCGTGCTCCGCGCACTCGGCAAGGACAGTGTGATGGTGCTCGGGGGCACGGCCGACCTCCCGCGCGAATTCCGGTTTCTCGGACTCGCCGAACACGGCCTCTGCCGCACCGCTCCCGACGACACCGAGTCGCGTGTGCTCGTCGCCGTCGACTGCGCCGACGCGAGGCGCATCGCGGCGCAGGATCTGTTGACGCGCGCAGCGACCTCGGTGAACATCGACCACCACGGCACGAACGAGCGGTTCGCGGTCGTGAACCTCGTCGACGTCCAGGCGTCCGCAACCGGTGAGATCGTGGTCGGCCTCGCTCGCGAACTCGGGGTTTCGCTCGACCCGCAACTCGCGCGGGCGATCTACACGGCACTCGTCACGGACACGGGGCGGTTTCAGTACCGCAACACCTCACCCAGCACGCTCCGGCTCGCCGCGGACCTGCTCGAGGCGGGCGCCGACGCCACCGAGATCGCCTCGCACATCTACGACTCGTACCCGCTCTCGCGATTCTCCCTCCAGCACATCGCGCTCGACAACATGGCGATGCACGACGACGGCAGGGTCGTCACGACGTTCCTCTCACGCGCGGACTTCGCCTCCGCCGGCGCGACGGAGCCGGACTCCGAGGCGATCGTCGAGATCCTGCGGTCGATCGATGGCGTCGAGATGTCGCTGTTCATCCGCGAGTTGCCCTCCGAACGAGGTGGCGAGTACAAGGGGTCGCTCCGCTCGGTCGCCGGTGGGGTGGATGTTTCGGCCATCGCGAAGACATTTGACGGGGGCGGACACCCAGGTGCGGCAGGCTTCGACACTGCGCTGCCTCCGGCCGAGATTCTCCCGCGCGTGCTCGCGGCCTACCGGAGCCTTCGGGCTGCGACGGGCTCCGGCTGATGGCGATCCCCCGCGCGCTCGACCCGACCGGGGTCGTCCTCGTGGACAAGCCAGCAGGGCCGTCGTCACACGCTCTTGTGGCACGCGTCCGGAGTCGCACAGGAGCACGAACAGGGCACTGCGGGACGCTCGATCCGTTCGCGACGGGCCTCCTGATTCTCCTCTCGGGACGCGCGACGGCGCTCCAGGACCGCTTCATGCGGCTCGACAAGCGCTACGTAACCGAGATCGATCTCCGGCATCGCACGACCACCGGAGACACCGAGGGCGATGTCCTCGACGAACGTGATCCACCGCTCCGTGCGGAACTTGAGCGGTCGCTCCTGACTCTCTCGGGCGTCGTCGAGCTCCCGATCCCTACGGCGTCCGCGGTAAAGATCGACGGTGAGCGCGCCTATCGCCGCCACCGGCGCGGCGAGGTGGTCGAGATGCCTTTGCGCGCGATGCACATCCACGCGTTGCAGCTCCTGGCCTACGACGCTGGCATCGCAACGGTCGAACTCGACGTCGGATCGGGCACCTACGTGCGGTCGATCGCCGACGTGCTCGGCGGCCACTGCGCGGGCCTCCGACGTGTCTCGATCGGACCATTCGGCGTCGACGAGGCGGATGAGCACACGGTCGTCGGGCTGGAGGCCGTGCTCGGCCGGCTCGCGGGGTGGTTGGCGGCCGCGTGATCGTCGCCCGCTGTCCGGAGGAACTCGAGCGGCGACCGCGCGCGGTCGCGATCGGCACCTTCGACGGTGTCCACCGGGGCCACCGCTCGGTCATTCGATCTGCTGTCGAGTCCGGGCTGGACCCGACGGTGGTCACATTCGATCCGCATCCACGCGTTGCGATGGGCAACCGTGTCGAGCTCATCTCGACGCTCGAACGCCGCCTCGAGCTCCTGGAGGAAGTGGGGGCGACCGCCACGCTCATCGTCCCCTTCACGCCGACGACCCAGGCGCTCGACGCGCGCGTGTTCATCGAGCGATATCTCCTCGGGATCGGAGCGGAGGCACTCGCGGTCGGATCCGGTTTCCGGTTCGGCCGCATGCGCACCGGCGACGCGGCACTGGCTGCGGAGATGGGACTGCGCCTTCTCGACGTGACTCCAGCAGAAGGCGTCTCGTCGACCGCGATCCGCGGCGCGGTGCGCGCAGGCGACGTGACAACCGCAGCGCGGATGCTGGGCCGACCGTTCGAGCTCGATGGCGTTGTCGTCGTCGGTGACCGGCGCGGAACCGAACTCGGATTCCCGACTGCCAACATTGCGCTCGACCCGGCGCGGCTCTGCCCGGGCGATGGCATCTACGCCGGGTGGGCGCGCGGCCACCGGGTCGCGCTTTCGATCGGCACGAACCCGCATTTCGGGGGCAGCGAACGGCGCATCGAGCCGTACCTCCTCGACTTCGACGCCGATCTCTACGGTGAGCGGCTCGTTGTCGAGGTGTGGGAGCGGCTGCGCGAGGAGCGGGTGTTCGAGACGGATGCTCATCTCGTCGCACAGATCGCGCTCGACGTGGAGGCGACACGCGGCGCGACCCGGCCCTCGTAGCAACGGCTGCTATCCTCAGACGCGTCCCGGGCCCGGCCTGCCGTGCCTCCTTCATGCAGCGCGGAGCCCTGGGAGACATCAACACGAGAGGACGGCAATGGCCCTCACCAAGGAAACAAAGCAGGAGTTGATTGACAAGCACGGCGCGAATGCGCAGGACACGGGTTCGACAGACGTCCAGGTCGCAATGCTGACCAGACGGATCAACGACCTCACCGAGCATCTGCGTACGCACCCGAAGGATCACTTCTCCCGGCGCGGGCTGCTCAAGCTCGTCGGCCAGCGGCGGCGGTTCCTCGACTACCTGCAGAGAAAAGATCTCGAGGGCTACCGCGCCCTCGTGAAGGAACTCGGCTTGCGCCGCTAGTTCCCGTCGGGACGGGAGGTGGGTGTTTGATCGAGTCCTCGCCACGGCGGGGCTGGCTCAAACTTCCACCTTCCGCCAATTCGGAAGACTGAAGGGACACACCACATGAGCACCACCATCACCGGGCATCAGGCCTCGGTGTCCGTCGAGATCGGGGGCCGTGCGCTCACGTTCGAAACGGGCAAGCTCGCAAAGCAGGCGGACGGCGCTGTCGTCGTCCGCAGCGGGGACTCGATGATCCTCGCAACCGCCGTCGGACGGCAGGAGTCACGGCCAGACGCGGACTTCTTCCCGCTCACCGTCGATGTCGAGGAGCGGATGTACGCAGCCGGGAAGATCCCCGGCGGCTTCTTCAAGCGCGAAGGCAAGGCGTCCGAGCGCGCCACGCTCACCGCACGCATGATCGACCGCCCGATCCGGCCGCTCTGGCCCAAGGGGTTCAGGAACGAAGTGCAGGTCATCTGCACCGTGCTGTCGGCCGACATGGTCGTGCCGCATGACATCCTCGCGATCAATGGCGCATCGGCGGCGCTCGCTATCTCACCGCTCCCGTTTCTCGGGCCGGTGGGTGCAGTGCGCGTCGGGCTCGTCGAAGGCGAGCTCATCCTCAACCCGACATTCCCCGAGCTCGATGGGGGCTCCACGCTTGACCTGATCGTGGTCGGCACGCGCGAGGCTCTCACGATGATCGAGGCAGGGGCGAACCAGGTGCCCGAGGAGACGTTGCTCGAGGCGTTCGAGCTTGCGCACCGTGAAATCGTGCGGATCGTCGACGCGATCGAGGACCTCGCCCGCCAGGTCGGTAAGCCGAAGTGGATCGACGCTGCGGTGAGCGCTGAGGTCGAGGCCCAGCACGGTGACACAGTCGCCGCGCGGATCCAGAGCGACGGGCTCCAGGATGCAGGTGCGATCGTTGCGGAGCTCGTCTCGCAGCTCGTCGCGCCGATCAGCATGGATTCCACCGAGGCCGACATCGTGCGTGAGCTGCAGGTGCGGAACGCGCTCTCGATGCTGCTCGAGAAGAAGCGACTTGCGGCCGTCGTCGGGCCGGTGGGTGCGCAGTTCGAGACCGAGCTCCGGGCTCTCACCGATGCCGAGCAGGACTCGAAGGAGCTCAAGTCGCGGAAGCGCGACCTGCTTCTCACCCGCGTCGGCGAGACGCTTGCGCTGCCGTTTCCCGGTGGCGAGGCGGGCGCGCATGACACGCTCACCCGGTCGTACGTCAAGAAGGCCGCGGATGCGCTGTACAAGGACCTCGTCCGCAAGAAGATCGCAATCGAAAAGCGGCGGCCCGATGGTCGCGGCACCGAGGAGATCCGGCCGATCTCGACCGAAGTGACGGTTGCCCCGCGCACGCACGGGTCGGCGCTGTTCACGCGTGGACAGACGCAGATCCTCACGGTGTGCACACTCGGCACCGCCAAGGAGCAGCAGCGCATCGACGATCTGTCGACCGAGTCGGAGCGCCGGTACATGCACCACTACAACTTCCCGCCGTACTCGGTCGGGGAGACCGGCTTCATGCGCGGCCCGAAGCGTCGAGACATCGGGCACGGGGCGCTCGCACAGCGGGCCCTCGAGCCGGTGATCCCGACGACCGAGGAGTTCCCGTACGCGATCCGTCTCGTCTCCGAGACGCTCGAGTCGAACGGCTCGTCGTCGATGGGGTCGGTCTGCGGTTCCACCATGTCCCTCATGGATGCGGGCGTGCCGATCGTGGCCCCCGTGTCGGGCATCGCGATGGGGCTCGTGAAGGAGGGTGACGACCACGTCATCCTGACCGACATCCAGGGCGCCGAGGATCACCTCGGAGACATGGACTTCAAGGTCGCTGGTACCGCCACCGGGATCACGGCGCTCCAGATGGACATCAAGATCACCGGCGTGACGCAGGAGATCATGCGGAGCGCGCTCGAGCAGGCGAAGCGGGCGCGGGTGTTCATCCTCGACCGGATGGCCGAGACGATCGCCGCGCCGCGGGCCGAGCTCGCAGAGCACGCGCCTCGCATCTCAACGATTCAGATCAGCCCCGATTTCATCGGGATGGTGATCGGCAAGGGCGGCGAGACGATCCGCTCGCTCGAGGCCGATTTCCAGGTCCAGATCGACATCGGGGAGGACGGCACGATCCTCGTCTACGCGACCGAGGGGACGAACGCCGATGCGGCGATCGCCGCGATCCATGCGATGATGAGGCAGCCTGAGGTGGGCGACACCTACACCGGCAAGGTCGTGAAGACGACGGAGTTCGGCGCATTCGTGGAACTGAAGAAGGGCACCGACGGTCTGTTGCACGTCTCGAACGTCGGCCCGGGCCGGGTTGCGCACATCGAGGACGTGATGGCCCGCGGTGACGTCGTCGACGTGATCGTGCAGGAGGTCGACAAGGAGCGCGGCCGGATCGGGCTCAAGCTCGTCGCGAAGCACGAGAACGGTGAGCTGATTCAGCCCGAGACGCTGATCGAGCGGGCGAAGGACGCCCCGGCGCGTGAGCCGCGCGAGCCCCGTGGGGATCGCGACCGCGACCGCCGCGGCGGCGGCGGCCGCCGCTAGAACCGCGACCGACGGCCCGGCCCCCGTGAGGCGGTCGGGCCGCTCGGTTTCCCCGGTTGGCCGGGGAGCGCCCGTTACGATCCATCGTGTGGCCGGGCACGAGCTGACGCAGTTGGAGGGAGGCGAGCGGATCGTCTCCGAGCGCATCCGCGGAGCGCGGTCGGTCGCGATCGGCCTCTGGATCGGCGTCGGGTCGCGCGATGAGCCTGCGAACCGCGCGGGGGTCGCGCACTTCGTCGAGCATCTGCTGTTCAAGGGCTCCTCACGGCACACCGCGCTCGAGATCGCCGAACTCACCGACCGGATGGGCGGTGAGCTGAACGCGGCGACCTCGCGTGAGACGACGTGTCTCTACACGCGTGTCCCTGAGAGCCAGGCGCACCGCGCGTTGGATCTGATGCTCGACATGGCGTTCGAACCAACCTTCGCGGACATCGACACGGAGCGCGAAGTGGTGCTGGAGGAGATCGCGATGGTGGACGATCAGCCGCAGGATCTCGTCCACGATCTTGCTGCAGAGGCTCTCTACCCCGGTCATCCGCTCGGACGACCCGTGATCGGTTCGGCCGATGTGATCTCGAGCATCTCGCGCGACGCGCTCCAGTCCTTTCACCGCCACGCCTACCACGGCACGAACATTGTTCTCGCTGCCGCAGGGAACGTTCGCCACGAGGACCTGGTGAACCGCGCCCGTCGAGACCCGTCACGTATGACCGCATCACGACGGGGGAGAGCGGTCGGGCGCACCGCACGCCCTGCGGTGCGGTTTCTCCGACGGCCCACCGAGCAATACCACGTCGTTCTAACAGGACCCGGGCTCCGCATCGACGACCCGCGGCGGTATGCGGCGGCAGTGCTCGACACGATCGTCGGTGGCTCCGGCTCGTCACGTCTCTTCCAGGAGATCCGCGAAAAGCGCGGAATGGCCTACAGCGTGTACTCGGATCGCTGCGCATACCGCGAGACGGGCCAGGTGGTCGTGTGTCTCGGCACCCGCGGGGCCAACGTCGCATCGTGTCTCGGCGTGATCGGGCACGAGTTGCGCGAGCTCGGACGCGGCAATCTCCGGGAGGGAGAACTGGCACGGGCGCGCGAGACGATCGAGGCGAAGCTGCTACTCGCCGAGGACAGCATCCCCACGCGGATGAATCGGCTGGGGAGAGCGATCGTCTCTGGTGCCGAAATCGTCTCGCTCGACGAGACACTCCGCCGGCTCCGCGCCGTCACCGACACAGACGTGACCGCGCTGGCACGCGATCTCTTCGATCCGGCGAACCTCTCGGTTGCTGCGATCGGACCGCGCGCCACGGTGATCGACCGTGCCGTCGAACGGCTCCGGGTGCCCGCGTGAGGGTCTGCCTGTACGGGGCCGCCGGGAAGGTCGGTCGGGTGCTGTCACCCGCCCTCGTCTCCGCCGGACACGACGTCATCGACGGCCGTGGTGGTTCGCCCATTGGCTGCGACGTGGCGGTGGAGTTCACGCAGCCAGACGCAGTGGAGGCGAATGTCGCCGCTTGCGTGAACGCAGGTGTCCCTGTTGTGATCGGCACCACCGGATTCGACCAGGCGGCCGTCCATGCGCTCGCCCTTGCCGGAGGGGTGCCGTGCTTTTACGCGCCGAACTTCGCACTCGGCGCGGTGCTGATGATGCGGTTCGCCGAGGAGGCAGCCCGCTCGTTCCCGCGCGCCGAGATCGTGGAGCTCCATGGTGAGCACAAGCGCGATGCGCCCTCCGGCACCGCGAAGGCGACCGCCGCGCGGATGGGGACAAGCCCGACAATCCATTCGGTGCGACTGCCCGGGATCGTCGCGAGCCAGGCTGTCATCTTCGGCGGCGCGGGCGAGACGCTTGAGATCCGCCACGACACCACCTCGCGAGAGGCGTTCGTGCCAGGCGTGCTCCTTGCGCTCGACGCCGTCCGCAATCTCCCCGCAGGGCTGACCGTCGGTCTCGACGCTCTCCTCTGAGCCGTCCGGCGCCCCACGCGGGGCTTGGCTTGTACGATCGCGCGATGCTGGGTGAGGTACTTACCGCGATCGTGACGCCGTTCGACGAGGACGGCGCGGTCGATCTCCCCGCGTTCCGTCGGCTCTGCGTGCATCTCGTCGAGCACGGCTCCGACGGTGTCGTCGTGACGGGGACGACGGGCGAGAGCCCGACGCTCAGCGACGACGAGCGGTTCGCGCTGTACGAAGCAGCGATCGACGAGATCGGTGACCGCGCGAGCGTGATCGCGGGGACGGGCACCTATTCGACCGCGCACTCGGTGCATCTCACCCACCGCGCGCACGAGATCGGGGTGGACGCGATGCTCGTCGTCGCCCCGTACTACAACAAGCCGCCACAACGGGGAATCGTCGCGCACTTCGAGGCCGTGAGTGCCGCGACCGATCGTCCGGTGATCGCCTACAACATCCCGGGGCGCGTCGTGATCACGATCGAGCCGGCAACGATCGAACGCCTCGCGGCGATCACCAACGTGACCGCGGTGAAGCAGGCGAAGCACGGCGAGCGCGACCTCGAGCTCGCGCGCCATGTCGTCGGCACGGGTCTCGACCTCTACGCGGGCGATGACGACCTCATCCTGCCCTTCCTCGAGGTCGGTGGCACCGGGGGCATCTGCGTGCACACGCACGTCGCGTGTCGCCAGGTGAAGGACATGGTGACGCGATACCGGGCTGGCGACACGGCGGGCGCGCGAGCTGCGAGCGATGCGCTGTCCTCCGCAATCGACATTCTCAAGGTGCAGGTGAACCCGATCGCGATCAAGGCCGCGCTGGAGCTTCTCGGGCTCGCATCGCGACGTGTGCGGCTGCCACTCGTCGAGGCAGACGAGTCGGAGCGGGCCGCAATCCGCAAGTGCCTCGTGCGTCTGGGATCTCTTGCGAGCTAGGTGTAGTTCCCAGACACGTTGTTGACGGTGTGAAGGGTGGTTGAGCCCTCC
>CAYXAS010000012.1:0-45406 GCA_964461665.1 uncultured Gaiellales bacterium
GCGAACGCGACGCAGACGGCGAAGCTCACCGCCTCCGACGGCGCCGCCAGCGATCAGTTCGGTTGGGCGGTTGCGCTGGCGGCGGACGGTGGAACAGCGCTCATCGGCGCCTACAGTGACGATGTCGGCGCGAACGCGGATCAGGGGTCGGCGCACGTGTTCGTGAAGCCGGGTGGCGGCTGGGCGGACGCGACGCAGACGGCGAAGCTCACCGCGTCGGACGGCGCCGCCAGCGACCGGTTCGGGGAAGCGGTCGTGCTGTCGGGGGGCGCGACGTATGCGCTCGTCGGCGCGCTCCTTGACGATGTCGGCGCGAACCTGAATCAGGGGTCGGCATACGTGTTCCTGGACGCTTCGAATGACGCGACGTTGTCGGCGATTTCGTTGTCGGTGGGGTCGTTGTCGCCCGCGTTTGCGGCGGGGACGACGAGCTACACGATGTCGACCTCGGCGTCATCGATCACGGTGAACCCATCACGGAGTCATGCGTCGGCGACGATTCGGGTGCGGGTGAACGGGGGTACGTGGGAGACGGTGTCGTCGCCGTCGAGTGCGCTCGCGTTGAACGTGGGGTCGAATACGGTCGAGGTTGAGGTGACCGCGCAGGATGGTTCGACGACGATCACGTACACGATCACGGTGACGCGGCTGTCGACCGATGCGACGTTGTCGGCGCTGTCGTTGTCGTCGGGGTTGTTGAACGAGTCGTTTGCGGCGGGGACGCGGTCGTATACGGCGTCTGTGGCGAGTGGCATGTCGTCGATCACGGTTGATCCGTCGCGGAGCCATGCGTCGGCGACGATCCGGGTGCGGGTGAACGCGGGCTCGTGGCAGGTGGTGTCGTCGCCGTCGGGTGCGCTCGCGTTGAACGTCGGGTCGAACACGGTGGAGGTGGAGGTGACGGCGCAGGACGGGGCGACCGTGGTGACGTACACGATCACGGTGACGCGCGCCGCGCCGGCTGCGGCTGCGGTGCCGGAAGTGGAGCGCGCTGGGTACTGCCTGAACGGCGTGTTCTTGAATCTCGAGAAGGGGCAGCCTGATACGGATCCGAAGTACAAGGGTGCGACGGTTGCGGTGCTGACGCCGGGTGTGGGCTACGTGTGCTCGGTCGCCGCATCCGTGACGCCCGTGACGCCCCTGACACCCGTGACTTCGGCGCCGGTGGTATCGGGTGCGGCGGGCGCTGCTGCGCGACCGACGGTGAGCGGGGTGACGACGCGTGAGGCGTCGGTGGCGAAGGGCGCGAAGCAGGCGACGCGCTACTGGGTTGCGGTCGAGACGAGCGGTTCAGAACTGCGGCTCTCGTTCGACGGGGGTCGCACCGCGGAGCGGTGGGTTGATGCGCTACCGGTGATCAGCATCGGGACGAAACGCGACGAGGTCTGGATCCAGGTGCGGGACGGTGACGGGGGCACGTCGACCTGGGCGCATGTCAGCCTGGAAGTCTCGCCTGCGTCTGTATCGACAGCTCCCGTGAAGTCGGCGGAGTCGGGCGCGGATCTGCTGCTTGCCGCGGTTCCGACGCGTGAACTGACGACGGTGAAGGGTGGGACAGCGACGACGCGCTATTGGATCTCGCTCGCGACGAACGGGTCGCAGGTGCGGTTCTCGTTCGACGGCGGCGCCACCGCTCGGAACTGGGTATCTGCACGCCCCACGCTTACGGTGTACACGCGAATGGCCGAGTGCTGGATCCAGACACGGGCCGCAGACGGCCACGCCTCCGGTTGGATTCGCATCCCGCTTGCCGCGCCCACCTCCTAGCCGCCGCTACAGCGGTCGCAGTCGGGCTCGCACGAGCCCCGGTTGACCACGCGGACGGGGTAGAGGCAGTCAGCGCGCGGGAGCGGAGTGGTCGTGCGTGTCGTGCACGGGGCAGCCGAGCCAGTCGTGCCCGAAGTCCCGCATCGCCTGGATCACCGGCTGCAGCGCGGCGCCCTTCTCGGTCAGTTCGGCAGCGCGTCGATGGGAAGTCCGCCTTCGAGTCCATCGTCTGCGGAGTCGTCCACGATGTGCTTGCGTTCGAGTTGTTCACGTGCAGTGTCGAGGTCACTGAAGTCAATTGCATTGGTGAGTTGCTGGTACGCGCCGAAGGCGCGGATCATCGGCTCAGGATTGCGGTAGCCGCTCATCGTGCGGAGAGCACCGACGTAGCCGTCGCGCATAGACGCCGTGACGATGATCCGTTCCTCGCCGCCAGCGGCGAGCTCTGCGTTCATCTGGATTCGGGCGAGGCGACCGTTTCCGTCGTTGAACGGATGCACCTCGCTGATGAGAAACATCATGTACACGGCGCGAGCGAACGGGTCGACAAGTTCCCGGTAGAGCTCGAACCCCTTGATGAGTGTGCCCTGCACACGGTCGGGGTGTACGAAGATCGTGCTGCCTGCTTGGTTCGGATCCTGCTTGAACTCGCCGGGTCGGATCTCCGGTCGGCGTTCCATCATCCGCAGGTGGCGGTTGTGCAGGATCTCAAGGAACTCGTCGGCGTCACGGGGCAGCGTCGACATCTCCCCCGGATCGGAGACGATCGAGAACGTCCCGAGAATGTCATGAGCATCCTGCGGCCGCGCGACCGGAATCCGGCGGTGATAGACGATTCCGATCGCCTCGTCGAGGGTGAAGATCGTCCCTTCGATGTAGTTCGAGAAGTACGCCTCGAAGAACGGCAGATGCCGTACGCGTGGCTCGTTCGACTCGACGCGCAGCGGTTCCCGTTCGACCGCGAGCAGCGCGTCGCGGAGTTGCGTGCACAGTGCGAGCCGCTGTGCGTCATAGGCAATCCCGGCAAGGCGGGCGCGCAGAAGCGGCGACCGCGCTGTTAGCTCGCGGGTGCCGAGAATCGCGCCGATCACCTGTTCAACCGTCTTCAGTTCCTCCTCGAGGCCAAGCCGCGGTGCGATCGCACGCGCCTGCTCTCGGAGGCGATTCATCCCTTCGACCCCGAGCGTGTCGCGCTTCCGCTCGAGTAGCGCCTCGAGCTCCGCCCGGGCGAGACCGCGTGCCGACCGCCCCTTGCGGCCGCGGGTCAGCCGCGCATTCTCGAGTACCCCGCGCGCATCGGAGGCGAAGTGGAGCCCGCTGTTGAGCCACGGCATGTCGTGCTCGAGCGCGCCGGGGCCTCGACGCACGCGGTAGGAGACGTCACCGACAGTGATGTCGGCGTCGCGATCGGCGACAAGCGTGACCTCGTTCTCCGGGGTGAGGCCGCCCACGGCGAACGAGCGGTCGCTGACAACAGCGCCAGGGAAGAGCGCGCCAGCGATCGCGAAGACGTTCCGTCGGAGGATCTCCTCGACCGGCTCGCCCATGTTCAGCGTGTACAGCCCGCGCGCGACCCGTCGTGCCCGCCCGTTCTTGATCCAGCGGTCGAGAGTCGCCCGGGCCATTGCGGCAGCGGCAAACACCTCTTCGCGAGGTAGCCGTTGAGGTCTTCTTCCGGGATTAGGCGTGCCGTTACCCACAGTTCGATAGATAGTATCCAGTTTTGGTAATCCGTGCGACGTGTTTGTCGGTCATGTGACTGGTCGCGGCCCGTCGATCCCTCACGACTGAAGGTGCGCGCGCGGGAGGAGCGCCAGCCCGGGACGGCGTGGTAGATCGCGTCAGGCCGCGGGCGCGTGGTCGTGCGTGTCGTGCACGGGGCAGCCGAGCCAGTCGTGGCCGAAGTCGCGCATCGCCTGGATCACCGGCCGGAGCGCCGCGCCCTTGTCCGTCAGTTCGTACTCGACTCGCGGCGGCGACTCGGCGTAGCTGCGGCGCACCACGATCCCCTCCGCCTCGAGCCAGCGGAGCCGCTCCGCGAGCGTCCGCGGGCTGATCCCCGCGCACGCGTGCTCGAGTTGCGTAAACCGGCGCGGCCCCTCGCAGAGGTCGTGGACGATCAACACCGTCCACTTCGAGCCGACGATCTCTGCGCTCGACGCGACAGAGCACTGCCCCGCCTCGTGCACCGGCAGCATCGTCCGAGTCGCGGGATCCATCCCCATGCACGCAGCATACGACGCGCGCCCGACGCGTCCTAACGCCCTAGTCCCAGGGCGGCGGGTTGTGCACCCAGCGACCCGCAACCATCGTCGCGACCACCTCGACGCTCCCCAGCTCATCCGGGGGGCAGATGACCGGGTCACGTGAAAGGACAACGAGATCGGCGAGGCGACCGGGGACGAGTGTTCCGCGGCGGCGCTCGTCTCCCGCGAGCCACGCGGGTGCGACCGTGCTCGCGTGGAGCGCCTGCTCGACGGTGACCGCTTCGTCGGGCCGCCAGCCCGGGCGGTCATCAAGCGTTCGCAACACCGCTGCGCGGATCCCGGCGAGTGGATCAAGCTCCTCGACCGGCGCGTCGGAGCCGTTTGCGACCACGGCGCCTGAACGGACGAGCGACCCGAAGGCGTACGCGCCGTCGAGCCAGTCGGGCCAGAACCGCTCCGCGAGGTCGCGGTCGGAGGGGGCATGGCTGAACTGGATGGAGGCTGCGACGCCGATCGCGGCGAATCGCGGGACGTCGTCGGGGTGCAGACACTGCGCGTGCTCGATCCGGTGGCGGAGCCCCGCAGGCGCCCAGACCGCGCGTGAGCGTTCGAACGCGTCGAGCGCCTCGCGGTTTGCGCGGTCGCCGATCGCGTGCACCGACACCGGCCAGCCGAGCGAGGCCGCCTCGCGGACGATCGCCTCGAGCTCCTCGCCCGAGGTGATGCAGACTCCGCTTCCGTCGAGCATCCACGCGGTGCGCGAGCCGAGCGTGCCGTCCATGAACGCCTTCAGATAGCCGATCCGGAGGAAGTCGTCTCCGATCCCCGGCCGGAGCCCGAGCGCGGCGAGGTGCGGTAGTCGGTCGGCGGGGAGTGACTGCCAGACGCGGAGGGTGAGCCCCTCGGCCGCGTGGATCCGCCCGAACACGCCCGGCGCGTCGCGACCGCCGTCCTTGTCGTGGACCGAGACGACTCCGCGCGCGTGTGCGACCCGGATCGCCTCGCGCACCGCGGCGAGCGTCTCTGCCTCGTCGGGCTGCGCGAAGCGGGCCTCGAACCGCCACGCCGCCTCCTCGCGCAGGACTCCGGTCGGGGTGCCGTCCGTGTCGCGCTCGACCACGCCACCGGGGACGTCGAGGTCGCCACCTGCGAGCGCGAGCGCAGCGCTGTTCAGCCAGAGCGAGTGGTGATCCTGTGCGACGAGCGCGGCGGGTCGTGCCCCGGTGACCGCGTCGAGCGCGGCCGCGGTTGGGGGCGTCTCCCAGTCCGCATCGCGCCATCCCGCCCCGCGGATCCACCCGTCACGTGTGGTGTGCGCCGCGACCCGCGCCACCGCCTCCCGCACGCTCTCCGCCCCGCGGAGCGCGACCTGGCGGCGCTCGAGCGCCCACGAGGGGAAGTGGACATGCGCGTCTGCAAGCCCCGGGATCACGCAGCGGCCACCGAGATCGACACGGTCGGGGGTCGGGAGCGCGTGCTCGTGGACACCCACCCCGCCCGCGACGCGGTCGCCCGCGATCGCGAGCGCCGCCGCAGTCGGGAGCGACGGGTCCATCGTGCGGATCACGCCGTTCGAGAGGATCACCGGCGCAGCCTACGGACGTACACTCGCCACGTGCCGTGGGAACACCTCACACCCGAGCAGCTTGAGCTTCGCGACCTCGTCCGCACGCTCGCGCGCGAGCGGATCGCACCGCGAGCGGCCGAGATCGACGCGTCGCACGCGTTCCCGTGGGACGTGGTCGAGCTGTTTCGCGAACAGGGAGTGTTCGGGCTGTTCGCCGCCGAGGAACACGGCGGGACGGGTACCGGGACACTCCTCTCCCTCGTCGCGATCGAGGAGGTCTCGCGCGTCTGCGCGACCAGCGGGCTCATCCTCGCGGTGCAGGACCTCGGCTCGCTGTCGCTGAAGCTCGCAGGCTCGGCGGCCCAGCAAGCGGAGTGGCTGCCACGGCTCGCAAGCGGCGAGACGCTCGCCGCCTACGCGCTCACGGAGGCTGGCTCGGGCTCGGACTCGGCTGCGATGCGCACCGTCGCGCGCCGCGACGACGACGGCTGGGTGCTCGACGGGACCAAACGTTTCATCACGAATGCGGGGATCGCCGGGCTCTACACGGTGTTCGCGAAAACCGATCCGGCGGCGAAACACCGGGGGATCAGCGCGTTCCTCGTCGAGGGCGACAACCCGGGACTCCAGGTCGCACGGCTCGAGGAGAAGATGGGGATCGCGGGCTCCACCACCGGGGAACTCGTGTTCGACGGGTGCCGCGTCGGGCCGGGGGCGCTGCTCGGCAAGATCGGTGAGGGGTTCCGGATCGCAATGCGCATCCTCGACCGCTCGCGCGCCGGGGTGGCTGCGCAGGCACTGGGGATCGCGCAGGGTGCCGTGGATGTCGCGCTCGACTACGCGCGGACACGCGAGACGATGGGGAAGCCGATCGCGGAGCATCAGCTGATCGCTGCGAAGCTCGCCGACATGGAGACAAAGACGGAGGCGGCGCGCGGACTCCTCTACCGGTTCGGGCGCATGGTTGACGAGGGCGTCCCCGAGAAGGAACTGACGAAGGCCTCCGCGATGGCGAAGCTGCTCTGCGGGGACGTCGCGATGGAGGTGACGACCGAGGCGGTGCAGGTGCTCGGCGGCTACGGGTACGTGAAGGAGTACCCGGTCGAGCGGTTCATGCGCGACGCGAAGATCACGCAGATCTACGAGGGGACACAGGAGATCCAGCGGCTCGTGATCGCGCGCGAGATGTTGCGCGAGACCCGCCCGAGCCCGTTCGCGTAGCGAGCGTCGGGGCTACGCGGACTTGGCCGCGCGCGCCGCAGCCTTCTTCGCCCGCTTCGCAGCCTGGTAGTCCTCGAGCGCCTCGACCGAATCGACATCGCCCAGCGTCCTGAACGGGGGGACGAGCGGCTGGGCGACCTCCACCCCGAGCCGCTTCGCGAGCGTCGAAGAGAACGCGATCACCTTCATGTCGCCGAACCCGGCGAGCGCACGGATCCGCCGCTCCAGCTCCTTCGCATCGGCCGCCTCCGTCCACAGCCGCGAGGCGTCGTCGCCGTACTCCTCCGCGACGTGCGCGCAGAGCTCGCGCACCCGCTTCGCCATTGCTCCCGGGAACCGGTGCACCGCCGGTGTCTCGGAGAATGCGGCCTCAAGCTCCTCGCCCGCAGCGGCGATCCGCGCGGCGTCGAGGTGACCGAGCCGCCGGAGGAGCTTGAGCGGCCCTGCAAACGCCTGCTGCACCGTCACCTGCTGATCGAGCGCAAACCCGATCAGGAGCGCGAGCGGACTCTCCGCGAGCAGTCTGTCCGCATCCGGGTCGCCGGTGAAGTGGATTGCGGTCGGCCTCGTCCCCATCGGCCGATCGTAACCCGTGTAGGAGGAACTACTCGCCGACGAGGGGGCTGGCGCCGTCCATCCACACGATCACGCGTGTGAACCGACCGTCGGGCCCGTAGGTGAAGAAGTTGCAGGTGACGAGGTTCACCGGCGAGCCGTCCGCCGCGACAAGCGGCACGACCTGCTCGGTCGAGGCCTTCCCCGCGGTCTCGTCCACGACGATGTTCCTGATGTTGTGGACGATCACCGAGAAGTCCGAGAAGAAGCCGCGGAACATTCCTGCGATCTCGTCGATGCCGTTGTAGACCGTGTGCGCGGTCTGGATCGTGAACGTCGCGTCGTCGGCGAAGAACGCGAGCGACGCGTCCAGATCCTTCCGATCCACCGCCTCGAAGTAGGCGAACGGGGCTCGCTCCAAGTGTGCGCGTGTCGATGCCATGAAGCCACCCTACCCTGCGGCGTACGGCAGGGTCAATGCGCGCACCCGGCGGCCGATGCGCGGCGATCCGTCCGTGGCCGGGTAGAGGGATACGCTGGGCAGGTGGACCCGCTCGACGCGCTCTCTCCCCGGACGCGCGCCTGGTTCGAGCGGACGTTCCCGACCCCCACGCCCGCTCAGACCCTCGCGTGGCCCGCGATCGCCGCTGGCGGGCACGTGCTGGTGCAGGCACCAACCGGGTCGGGGAAGACGCTCGCAGCGTTCCTCGTCGGGCTCGATCGGCTCGATGACACCCCAGGTGAGGGGCTCAGGCTCCTCTATGTGTCGCCGCTGAAGGCGCTCAACTACGACGTCGAACGGAACCTCCGCGGCCCGCTCGCAGGGCTCGGCTCGCGGCTCACCGTCGGGGTGCGGACGGGCGACACCCCACAGCGCGAGCGCACGCGGATGGCGCGGACACCGCCCGACATCCTGATCACGACCCCCGAGTCGCTCTACCTCCTCCTCACCTCACAGGCTCGCGCGTCGCTCCGCGGAGTCCGGACGGTGATCCTCGACGAGGTGCACGCGCTCGCGGGGACGAAGCGTGGCGCGCACCTCGCACTCTCGCTCGAACGGCTGGAGGCGGTCGTCGACGCGCCGTTCCAGCGGGTCGCACTGTCCGCCACACAACGCCCGCTCGAGGAGATCGGTCGTTTCGTCGCGGGAGTCGGCCGGGAGATCACACTCGTCGACGCGGGCACCCGCAAGGAGCTTGATCTCGAGGTTGTTGTCCCCGTCGAGGACATGCGCGAGCCGGGCGCGGGTCGCGAGGGGCCGACGGGGCCGCGCGTTGGCGAGTCGGGCCCGACCCGCTCGATCTGGCCGTCGGTCTACCCCGCGATCCTCGAACTGGTCCGCGCGCACCGCTCGACGATCGTGTTCGTCAACGGGCGCCGCCTCGCGGAGCGGCTCGCGCTTCGGATCAACGAGCTCGCGCTGGAGGATCCGCGCCCGGGCGAGGAGCGGGAGATCGCACGCGCGCACCACGGCTCGCTCGCGCGCGAACAGCGGGTCGTGATCGAGGACGACTTGAAGGCGGGGCGGATCCCGTGTCTCGTCGCCACCTCGAGCCTGGAGCTCGGGATCGACATGGGCGCCGTCGACCTCGTGATCCAGGTCGAAAGCCCGAAATCGGTCGCGCGCGGGCTACAGCGGATCGGCCGCGCGGGACACGAGCTGGGCGCGGTCTCGAAAGGACGTGTGTTCCCAAAGTTCCGCTCGGACCTGCTCGAGTGCGCGGTCGTCGCGCGCGCGATGCGCGAAGGGGAGATCGAACACACCGTGATCCCCCGCAACCCACTCGACGTGCTCGCACAGCAGATCGTTGCGATCTGCGCCGATGACGAGCACACGACCGCTGACCTCTACGCGCTCGTCCGACGCGCCTACCCGTTCGCGGAGCTGTCGCTCCAGCAGTTCGAGAACGTGCTCGACATGCTCGCGGGCCGCTACCCGTCCGACGAGTTCGCGGCGCTCCGGCCGCGGATCGTGTGGGACCGGGTCGCGGGAGTCGTGCGCGGCCGGCCCGGGGCACGCCTGCTCGCCGTGACGAACGCGGGCACGATCCCCGACCGCGGGCTCTACGGGGTGTTCCAGGTGGACGGAGGCGGGCGGGTCGGCGAGCTCGATGAGGAGATGGTCTACGAGGCCCGGGAGGGTCAGACGTTCCTGCTCGGGGCGACCACGTGGCGGATCGAGGAGATCACGCGCGACCGGGTGCTCGTCTCACCCGCACCGGGGCTCCCGGGCGCGGTGCCGTTCTGGAAGGGCGAGGGGACGGGGCGGCCATTCGAGCTGGGCGAGCGGATCGGACGCGCCGCGCGCGAACTCGTGGCGCTCGGCGACGAGCGTGCGCTCGCGACGCTTCGCTCCGACTTCCACCTCGACGCATGGGCGGCCGACAACCTGCTCACGTTCCTCCGCGACCAGGAGCGCCACGCGGGGCTCCCGACCGACCGCACCGTGGTCGTCGAGCGGTTCCGCGACGAGATCGGCGACTGGCGCGTCTGCATCCTCACCCCGTTCGGCGGGAGGGTGCACGCGCCGTGGGCGATGGCGCTGACCGCGCGGCTCCGGGAGACACTCGGACTCGAGGCGCATTCGATGTGGTCGGACGACGGGATCGCGCTCCACCTGCCCGAGGCCGACGTGGCCCCCGCGTTCGCCGATCTCGCGATCGCCCCCGACGAAATCGACGAGCTCGTGACGCGCGAGGTGAGCCGCACGGCGCTCTACGGGGCGCGCTTTCGCGAGAACGCGGCCCGTGCGCTGCTCCTCCCGCGCAGGCGGCCGGGGACGCGTACCCCGCTCTGGCAGCAGCGGCTGAAAGCGCAGGCGCTCCTCCAGGTCGCGAGCCGCTTTCCCGCCTTCCCGATCGTGCTCGAGACGCACCGCGAGTGCCTCCAGGACGTGTTCGACCTACCCGCGCTGCGGGGGATCCTTGGCGGACTTGGCGACCGCACCCTCGATCTCGTCGAGGTGGAGACCGCGAGCGCGTCGCCGATGGCGTCATCGCTCCTGTTCGACTACGTCGCGACGTACATGTACGAGGACGACACGCCGTCGGCGGAGCGTCGCGCGCAGGCGCTGTCGCTCGACCGGGATCTCCTCCGCGAGCTGCTCGGGCAGGACGAGTTGCGCGACCTGCTCGACCCGGCGGCGCTTGCGGAGGTGGAGGCGTCGCTGCGGCCGCGATCGCGGAACGCGGACGAGCTGCACGACCTTCTCCGCCGCGCCGGCGATCTCCGCGAGGGCGAGCACGACCGCGGGTTCGCGGAGACGCTGATCCGCGAGCGGCGCGCGTTCCGCTGCCGGCTCGGCGGGGTGGAGGTGCTCGTCGCGGTGGAGGACGCGGGTCTTGTCCGCGACGCGTTCGGTGCGATGCCGCCCGCGGGCCTCCCCTCGACGTTCCTCGACCCGGTCGAGGACGCGGTCGAGCGCGTGTTGCTTCGGTACACGCGGGCGTGCGGGCCGTTCACGACCGCCGAGCTTGCGGCCCGCTACGGTTTCGAGCGGGGGGTCGCGGAGGCGCTGCTCGCAGGTCTCGAGCGTCGCGACCTCCTCGTCCGTGGCGAGCTGCGGCCGGGCGGGGTCGAGCGGGAGTGGTGCGACCCGGACGTGTTGCGGCGGATTCGTCGCGCCTCGCTCGCGACGCTGCGTCGCGAAGTCGAGCCTGCGGACCGTGCGGCGCTCGGGCGTTTCCTCCCCGGCTGGCACGGGATCGACCGCCGCGCGACGCTCCGTGAGGCGCTCGTCCCGCTCCAGGGGCTCCCGCTTCCGGTGAGCCTGTGGGAGAGCGAGATCCTCCCTCGTCGGGTCCCCGGCTATGCGCCAGCGCAGCTCGATGCGCTGTGCGCGACCGGTGAGATCGTGTGGGTCGGGGCCGGTCTCGATCGCGCCGCGCTCTACTACCGCGACGACGCGGGGGTGCTCGGACCGCCGACCACCGCGGAGCCGATCGCGGGTGAGGCGCACCAGGCGCTCCGCTCGGCGCTCGAGCGAAGCGCCGAGTTCTGGGGTGACCTCGTCACGGCGTCGGGGCTCGAGCCCGCGCAGGCGCTCTCCGCGCTCTGGGAGCTCGTCTGGGCGGGAGAGGTGACGAACGACTCCTGGGCGCCGCTCCGCGCAGGCCGCCGCTACGGGCTCCCCGCAGCCGAGCGCCGACCGCGCCGGTTCGCGCGCACCCGCGTCCCGACCGAGAGCCCGACCGTCGGCCGTTGGTCGCTCGCCGCACGACTCTTCCCCGAGGCGGCGGAAGGGCGCGACCGGCGCGCGCTCGCGGAACTCCTGCTCGAACGGCAGGGGATCGTCGTCCGCGACGGTGTTCGGGCTGAGGGGATCGCGGGCGGCTACAGCGCGGTGTACGGCGAGCTGAAGGCGCTCGAGACCGTCGGTGCCTGTCGTCGCGGCTACTTCGTCGAGGGGCTTGGCGGCGCCCAGTTTGCGCTCCCGGCCGCGGTCGAGCGAGTGCGCGAGTTGCGGGACGCAGGGCTGACCGAGGTGCTCGTGCTCGCCGCCGCAGACCCCGCACAGCCGTACGGCGCGGCGCTCCCATGGCCGCGTCGTGAAGGCGCCCGCGCGGCCCGGGTCGCGGGGGCGCACGTCGTCCTGCTCGGTGGCGAAGCCGTCCTGTTCGTCGAGCGTGGCGGGCGCACGCTCGTCCCACTCCGCGAGCCCGACCCCGACTGGCTTCGTCCGGCGCTCGCGGCGCTCGCGGCCTGGGTGTGCGCCGATCGAGGGCGAAGGCTCGCGGTCGAGCGGATCGACGGAGCCCCTGTGGTGGGGTCACCGCTCACGCCGCTGCTCGTCGAGGCAGGCTTCCTCGTTGGCCCACGGCGCGCGGTCCTACGCCCGTAGCGGGCGGTCGGCGCCCCCGGCGACGAGGAGTTCGCTCGCCCGCCGCGTACCCGTCAGGGTGACACCCGGATCCCTGCATCTCCGCTCCGCGCTGCGTTCATTTGCCCTCGGCGCGTTCGCCCGACTCGCGCAGGATCTCGAACGGAGCGGCGAGGCGCTGCCATTCGCGTTCGAGGAGCACCACCACCGAGGTGGGCCCGCGCTGTACGAGTACCGACCACTCGTCGGGGGGTTCGTCGAGGCGCACGCCGCCGCGCTGCGCGACACGGCGGACGCCGAGCTTGCGCTCGACGAGCTCGAACGTGAGCCGGCCACAGCCGTCTACGCGCACGCACACTCGGGATGGGGGCCGACGGGCCGCGACGGTCTCTTTCGGATCGTCCTGCTCGACCTCGTCGTCCGTGTCGCCGAAGCGTGCGGCGGCCTCGACTGGAACGACAGCGCGTTCGACCGGGCGTATGCGGCGCTCGAACAGTCGCTCTTCGGGGCACAGCGCTCCTACCGCGCGGTGACGCCGCTCGTCGGTCTCACCGGGCTGCGCACGCAGGAGTTCGGTGACGGGATGCGCGTCCGGGTTGTCGCGGAAGGCGAGATGGCCCGCCACTGGCCGGAGGCGCGGACGCTCCTCCCGACGGGGCTCGGGCGCGAGCCCGACCGCTGTCTCGTGCTCGAGGCGTCCCGGTTGCTCGCCGCAGACGAGCGCGCGCCGGACATCTCAGCCGAGATCGCCGACGCAGTCAGCGCGATCCGGCTTGCGACCGCCGCACCACTCGCGGCCGGCCCGGTGAGTTTCGAGACGCTCGACGGCCGTCCGTTCGGGCTGCGTCCCGTGCTTCCGATCGCTGCCGCCCAGCCGTCCGGGGAGCCGGGGCGGCTCGACGAATTCCGTGGCGCCCGTGCCGCGCGGCTCGTTCCGCTGCTCGCGCTCGCTGATGATGACGACGCTCTCGGCGAGGCGCTCGACCGGTGGGAGCTCTCGCTCACCCAGCGTGACCCGTTCCGCGCGGAACAGCTCCGCGCCTCACTCGGCGCGCTGCTCGGCGCCGCCTGGCCGCTCCATGCGGCGATGCTGCTCGAGCGAGAGACGAGCGCGCAGGGCCGACTGCACCGCTCGCTCGCCGCGTTCTCGGAGGGGCAGGGATCGCCCGAGGCGATCGACGCAGTGCGGCGCTCGCTGGTTGCGGTGCTCGAGCACGGCGACCGTCGGTCACTCCTCCGCGAACTCGACGCGCGCAGTTCACCGGCACTGAGTTGACACGATTCGGGCGCACCTCCGTCACTGCCATGCGCCTAGCGTGGGGTCATGGAGGAGGCGCGGACGCTGATCGAGCGGCTCGACCGGATCGACACCATGCGACGGGCGGCCGCGGGGCCGGACGCGCTGCTCGCTGAGCTCCGCGCGCTCCTCCACGAAGCGGAGCGGTGGTCACGCGTCGAGGGAGGCGAGGGCGCGGGCACGGCCGTCGCCGCGCTCCATGACGCGCTCGTCCGCCACGGGCCGTAAGGCCTGCGCCGGGGCGCGCGCGGTGCGTCTCGATCCCGGATACTCCCCGGCGAACACGATACGGGAGGTCGGGATGATCACGCACTGGGACGAGCTCGGGTCGCGGCGACGCGAGCGCGGCCATCTCGCGGGCACATGGCAGTCGCTCACGGGTCACGACTCGCTCGACCTCGGCGTGCAGCGGATCGCGATCGACCCGGGGAAGTGGGCGACCCCACTCCACATGGAGGGCTCGGAGGAGGAGATCTTCTACGTCCTCGCCGGCGACGGGGTCTCGGTGCAGCGAGACGGAGTGGACGGCACCGAGCGCGCCTTTGCGATCGGGGAGGGCGACTGTCTCGTCCATCTAGCGGCTCGTCACGCGCACACGCTCCGGGCGGGTGAGCGTGGGCTGACCGTGCTCGCCTTCGGTGAGCGGCACCCGATGCCGAACGGAGTCCTCCCCCGAACCGGTCTCGCATGGTTCGGGACGCGCTGGGTGCAGACGCTCGGGATGGACGACCACCCATTCACCCGCGAGGCCGAGGTCGGCCCGCCTGCGGTCGGCGAGGAGGAGGAGCGCTGGTCGTTCATCGTCAACGCGGACGCGGTCGAGGCGGGGGAGCGGCGAGGCGCCACCGTCTCCCGCACAAGCCGCGATCTCGGTCGGGCTGCCGGGTCGGTGCGGACAGGACTCCGCGTCGTCGATGTCGATCCCGGGATGCTGATGGCAGCCCCGCACTGTCACTCTTCCGAGGAGGAGATCTTCGTTGTGATCGGCGGTGACGGTGTGCTCGAGTTGATTCCGGGGCCGCGCCCGGGGGATGCGAGCACCGAGACGACGACCCACCCGGTCCGCGTCGGATGCACGATCACGCGTCGAGCCGGGACGGGCGTCGCACATACTTTCCGCGCGGGAGCGGACGGGATGCGGGTGATCGCCTACGGACAGCGCCGAGGTGACGATATGACGTACTACCCGCGCTCGAACAAGATCGCGTTCCGCGGTGTCGGTGTGATCGCCCGCCTCGAGCAGCTCGACTACTGGGATGGGGAGGATTGACGACGGCGGTGAGAAGGAGTCGGGCACGGGGCGGGGAAGACGGCGACGACATGGGGCTCGTCCGCCTGCTCCCGCGTCGCGCCGCGACGCCACCTGCCGCACAGTCACCCGCTCCCGCGGAGGACTTCTCGCGCGCATTCGACGCGGCTGCGCTGCCGCACGACGTCGCACCAGATGACGTCGCGCCCCACGACGTTGTCCCGGCTCCGCCCGCAGCCATCCCTGCCTGGCGCGTCCCGGCCGACGCGATGACGCGTCCCGCGTCGGGTGCCGCGACGAAGGTGATCGTGCTCGCGAACCAGAAGGGCGGGGTCGCGAAGACGACCACGACGCTGAACCTCGGGGTCGCGCTGTCCGAGCAGGGGTACCGCGTGCTGCTGATCGACCTCGATCCGCAGGGCAATCTCACGATGAGCCAGGGGCTCAACCCCGACACGATCGAGCGCTCGATGTTCGAGGTGCTGATCCACCGGCTCCCGATCTCCGAGATCGTTGCCACCCGTGAGGTGGACCTCGCGGTCGCCTCGATCGACCTTGCGGGCGCGGAACTCGCGCTGAGCGCGACGATCGGGCGCGAACGCGCACTCGAGAAGGCGCTCATCGAGGTCAGGGGCGCCTACGACGTCGTGCTCGTCGACACTCCTCCGTCGCTCGGCCTGCTCACGATCAACGCATTCGTCGCCGCCACCGCTGTGATCGTCCCCGTCCAGTGCGAGTACCTCTCGCTCCGGGGACTGGTGCAGCTCGAGAACACGCTCGCGATGGTGCGCGAGAACCTCAATCCGCACGTCGCCGTGCAGGGGATCGTCGCGACCATGTTCGACGGGCGCACCCTTCACGCGCGGGAGGCGATCGAGATCCTCGAGGAGAACTTCGGTGAGCTCGTATTCCGGACGCGGATCCGCAAGACGGTGCGGTATGCGGAGGCGCCCGTGAAGGGACACTCGGTGCTCCGCTACGACCCGACCGGGTCGGCTGCGGAGCACTACCGCGACCTCGCCCGCGAGGTCGTTGCCCGGGGGATCGCCGGGGAGGTGGGCAGTGCCACGTAAGCGCGCATCGATGCGCGAGGGCCCGCTCGCGGAGCTGTTCCGCGCGACCGAGGCCGCGCAGCGCGGGGCGACACCGCCCGCCGCGGACGAGCAGCAGGCATTGGACCTCCCGGCTCCGGCGGCTCCGGTGCTACCGGAGGCGACCGTGGAGCACGTCTACGACCTCGAGCACGCGGCCGGGGCCGACCCGACCGAGGCGCTCGGCGTCCCGCGTGCGGCCGACCCGGAGCCCGAACCCGCGCCCGCGGCGCCCGTCGAGGAGATCCCGGAGGAGCCGCCGTTCAGCCCGCCCGCGAGCAGGCTCCTGGCGCCGATGCTGTCGAGTCCTCCGCGGCTCGAGCTCGGCGGGGAGATGGCCGCGTACCTCGCCTCGATCCGGGTGGTCGGCGTCGGCGGCGGTGGGATCAACGCGATCAACCGGATGATGGACGCGGGCATCGCCCAGGTGGACTTCATCGCGGTCAACACCGACGCGCAGCAGCTTGAGGCGACGGACGCTCCGGTGAAGCTCCACATTGGCGGTGAGCTGACGCAGGGGCTCGGCTCGGGTGCCGACCCGGAAACCGGTCGCCGTGCAGCCGAGGAGGGGTACGACCTGATCCGCCAGTCGCTGCGGGGAAGCGACATGGTGTTCGTGACCGCCGGCGAGGGCGGAGGAACGGGGACCGGTGCAGCGCCCGTGGTCGCCAGGATCGCACGCGAGCTGGGCGCGCTGACGGTCGGGATTGTCACGACGCCGTTCCGGTTCGAGGGGACGCGCCGTCGCGCCGTTGCCGACGTAGGGGTCGCCGAGCTCCGTGCCGCGTGCGACACGCTGATCGTGATCCCGAACGACCGGCTGCTCGAGGTGCTCGACCGTTCCACCTCGATGGTGGACGCATTCCGGATCGCGGACGACGTGCTCCGCCAGGGCGTGCAGGGGATCTGCGACCTGATCACGACTCCGGGGCTGATCAACCTCGACTTTGCGGATGTCCGAACGATCATGTCGGGCGCCGGTTCCGCGCTCATGGGTATCGGGTACTCCGAGGCCGATGAGGGTCGTGCCCGGATCGCGGCAGAGCGCGCGCTCCGTTCGCCGCTGATCGACACCGAGATCGTCGCAGCGAGCGGGATCCTGCTCTCGATCGCAGGCGGCGAGGATCTGACGCTGCTCGAGGTGAACGACGCAGCCGAAGTGATCCGGCGGGCGTCCACCGATCAGACGAACATCATCTTTGGCGCAACCGTGGATCAGCGTCTCGCAGGGCAGGTGTGGGTGACCGTGATTGCGACGGGTGTCGGTGGCTCCGGCTCACACCCGCGCCCGTACGTCCCCTCGCCGCTGGCCGGCGGCCCGCGGCGCGGTGGGGGCGGCGACGGCGAGCTTCCGAGCTTCCTCCGCTAGCCGCCCTGCGGCGCCGCCACCGCTGTTCAGCACTCCTGTACACGCGTAGGGCGTCTCTGGGTCGCGCACGGCGATGTTGTCCGCCGCTTTGCGTCCCGCGAACGGCGGTTGCGCACCCGACCGAGGCCGCTTGACTGGCCCGCCGCAACCGAATAGCCTCTCGCGCGGTGGACGGCAAGGGCGACTGTTCGATCTCGCTGGACACCGATCGCATCTCCCCGTACGTCTCGACGAAGGAGGATGATCGGATGTTGAACGCCAGTCGGCGGCTCGGTTGGCCGCGTCGGACCGCAGTCGCTGCCATCGTGGCGGTGGCCGCTGTCGCCGTCGCAGCCCTCGCGGGCACCGCGCTCGGGAGCCGTGAGGCCCCCCGTGTCGCGTTCCTCTCGTTCGCGGTCGCGAACAGTTATGACGCCCCGATGCTCGAGGCGGCGAAGGCTGCCGCGAAGGCGGGCGGCGCAACGCTCACGATCTTCGACGCTGCGAACAACCCGAAGAAGCAGTTCGCGCAGTTCCAGACCGCGATCTCGTCGAAGCAGTTCGACGCAATCGTCCTGCAGCCGATCTACGGCCCGCAGCTCCTGCCGCTCGTCGGCAAGGCGCTGAAGGCGGGGATCAAGGTCGTCAACACCGACCAGATCCTCGGAACGAACCCGAGCTCGGCGAAGTCTCCGGTTGCGGGGATGTCCGGGAACATCGTGTTCATCCAGACCGACATCGGCAAGAAGCAGGGCCAGCTCGTGGTGGACGCCTGCGCGGCGAACCACCTCGACCCGTGTGTCGTCGGCTACCTCTACTCGGTGAAGGTCTCCGGGCTCGACACCGCGATCCGCAAGGGCTTCAACAGCGTGATCAAGGCGGTGCCGTCGATCAAGGTGGTTGCCGAGGGTGAGACGTACTACCAGCACGCGGTCGCGCTGAAGGCGGCCCAGGGGATGCTCCAGGCTCAGCCTGGCATCAACCTGATCGTCGGTTCGGACCAGGCAGCGCTCGGGTCGGAGCAGGCGATGGCCGGGAAGAAGATCGTGCTCGTCGGATACGGCGGAGGCGGCGTTGGCCTGAAGAAGGTCGCGTCGGGTGCCTGGTACGGGACCGTGATGCAGCGGCCCGCGACCGAGGGCAGGCTCGGCGTCGAGTGCGCGGTCAACGCGGTCAAGACGGGCGCGCGCTGCGGCGCGATCGACGTCCTCGCCGACCTGCCGGATGGTGGGGTCGTGACGAAGGGCAACGCGTCCAAGTTCACGGCCGAGTGGCCCGGCTAGGAGTCGTCACCGACGTGCCGACAGACGATCGACATGCCGCAACTCGAGTTCCTGGACATCTCCAAGCACTACGGGGGTGTCCGCGCGCTCGATGAGGTATCGCTCGAGGTGACCCTCGGCACCGTTCACGCGATCGTCGGCGAGAACGGGGCGGGGAAGTCCACTCTCGGGAAGATCGTCGCCGGTGTGATTGCAGCGGACGGAGGCCGGATGCTCCTCGATGGAGCTCCGGCCTCGTTCCGTTCTCCACGCGAGGCGCTCGACCACGGTGTCGCGGCGATCTCGCAGGAGCCCTCGCTCGTCCCACAGTTGACCGTCGCCGAGAACGTCTTTCTGGGCGCGGAGCCCCGACGGCAGGGGTTCGTCCGGCGCCGCGCGTTGCGCGACCGGTACGAGGAGCTCGCCGCTCGGGTCGGGCTCGACCTGCCCGGCGAGGCGCGGGCTGGGACGCTCCGGACGGCCGAGCAGCAGAAGGCAGAGATCCTGCGAGCGCTCTCGCGTGACGCCCGCATCATTGTGATGGACGAGCCCGCCGCGGCGCTCAGCGCACCGGAGACGGAGCAACTCCACGCGATCATCCGCTCGCTCGCGGCGAGCGGCAAGACGATCATTCTCATCTCGCACTTCCTCCGCGAGGTGCTCGACCTCGCCAACACGGTCACGGTGCTCCGCGACGGCCGGCTGGTTCGCACCGCGCCGACGTCGGGCGAGACGACCGCCTCGCTGGTCGAGGCGATGCTCGGCCGCCCCCTCACGACGACCTTTCCGGCGAAGCGGCCACCGGAGCCCGACGCGCCCGTCGTTCTTGGCGTCTCCGACCTGGATGCGCCGGGCGTCGCAGGCGTGACGTTCGATGTCCGTGCAGGGGAGATCGTCGGGATCGCCGGTCTCGTGGGAGCGGGCCGAACCGAGCTCACCCGCGCGATCTTCGGCGCGAACGGGATCCGTGGGGGCATCGCCCGTCTCGTCCCGGACACACAGCTCGGCCGCAGCCCGCGACAGAGCCTCGGCGCGGGCGTCGCGATGATCCCGGAGTCGCGCAAGGACCAGGGGCTCATCTTCGGACAGTCGGTGACCGAAAATACGACGCTCACGCGGCTCGGGGAGCTGAGCCGGCTCGGGGTCGTCAGGCGTCGCGAGGAGCGCCGCGCGGCCGAGACGATCCTCGACCGCTGCGAGGTGCGGGGCGCGTCCTACGGAGCATCCGTGGGCGCGCTCTCCGGTGGGAACCAGCAGAAGGTGCTGTTCGCCCGGATGCTGCTCGGGAAGCCGCGCCTTCTGCTCGCGGACGAGCCGACCCGTGGTGTCGATGTCGGCGCGAAGCGCGCGATCTACGAGCTGCTGGTGAGCCTCGCAGCAGAGGGGATGGCGATCGTGCTGATCTCCTCGGAGCTCGAGGAGGTGCTCGGGCTTGCCCACCGTGTGCTCGTGATGCGCGCCGGCCGTCTCGTGGCTGAGCTCGAAGGTGAGGAGATGACCGAGGCGGCAATCCTCGCCTCCGCATTCGAACAGCAGACGGTCGAGCCGGTGCCAGCATGAGCGGCCGCACGGGCACCGAGAGTGGCGCGGATAGGGTGGGACTCGTGGGGGAGAGGGTGAGTGCGGCGCTCAACATCGACCGGCTCCGCCGCAGCGGGATCCTGATTCCGTTCGTGATCCTCTTCGTAGCGCTCTCGCTCGCGAGCGATCCGTTCGCGACGAAGGTGAACCTCCTCAACATCCTCGACCAGCAGTCGGCGATCCTGATCATCGCCGCGGCCGGGACCCTCGTCCTCGTCGCAGGCGGGATCGACCTCTCGGTCGGCGCCACCTACTCGTTCGCCGGGGTCGTCTCTGCGCACTTCGCGCTCACCCAGCACCCGATCATCGCGATCGCGCTCGGGGTCGGGGCGGGCCTACTCGTCGGTGCGATCAACGGGATCGTCTCGACGGTTCTCCGGATCAACGCACTGATCACGACGCTCGCGATGGCCTTCATCGTCGGCGGGTGCGCGAGCCTCGTGAGCACCGGGACACTGATTGTCCTGTTCGACCGCCCAGCGTTCGGGAAGCTCGCGCAGACCGAGTGGCTCGGCGTGAAGACCTCGATCTGGATCATGGTGGTTGTCGTCGTCGTGATCGGCCTCCTGCTCGCGCGGACGACCGCGGGGCGTTACATGTATGCGTCCGGCGGGAACGCCGTAGCGGCGCGACTGTCCGGTGTGCGGGTGGACGCGACCCGGATCGGCGCATTCGTGCTGAGCGGCGGCGCGGCCGGACTCGCCGGGGTGATCGACACCTCACGCGTGATGAGCGCGCAGGCGGGCGCTGCCGACACCGCGCTCGCGTTCACAGTCCTCGCGGGGATCGTGGTTGGCGGGACGAGCATCATGGGCGGCGAGGGCGCGGTCTGGCGCACGGTGATCGGTGTGCTCGTGATCGCCCTGATCGGAAACGGCTACATCCTGCTGGGACGCGACCCGCTCTACGAGCAGATCACGATGGGCGCCATCCTGCTCGTCGCGGTCGGGCTCGACGTCTGGACGCGCCAGCGGCGCCGCTAGAGATGGGTAGTGCCACGGGATCGGCTTCTGCGGGGCGCGTGCTGGCCGCTCCGGGGCGTGCAGGAGGACCGGCGGCGATGCTGGGAGCATCGGGGCCGGGCTTCCGGCACGAAGCGGCGGGGGTTGGGAAAGCCCGCTGAAGGGCTGACCAATCCCCAGAGCGACCCGGACACGCCAGAACGCGCAACCGCACGCCCGAGACCGGGGAACTACTCATCTAGATACCGCGGGGCCGCTCACCGGCCCGGAGCGCTACTGCGCGGCGGAACCTGCGTCGAGCTGGCCCGAGAGATAGTCCCAGTCGCGGTCGAAGCGGTACGAGTGGCGGTCGGGCGGCCCGGGTGACGAGGTCTCGAGCCACTTCACACCCGCGCCGCTGCGGTTGTAGAAGGCGTGGATGCAGCCGACGCCCGTCCAGAACACGTCACCGGGGCGCAGCGTGTACTCGACATCGTCGGCGACTGCGACCACCTCGCCCTCGAGCATCACGTACGACTCCTCGAACGGGTGGTCGTGCGGGAGCGCCATCGCGGTCTCCTGGTACTGCACCATGAACATCGTGTGGAGTTGGGCATCGAGGCGCTTGTCCACGAGCATCTTGACGGCGATCCCGCTGTAGGCCAGGAGCGCGGTCGCCATGCTCGAGGAGACGGTCGGCTGATCGACCGGGGCGCCGAGCTTCAATGCGTCCACGTCCATCTGCCAGTCGCTCAGGCGGAACAGATTGCGGTTCCTCGAGTCACGCACATCGAGCGGGCCGGGGGCTGTGGTCGGCGTCGGGCCGACGAAGAAGGTGTCGGGGGGGCCGATGCCCTGCCGACGAGGCTGCGGCGCCATCATGTCGATCCAGCGCGCCTGCCCGTCATCCGCGCGCCACGCGTGCGGGACACCGACCGGGACGACGCCGCACGCACCCGGGAGCAGGGTGACTCCGCGTCCGTCGAGGTACAGCGTCGGTGTGCCTTCGAGTACGTAGAAACTCTCCTCGAACGAGTGGAGGTGCGTCTCGACGTGGCCCTGTTCGAGCGTGCAGAGCCCGAGCCCCATGTGTACCGACCCGGCCGCCGCATCGACGAGTGCTGCGCGTGCGAAGCCTTCGCTCCGCGCGGGATACTCGGCGACGGGGACGATCTCCTCGCGTCGCTTCAGGTGGTGCATCCGACCCTCCGCGCCCGAGCGGCCCGTGACGACGGGAACGGCGCGGGACCGGTCATCGCATCATCCAGCCGCCGTCCACCTCGAGGTTCGCGCCGTTCATGGCGCCGTTCTCGAGCAGGAACAGCGACGCATCCGTGACCTCGTGCATCAGAACGTTCCGACCGGTCGGGGTCCGCTCGCGGACGGGTCCGAGCACCGCCTCCTTGCCAGCCCAGTACGGGGAGTCGCCCACGATCCCGGGATGGATCGCGTTGACACGCACGGGTGCGAGCTCGAGTGCCATGGTGCGAACCATCGTTGAGACGGCGCCGTTCACCGTCGTGACCGTCGTCGAGCCAGGGTATGGACGATCCTTCGCGAGCCCGCCAAACAGGAGGATCGAGGCGTCGGAGGTAAGCCGTCCGGCGAGCTGGTGGACGACCTCGGTGTAACCGACGAGCTTGAGGGTCGCGAGGTGGATCGCCCGGCCAACGTTGTAGTCCGCAACCGTGTTGTGGTCGCGATCGACCGCGACGAGCGCGAGTCGGGAGACAGCGCCGGTGTCGCGCAGCACCTCGGCGAGCGTGTGCGGCTCGGACAGGTCGAGGCCGATCCCGCGCACGGTCGGGCCGATGCTGGCCGCGATTTCGGCTGCCCTCGTCGCGTCGCGCCCGGTGATCGCGACGCGCGCGCCCCGTGCCTCGTACGCGGCCGCGAGCGCGTGCCCGAGACCCGATGTTCCGCCGATCACGATGACCTCGCCCGTCATTGGCTCCCCGTCCGTCGCGTGTCCTGAGTGAGCCGAAGCGGCCACTGTGCGGTGGGACTCTACACCGCACGTTGTCGCTGCACGCATGGCGCGATGGGAGGTGCGCGCGGCGCCCGGACTGCTCCGGGGAGGGCGCGGCCCGCCGCGAGATCGTGACGATGAGCACGAATTCTGACCGTCACCCCACCGAAGTACGATGGCCGTCGGTGTCCGTTCCGTTCGTCCATCTGCACGTCCATTCGGAGTTCTCGATTCTGGACGGGGCGTGCCGGATCCCCGACCTCGCGGCGAAGGCAGCGCGAAACGAGATGCCCGCCGTCGCGCTCACCGACCACGGCTCGATGGCGGGTGCGATCGACCTCTACAAGGCAGCGCGCTCCCAGGGTGTGCGACCGGTGATCGGCTGCGAGCTCTACGTCGTGGACGACCGGCGGGCGCAACACACGGGCACGGCGCACCTCACGGTGCTCGCGGCCGACAACGTCGGGTATGCGAACCTCGTGAAGCTCTGCTCGCTCGGGTATCTCGAGGGGTACTACCGGCGACCGCGGGTGGACTGGGAGCTGCTGGAGCGCCATCAGGAGGGGCTGATCGCACTCTCCGGGTGCCTTTCGGGGCGCGTCTCGCGCGCGTTGCAGGAGGGCCGCGCGGCGGACGCGGAGACGGAGCTCGACCGCATCGAACAGATCTTCGGCCGCGACGACGTCTACGTGGAGCTCCAGAACGCAGGGATGGCGGTGCAGCAGCAGATGGTCCCGCAACTCGCGGAGCTGGCAGCACGACGTCGCCTGCCGCTCGTCGCGACCGGTGACGTCCACTACCTCGACGCGACCGACGCCTTCCCCCACGAGGCGCTGCTCTGCATCCAGTCAAACGACTCGCTCAAGAACCCCAACCACTGGCGGTTCGACACCAATCAGTTCTTCTTCAAGACAGCCGCCGAGATGGCGCTCGACTTCCCGGGGCACGAGGATGCAATGCGCCGCTCGCTCGAGGTCGCCGAGCGCTGCTCGGTCGAGATCGAACTCGGACGGATCCTCCTGCCGAAGTTCCCACTCCCCGACGGCCGTGACGCGTTCGATCACCTCGTCGAGCTGTGTGAGAAGGGACTCGTGCGCCGATACGGGACGGCCACCCCGGAGCTCCAGGAGCGGCTGCGCTACGAGTTGAAGACCGTCCGCGAGATGGCGTTCGCCGACTACTTCCTGATCGTTGCGGACTTCGTCGGCTTCGCGAAGCGCTCCGGGATCCAGGTCGGTCCGGGACGCGGCTCGGCGGCCGGTTCGATCATCGCGTACTGCCTCGAAATCACCGACATCGACCCGATCCGCTACGGCCTCCTGTTCGAGCGGTTCCTCAACCCGGGTCGCAAGTCGATGCCCGACATCGACATCGACTTTGCGGTGGATGGGCGCGAGCGGGTCATCAACTACGTCGCGGAGAAGTACGGGCGCGACCGAGTCGCGCAGATCATCACGTTCTCGACGATGGCGGCGCGGGCCGCAATCCGGGATGCGGGACGGGTGCTCGAGATCCCGTACGGCGTCGTCGATCGGATCGCGAAACTCGTCCCGGAGGGGCCGGGTCAGACACTCGCGCAGGCGCTCGAGCCGACCGGCGAGCTCCGACGCGCGGTCGACACCGAGCCCGTCGCGAAGGAGATCATCGATCTCGCGCTCCCGCTCGAAGGGCTGACACGTGCCGACTCGATTCACGCAGCAGGCGTCGTGATCGGAGCCGAGCCGCTGATCGAGATCGTGCCGCTGCAGCAGAAGGGCCCGGACGCGGAAGTCGTGACCCAGTTCGCGATGGGGAACGTCGAGGCGCTCGGTCTCCTGAAGATGGACTTCCTCGGGCTGCGGAACCTCGATGTGATCGCCGCTGCGGAGCGGATCATCGGCGACCTCGACGTCTCGTCGGTCCCGCTCGACGATCCGGCGACCTACGAGATGCTGCAGCGCGGCGACGCGATGGGCGTGTTCCAGTTCGAGTCGTCCGGGATGCGGGAGGCGCTCCGTCTGGTGAAGCCGACCGAGTTCGAGGACCTGATCGCGCTCGTGGCGCTGTACCGCCCGGGTCCGATGGGGTACATCCCCGATTACGCGGCTCGGAAACACGGCCGCGAGCAGGTGCGGCTCTCCGACCCACGACTCGAGCCGATCACCGGCTCCACGTACGGGATCTGCATCTACCAGGAGCAGTACATGCAGATCGCGAAGGATCTCGCGGGGTTCTCGCCGGCCGAGGCGGACGATCTCCGCAAGGCGATCGGGAAGAAGATTCGCGAGCTGATGGACTCGCTCCGAGACAAGTTCGTCTCGGGCTGCGCGCTGAACGGGGTGACAGAGAGCGTCGCCCGCGGGTTGTGGGCAGACATGGAACGTGCGGCGGACTACTCGTTCAACAAGTCGCACGCCGCGTGTTACGCGCTGATCGCGTACCGCACCGCGTGGCTCAGGGCGCACCACCCACGCGAGTACATGGCCGCGCTGATCTCGAGCGTGATGAACACGAAGGACCGTGTCCCGCAGTACGTGAGCGCCTGCGCCGAGATGGGGATCGAGGTGCTTCCCCCAGATGTCAACTCGTCGAAGGTGGACTTCGCGGTCGTCGAGGGGAAGATCCGGTTCGGGCTGAACGCGGTCAAGAACGTCGGCGAGACCGCCGCGCTGCGGGTCGTCGAGGCGCGGGCCGCGGGTGGCGCGTTCGACTCGATCTGGGATTTCACCGAGCGCGTCGATCCGTCGGCGGTGAACAAGCGGGCGCTCGAATCGCTGATCCGATGCGGGGCGCTCGACTCGACAGGGGCGACCCGAATGGGGCTCCTTGCCGTGATGGAACAGGCGCTCGGGCATGGGTCAAAACTCGCCCAGGATCGGCTGATCGGCCAGTCATCGCTGTTCGACGGGGATCTCGGACCAGAGAGTGGTGGGCGCGCGACTGCGCACCATCCACCGATCCCGACCGTCGAGTTCGAGCGGGGTGAGTTGCTGCGGCTCGAGAAGGAGACGCTCGGGCTCTACGTGTCCGAGCACCCCCTCAGTGCCGTGCGTGACCAGTTGCGCCGCAAGACCGACGGGTCGATCGCGGACCTCGCGCGCCGCCGCGACGGCGAGATCGTCACCGTCGGCGGCATCGTCGCCGACGTGCGGCAGGTCACCACGAAGCGGGGCGACCTGATGGCGATCGTCACGCTCGATGACCAGACCGGGTCGATCGAGGCGATCGTCTTCAACGGTGTGTACGCGAACACTCGGACCACGCTCGAGCCAGACGCAATCGTGGTCGTCAAGGGGAAGGTCGAACACCGGCAGACAGGCGAGACCGCGCTGATCGCGCTTGACGCGCAGCCGTTCGAGCCGCGGGTCGCGCCGCACGAGCTCCGGTTCGCGCTCGACGCACGCAGCGTCCCGGCCGGCGTGATCGGTGAGCTGGCACGCCTCGTCGGCGAGTTCCCCGGGGAGGCGACGGTCGTGCTCTCGCTCTCGACCTCCGATGGCCCGCGCACCTATGCGCTGGGGCCGAAGGTGAACCCCGACCCGAACTTCATCGCCGAGGCGCGGGCTCTGCTCGGCGGCGCCGCGCTTGTCTGACCCGCGTCGTCGCGGCCGCTACTTCTTCTTGTAGCCCGCGGGGCACTTCGGGTTCGTGCCCGTCACCTTTGCCGTAGTCGTCCCCTTGACGCAGGTGATGGTCAGCATCTTCTTTGCCGCTGCCTTCGTTGCAGGCTTCGCCGCTGCGGCCGCCGGAGCCGCAGAGCCCGGCTTGAGGGTGAGCATCGCGCTCCGGATCACGGGTGTGCCCATCATGATGTTGCCGGTCCCGATCATCTCCGAGTAGTACATCCGGATCCTCCCGTCGGGGAGCAGGAGGAGCGTCGGATCGAAGTGAGAGGTGTTCTTCACGTTCAGGATGTACGTGGGGGAGCGCTGCCACGTGATCCCGTCCGCCGAGGCGGCAAGCCCGACGTGCTGGAACCCGTCGCCGGTGAAGGCGCCGTTCACCATCTTCGGGAAGGTCGCGTAGGCCATCAGCCAGGATCCGTCGGCGAGTCGGATCACGCTCGGGTCGACGTTGTCCTCCCCGACGAGCAGTCCGCCACGGATCGCGAAGTTGGATCCGTCCGTCGAGACTGCGAGCCGGGATCCGTGGCCGCCCTGCCGCCCGTCGCTGACGAAGTAGAGGTACGTCTCGCCGGTCGGGCTCGTCACGGCCTGCGGGACACCACAGCCGATGTCGAAGCTCCCGCCCGCCTCGGCCGTCCACGACCGCAGATCGCTCGAAACCGCGGTCTTCAGGTACTTCGTCTGGCATCCCTGCGTGGGGGTTGGTGCGACCCCCGGTTGCGTCGGCGGCATGTACGCGAGGTAGGCGCGGTACCGTCCACCGCCGATCGGGATCACGCTGATGTCGCTCACGCCGAACGAGAGTCCGGACACCGACGTCTTCGCCCACGAAACGCCGTCCGCAGCGGTGTGAGCCTCGATCCCGGTGGGGCCGTTCGACGCGTAGAGCCACGCCGTGCCGTCGGCGGCGGTGATCACGAACGACGAGACACCCCCGGGTGGGCTCGCGCTCACCGGGTCGAACGCGACTGTCGCACCGGTCACGGTCGCGAGCGTCGCGGGCTGGCTCGCCTGTGCGGCGCCCACTGTTGCGACGAGCAGCACTGCTGTGAACGCGGCCGTACGCACGACGAGTCGGTGCCGATGCATCGCTGCCCCCTCTGAGATCGGTGTCACGCGCGATACTACTCGCCTCCGTGCGACGGTGTAAAGCCACCGACCGCGGCGGAACGCGGCAGAATCCGGGGTGATGGGCATCCTCTCCACGATCCCCTCTCCCTCCTCGGGCACGCTCGACCTCGGTCCGTGCTCGGTCCACCTGTACGGGATCACGCTTGTCATCGCGATGCTCCTCGGGAGCTGGATCACCGGTCGGCGTTTCGTCGCGCGCGGCGGCGACTGGGACCTCATCACACGGCTCGCGATGTGGGGGATTCCGTCGGGGATCATCGGGGCGCGGCTGTACCACGTCGCGACGAGTTGGGACCAGCTCCCGGACGCCTGGTGGGGGCCGCTTGCGATCTGGCGCGGCGGGCTCGGGGTGTGGGGCGGGGTCGCACTCGGCTTTCTCGTTGGTGCGGTGATCGCGGGCCGAGCGGGAGCGAACCGTCCCTTGCTCGCCGACTGTCTGGCGCCAGGCCTGCTCGTCGCCCAGGGCGTTGGCCGTCTCGGGAACTGGTGGAACCAGGAGCTGTATGGCCGCCCCACCGACCTCCCGTGGGCGCTCGAGATCGACCACGCGGCCGGGTACGAGGCCGGGACGACGTTCCACCCGACGTTCCTCTACGAGCTCGGCTGGGATCTCGCGGCCGCGCTGGTGCTCGTACTGATCGTCGAGCGTCGACTCCGTCCCCGCCCGCTCGGCGTGTTTGGCGCGTACGTCGCGATCTACTGCTTCGGCCGATTCTGGATCGAGCAGTTGCGGGTGGACGCGGCGCACGACATTCTCGGGATGCGGCTCAACGGCTGGGTCGCGCTCATCGGTTTCGTAGCGGGAACCGTCGTCTTTCTCCGTCGCAGAGGCATCCGAGCCGACGGCTAGGGTCGGGCGGTGCCGTCCGCCGTCCGCGATCTCGAACTGGACCTCGATGCATTCGAGGGGCCGTTCGACCTGCTGCTCACACTCGTTCTCCGCGACCACCTGCGACCGGGCGAGATCGATGTCGCGGCGATCGTGTCGGCGTTCGTCGAGCGGCTCGCGGAACGCGACGAATTCGACCTCGATGCCTGTGGCGAGTTCCTCGTGTTGATCGCCTCGCTGCTCGAGCTCAAGGCGCGGCACCTGTTCGGTGCCGACGCGACCGATCTCGACGGACTCGCACCTGAGGAGGCGGCTGACGAGCTTGCGGAGCGGCTTGCCGAGTACCGGCGGATGAAGGACGCGGCCGCATGGCTCGTCGAGCGGCTCGGCGTGGAGCGCGACCGGTTCTTCCGACTTGGCCCCGCGCCCCTCGCGCCGCCGCGCCCCGAGCGTCGCCTGGCGCCGCAGGATCCCGCTGGACTCGCGACCGCGCTCAGAGGGTTGGCGGCCGAGCCGCCGAAGGTGTCTCTCTCGCACATGGCGATGCGTTTCCCCCCCGTCTCGGTGTTCGTGGAGCGGTTTCGCGCCGCGCTCAGGCGTAGACGGCTGATCGACTTCGACACGGAGGTCGCTTCGCTCGACCGGATCGAGCAGGCAGTTGCGTTTCTCGCGTTGCTCGAGCTCCGGAAGCTCGGCGAGGTGCGTCTGTCGCAGGCGGCGCCGTTTGCCCCCATCCGCATCGCCCGTCCCGAATCGGAAAGGAAGCCCGCGTGGATCGCACGCTCCGCCTGATCACCCCGAGCCCTGTTGACGACCTCGCCCGCACCGTCGAGGCGCTCCTCGTCGTCGCCTCACAGCCGTTGACCCCCGAGGAGCTTGCGGAGGCCGCGCGCGAAAACGCAGGACGGGTCGAGGAGGCGCTCGCACTGCTCGAGGAGCGGTTTTCCGAGGGGCGCAGCGGGATCGTGCTGGAGCGCGTCGCCGACGGCTATGCGTTCCGCGCCTCGCGGGCGGCGGCAGAGGCCTGCGCGCGCCTGTTCGAGCGGCCGGTCGAGCGCGGCCTCAGCCAGGCTGCGCTGGAGACGCTTGCGATTGCCGCGTATCTCGGTCCGGTCTCCCGCCCCGAGATCGCACGGATCCGCGGTGTCGCTGCCGACTCGGCGGTCGCATCGCTCGTCGAGCGCGGACTGATCGCCGAGGCGGGTCGCGAGTCGGGCGCGGGTGGCGCCGTCCGCTACCGCACGACGGCACTCTTCGAGCGAGTGTTCGGGCTCGAAACGCTCGCCGAGCTCCCGCGGCTCGACGATCTCGGCGACGCGCCCGATGCGATCCGCGAGCGCCTGCTCGCTGTCGCCGGGGCACGGGCCTCCTAGCGCGTCTGCATCCGCCGGTCGCTACGGCGCCCGACCACAACCCAGAGCGCCTCCGCTGCGGTGTCGCCGATCGCCCAGAGCCGATGCGGAGCGGACGAGTCGAACGAGATCGCGTCACCAGGCCCGAGCGTGTGCTCGTCGAACCCGATCCGCACGCCGAGGCTTCCCGAGAGGACGTAGCCGTACTCGCGCCCGCCGTGACGGAGGAGTGAATCCTCCGGGCACGACTCGCTGCCCTGCGCGTAGACGACGTGGAGGAACTCGACCGCGGGGTCGCTCTCCGCGGTGAGACGCTCCCAGCGGACACCTGAGCCGAGCTCGATCACCGCACGCTGCTCCGGGGAGACGGTCGGGTCGGGTCGACCCGCGGTCGCGGCCGTCGCGGCGGCGGTCTGCGGCTCGCCCGGGAAGAGATCGCCCATCGTGATCCCGAGTTCGCGGACGAGCGCGTAGAGGGTGCCAACGCTCGGGTTCACCCGATCGCGCTCGATCTGGGAGATGAGGCTCGCCGAGACCCCGATCCGCCGCGCGAGCTCGCGGAGGCTGACGCCGATGTGTTCGCGACGCGCGCGGAGACGCGGCCCGATGTGCGTCTCGTCCACGAGTCCCTGTCTCCCGTTCGTGGAGCGCTCTGCCATGGGGGCTACGCGTTCCCGATCCGCGATCGGACTTCGGCCACGATCCGGTCGGCGCTCGGGAAGTGGGCGTCCTCGAGCGGCGGGCTGTAGGGGACGGGCGAGTCGGCGGTTGCGATCCGCCACGCAGCGTCGAGATCGCCGAGCGCGCGCTCGGCGGCGACCGCGAGGATCTCGCCGGCCCAGCCGCCCGTCAGCGGCCCCTCCTCGACGACGACGAGACGGTTCGTCCTCGCGATCGATGCGAGCACTGTGTCGGCGTCGAACGGGCGGATCGTCCGGAGGTCGATCACCTCGGCCTCGATCCCTTCGGCGGCGAGCGTCTCCGCAGCCGCGAGGCTGTCGTGGACACCGCGCATTGCCGAGACGATCGTCACGTCGCGACCCGCGCGGGCGATTGCGGCCTGTCCGAGCGGCACCGCCGCCCCGTTCACGTCGCCCTGGACGCCGTACAGCCGCTTGTGCTCGAGGAAGAGCACTGGATCGTCGTCGTCGATCGCCGCGCGCAGGAGGCCCTTCGCGTCAGCGGGGTTCGATGGCGCCACAATCTTGATCCCCGGGATCCCGGTGAACCAAGCGGCGGGCATCTGCGAGTGGATCGCACCGAAGCGGCCGCCGCCACCGACCACCGAGCGGATCACGACCGGGACCGTCGTCTCGCCCCGGGTCAGGAACCGGAACTTCGACATCTGGTTGACGATGCTGTCCATCACGAGTGTCAGGAAGTCCCCGAACATGATCTCCACCACCGGGCGGAGCCCGTTCACCGCAGAGCCGAAAGCGGCACCGGCGAGGGCGAGCTCGGAGATCGGGGTGTCGAAGACCCGGTCGGAGCCGTACTTCTCGTAGAGACCGGGTGTGACGGCGAAGACGCCGCCGGCGAGCGCGATGTCCTCGCCGAACAGGATCACCCGCTCGTCGGCCGCGAGCGCCTCGTCGAGCGCTTCTCTGACGGCGGTTCGGAAATCGATCACTGGCATGGCGGCTGTCCTCGGGTCAGGCGAGCAAGGTCTGGGGGTCTTCGAGCAACTGCTTGAGGTGTGCGAGGAACGCGGCGCTGTCGGCGCCGTAGACGATCCGGTGGTCCGCGACGAGGGTCGCCAGCATCGTGTCGCGGAACACGACCGTCCCGTCCGCCGCCTCGCGCGGACGCCGAGCGATCGCGGCGACCGCGAGGATCGCTGCCTGTGGCACATCCACGATCGCGGTAAACGAGTGCACGCCGAACATCCCGAGGTTCGAGACCGTGAACGTGCTCTGGGTGATCTCGTCCGGGGCGAGCGATCGGCTCTTCGCCCGCTCGGCCAGAGACCGCGACTCCGTCGCGATCTCCGCAAGCGGCTTCGTGTCGGCGTCGAAGAGGGTGGGGACGAGGAGTGCGTCGTCGAGCGCGACCGCGATCCCGACGTTGACGCGCCCGTACCGCTCGATCCGGTCGTCCAGCCACGCGCTGTTGAAGGCGGGGAACCGGCGAAGGGTGAGTGCGACTGCGCGCACCACGAAGTCGTTGATCGACGGTGCGGGCTTCTCGGCGGAGCGGCGCATCCCGACGACCGCGGACATGTCGATCTCCATCGTCACCGTGAACGCGGGGACGGTCGAGGTGGAGAGGGCCATGCGCCGGGCGATCGTGGCGCGGGTTGGGGTCAGCGGAGTCGACTCGACCGTGCCCCTGTCGCGGCCCGACGCTGTCGGAGTGGCTGCGACTGTGGGAGCGGACCCGCCAGCAGCGGCGGCGCGCTCGACGTCGTCGGCCGTGACCTGTCCGCCGGGGCCTGTGCCGACGAGACCGTGGAGCGAAACCCCGAGCTCCGCTGCACGGCGTCGAGCGACTGGCGAGGCGCGCACGCGGCCACCGTCGTCCGGCGCGGGCGCGGTTGCCGGAGCGGCGGGGGATACGACCGGGGTCGCAGCAGGAGCCGCAGCGGGGGTGGGTGCAGTAGCGGCGGTCGGTGTCGGTGTGGCGCCGTCGCCGACGAGCGTCGCGATCGTCTCACCGAGCCGTGCGCTCGAGCCCTCCGCGACGAGGATCGCCGCGATCACGCCGTCCGCCTCGGCCTCGTAGACGATCGTCGCCTTGTCGGTCTCGACCTCGACGAGCGGCTCGCCGCGTGTGAAGGAGTCCCCGGGAGCCTTGAGCCACTGGACGATCACGGCCTCTTCCATCGAGTCCGAGAGCCTCGGCATCGTGAGCGTGCCGCCCACGGATCAGGCGCCGAACTCGGCGAACACGCTCGGCTCCGGGAACGGTGCTGCGAGCCCGCGCGCCTCCAGCTCCGTGAGCTGGGACGCGACGGAGGCTTCGAGCTCATCGAGCCGAGCGGGATCGACCCCCGCCGCCTCGAGTTGGCCGCGGAGGACGACGAGCGGGTCGCGCTTGCGCCACAGGTCGAGTTCGCCCGCGGGCCGGTACTTGCCCGGGTCGCTCCGCGAGTGGCCAACGAACCGGTAGGTGATCGCCTCGATGAACGACGGCCCGCCGCCGGATCGTGCGCGCTCCACTGCGCGCTCTGCCGCCGCGCGGACAACCGGAACGCTCATCCCATCGATCGTCTCCGACGGCACCCCGAGCACCTCCGCTCGGGCGCGGATTCCACCAGCGGTGACCGCCTCGAACGGCGTGTACTCGCCGTAGCCGTTGTTCTCGCAGACGTAGACGATCGGGAGGTTCAGCACCTTGCAGAAGTTCAGACACTCGGCGAAGTACCCCTGGTTCATCGCGCCGTCGCCGAAACACGCGATCGCCACGCCACCGGTTCTGCGCAGCGCGAGGGCGGCACCGGTCGCTGCGGCGATGCTCCCGCCGATGATCCCGAAGCTGCCAATCAGGCGGTCGCGGAGCGAGGTGACGTTCATGGAGCCAGCGCGTCCGCCGTTGATCCCCGTTGCGCGACCGAGCATCTCGTCGAGGAACGCCTGTGGATCGACGCCGAGCGCGAGCGCGTGTCCGTGCCCGCGGTAGGTGGCCGCGAGCCGGTCGCGCTCGTCGAGCACACTTGCGAGCCCGATCGAGATCGCTTCATGGCCGCAGCAGAGGTGGGTCGTCCCGTAGATCTCGCCGCGGAGGAAGAGGGTCTGCACGAGCTCCTCGACGCCCCGGATCAGCTGCATCTGTCGGTACAGCCCGACGTAGAGCTCTACGTCGTCGAGCGGTGCCTCCCGCTCCAACTCGGTCGGCATGGTCACGCGCGCGCGCTCCGTCCGCGTCTCATCAGAGCACGGCCGATCCGGAGCGCTCGAGAAGATCGGCGCCCCGCACGTACATCTTCCCGGCGACGAGCAACTCCTCGGCGGGGAAGCGGGTGAGGATGCGGTTGCCGTCGGCGGTGACGACGAGCTCCTCCTCGATCCGCGCGGCCGAATGCCCGTCGCTCGCGGCGCAGTACGTCTCGAGCGCGAAGACCATCCCCTCCTCGAGCTCCATCGGACAGTCGAGCGAGTGGACACGCGAGATCATCGGCGCCTCGTAGAGCCCGACCCCGATTCCGTGCCCGAACTGCAGGCCGAAGCACGACTCCTCGTTCGGGAAGCCGAGCTCCTGCGCGGTCGGCCAGACGGAGGCGATGTCGGCGGTGCTCGCGCCCGGCCGGACGAGCGAGATCGCGTCGTCGAGCCACTCTCGGCACTGCTTGTACGCGTCGAGCTGTGGCTGCGAGATGCCGCCGACGCTGAATGTCCGGTAGTAGCAGGTGCGATATCCCATGAACGAGTGGATCACGTCGAAGAACGCCTGGTCGCCCGGGCGGAGCAGCCGATCGGAGAACACGTGAGGGTGCGGGATGCAGCGGTCACCGGAGACGGCGTTGATCGCCTCGACCTGCTCCGACCCCATCTCGAAGAGGAGCTGCTGGGCGCGTGCCACGACGTGGTGCTCGTACACGCCTGGGCGGAGCATCCGGTAGATCTCCTCGTAGACCGCGTCCACGATTCCGCAGGCATGGTCGAGCAGCGCGATCTCCTCGGCGGTCTTGATCTTCCGCGCCTCCAGCATCACGCGCGAGCCGTCCGTCACGTGGACCCCCGCGCGCTGGAGCGCCTCGAGCGTCACGAGATCGGCCATGTCCACCCCGACCTGATCGGACGAGAGACCGCGTTCGGCGAGTTCGTGCGCGATCGTGCTTGCGAGCCGATCCGGGATGCCAGTCTCGACAGGCATCGCGCCGCGCATCGGGGCGACGCCACCACGGAAGTTCTCCGGGGGCAGCCACGGCGCGTACATCTGGTGGTGACGGGCGGCGGAGCCGAAGTCCCAGAGGATCGGATCCTCGCCACGCGGGAGCAGCGCCCAGCGCGCGTTCTTGTCTCGCGCCCACTCGCCGATGTGCGTGCTCGTCGTGTACCGAATGTTGTTCGGGTCGAAGAGGAGGAGCGCCCCGAGGTCGCTCGCCTCGAGCATCGCCTTCGCCCGGGTGAGTCGGTCCGACCGGAGGCGGTTGAAGTCGATCCGCTGTTCCCAGTCGACCGCCATCGTGGCGCCGCGGGATGCGATGTTCGTATTCACTGGGTCACCCTGTCTCTCGTCGTTGATGCCTGTCGCGCGGAGCGCGCCTGTAGGTGGGGGAACAGGCCCATCACGTCGAGGTCGCGGTAGCCACCAGCCGCGGCGTCCTCGAGCAGTGATCGGAGGTTCTGCGTGAACGGGAGCTCGACCTCCGAGCCGCGCGCAAGCGCGAGCACGAGATCGACATCCTTGATCATCATCTCGGTCGTGAACGTCGCGGCGTAGTCGTCGCGGACGAGCGGCTCCGTCTTGTACCCCACGAACGGGGAGCCGATCGCAGAGGCGCCAATCAGCTCGAGCAGCTGCCGACGGTCGAGCCCGGCGCTCTCACCCAGCACGAGCGCCTCGCTGAGAAGCTCGGCGGTGCCACCGATCATGATCTGGAGCGCGAGCTTCGCGACGCGAGCCTCTTCTGACTCGCCGAGCAGGATCACCTTCGGGCCGATCACGCGGAGCAGTGCTTCGGCTCGCGCAAACGCGTCGGTGGGGCCGGAGACAAGGATTGTCAGCGCACCGTTCCGGACGACCACCGGGTTACCGCTGACGGGCGCGCGGAGATAGGCGACACCGGCGGTGGCCGCATCTGCCGCAACGCGCTCCGACGCGGCGACCGAGACAGTGCTCATCTCGATCAGAGTCGTCCCGGGACGCGCGTTCGCGAGGATCCCGTCGGCACCACGTACCACCGTGTCGAGCACGCCGTCGTCCGCGAGCATCGTGATGCAGACGTCAGCCTCGTGCAGCGCCTCGCGGTGGTGGGGGAGCAGCGTTGCGCCACGTTCGACGAGCGGTGCCGCCTTCGAGACGGTGCGGTTGTGGACCGCGAGCGCGTACCCGCCGTCGAGGATCCGCTCGGCGATCGGGACGCCCATCCGGCCGAGGCCGACGAGCGCGGTCCGCTGCGCTGTTGCGTCCACCGCGGTCATGCGCGACCCCGAGCGCGCGACGACGGTGCGCCGAGGGATCCCCCGGTGCTGCGCGCGGCTCCGCTCCCCACGGCGACGACCATGGCCCGAGTGTACAGCCAGGATCAACCAATTTCGAACTCTGGGATCGGCGGTTTCATCGCTCCGATCGGCCACAGACACGGTTGGAATCGATCACGCAACAGCAATCCGGAGCCTCCGCTGCCGACGACGGCTGTGCAGCGAGTCTGGACACACGTGTGCGAGCAGCGCGTGTCTGCGTCGGATCGACTGCGAGCGCCGGAGCGGGACCGGGCCACGTCTCCGTGGCTCGGCCCCGTCGGCTCTCGAGGGTTCCCTCCGCCTACGCGGGGGGGATGTCGATCTGCAGGCTGGGCGTTGCGGCCCGGATGTTCGTCGTCGGTGCACCGAGTTCGGCGCGCACGATGTTCGCGCCCTGTGCGAGCGCCGACGCCTTGTACAGCGCGATCGGGCGCGGGACGCCCTGACGGCCGAAGCCGCAGTCGGACGAGAGGACGAGCTTGTCCGCATCGATGTACTGGAGCGCGGTGCGGATGTCGGCCGCCACCTCGTCCGGGGTCTCGACCTGGAGCGCGCGGTGGCTGATCATCCCCACCGCGATCTTCTTCGTGAGCTTGCCCTTGTACGGCGCGAGGCTCGGGAGCAGGCGGTGGTGGTTGTCCTTCGACTCGATCGTCCAGACATCCGCCTTCAGCCGCTCGAGGTAGATCTCGGTCGAGGCGTCGTACGTGATGTCGGGGTGGAAGCAGTTCTGCGCTCCCGGGTTGCCCCAGCACGTGTGGACCCAGATCTCCGCCTCGTCGAGACCCTCGACCGTGTAGTTGAACAGGTCGACGAAGAAGTCGAGCGTCGCCGCGTCCGCGCCGAAGGCGGCCGCGCTGTGGATTGCGGGCTCCTCGATCTGGACGACCTTGCAGCCGGCCGCGACGAGTTCGCGCAACTCGGCGTTCAGGATCCCGGCGAGGTCCCACATCAGCTGCCGCTTGTTGTCGTCGTACAGGTCGGTCTTGAGCGTGAGCACCGTGGAAGCGAGATCCGCGGCGATGGTCCCGAACTTCACGGGCCTGTCGGTGCGCGCCTGCGCGATCCGCCACACCTTCGCGAACTCGAGCGGGACGCGCGGTCCGATCTTCCCGGTGACCCCGTGGTACTTCCAGCCTCCGACGATCTCGTTCAGCCAGCCCCCGACCGGGTAGCGCCACTGAGCGGTCATCTCGGTGTCGAACTCCGTGATCCCGCTGAGGCGGTCGCTCGGGTACGCAAACCACGAGCGCCCCGCAAGGTCGTTGTCGAGGTGGTAGTCGCCGTTCGTGAGAATGTCGAGACCGGCGAGCTCCTGGTCGCTGATCACGGCCGCGACCGCATCGATGTGCTGTTCGCGGAACGCGACGTCGCCGAGCGCCGTCGAATAGGGCCTCCCGTAGAGGTTGCCCGTGTACCAGGTGGGACGGGGCCACGACCCGGTTACGGTCGTCGGGAGCAGCAGATCCTTTGTTGCTGTCAGCATGCTGTCACGGTTCCTTTCCGCGTCCGCGGGGCCAGCGGGGTGTCAAGTGCGGATGAACGTACCACCCCGCCACGCGCCACGGAAGCCCATCCGTTCGCCGTCACCGGCGGCTGCGGAAGCGGCTAGATCTGCCAGGCGCCGGCGCGGAGCACCGGTACCGCGACGCCGTCTCGCGTCACCCCGTCAACGTCGATCTCGGGGCTTCCGATCATGAAGTCGATGTGGACGGAGCTTGCGTTCATCCGGGTACGGTCGGCCTCGTCCTCGACCCCACGGGCGTAGGCGGAGCCCAGCGCCATGTGGCTCGCGGCGTTCTCGTCGAGGAGCGTCTCGTGGAAGACCGTCTCGAGCTTCCCGATCCGACCCTCGCCGTCAACGAGCGCGAGCTCGCCAAGGCGCGAGGAGCCGTCGTCGCGTGCCGCCACGTTCCGCACCGCCTCGGCCCCCTTCTCAGCATCGATCCGCACAGCGCGCCCGTCGCGGAACTCGACCCGCAGCCCTTCGGCCTCGATCCCGAACCAGTGGAGCGGCCGGGTCGCGGTCACGTGGCCCTCTGCGCGCAACGGGTCGGGGGTCGTGAACACCTCTTCGGTAGGGAGGTTGGACCAGTGACGGATCCCGTCTTCCGTCGTGTCTCCCGCCGCGAGCCAGCGGGAGGAGGGGAGAAGGCCGACCGTGAGATCCGTCCCCGGCCCGTGGAGCCGGATCGCGTCGAACCGGCGTGCGGTCAGCGCCTCGGAGACCTCGCGCAGCCGCTCGCCCCGGGCGGTCCAGGCGGCCGCGGGGTCGGCCTCGTCGAGGCGCGCGACGTACGCGACTGCCTCCCAGAGCTTGCCGTACGCGGCCTCTGGGGAGAGGTCGGGGTACACGAGCTGCGCCCAATCGCGCGAGGGGCCGGGGGCGACGCACCAGTTGGTGACCTGGGCGTTGATCACCTGCATCGTCTCGCGGACGTACGGGAGTAGGTCGCGGCCGAGGCGCGACGGATCGACTCCCGCGAGCACGTCGGGACCACCCTGCGGGCCGGTGAGCGAGATGCGCGCACCTCGTTCGTCGGCGAGATGGAGGAGCCGCTGGGAGAGCCAGGGTGGCACGTAGTCGAGCGTGTCCTCGTCCGCATGACGCAGTCGCTCTCGCTTGACGAGGTTGTCGAACGAATAGACGTCCACGAATCGCGCCCCGCGCCGGTACGCGGCACCGGCGATCTCCCGCGCCAGCTCCTCCTTCCCGGGGTTGATCCCGAGCGTCACGAGCTGGCCGGGCTGGACGTTCGCGCCGAGCGTGACGATCAGTTCGGCGAGCCTGCGGGTCAGGTCGGCGACATCGGCCATGCCGCTGACCCTACCCTCTCGTCATGCGACTGAATGCGTACCTCGCCCGCGCCGGTATCGCCTCACGTCGCGGCGCCGACGAGCTGATCCTCGCGGGGCGCGTCGCGGTGAACGGCGAACGGGCGAAGGTGCACCGTGTCGTCGTGCCGGGGGATGTCGTCACGCTCGACGGTAGGCCGCTCACCGCGCAGACGCTCCGTCACATCCTCCTCCACAAGCCGGCGGGTGTCGTGACGACCGCGCGCGATCCGCAGCGCCGCCCGATCGTGCTGCACCTCGTCCCTGGCGAGCCGCGGGTCGTCCCGGTCGGGAGGCTGGACGCGGGGACGACGGGCGCGCTGCTCCTCACGAACGACGGCGACCTCGCCTACTGCCTCATGCATCCCAGCTACGAGGTCGAGAAGGTGTACGTCGCGGATGTGCGCGGCCGACCGACCGACGCCGCAATCCGACTGCTGGCGTCCGGGGTCGAGCTCGACGATGGAATGACCGCGCCCGCGCGCGTTCGGAGGCTCTCTCCGACCCGGATCGAGTTCGTCCTCCACGAGGGGCGCAAGCGCCAGGTGCGGCGCATGTGCGAGGCGGTCGGCCACCGTGTCACGCGCCTCCACCGGCCGACGTATGCGGGACTCGAACTCGGGGCGCTCCAGCCGGGCGAGTGGCGTGACCTCACTGCGGCCGAGGTCACCCGGCTGCGCCGCCGCGTCGGGCTCTAGTCGGCTACCGCCGGGGAGGCGGAACGATGGACGCTGAGGGGCGGGTGGCGATGCTGTGCGCGAGCCTGCTGGCGCGCAACCTCGCGACGTGCGATCTCCACACGGGACGTCCCCGAGCGCGTCCTTGCCAATCGGTATCGGTGGTGTAGCCTGTGGTGCACTTTTCGCGCGACAGCGGGCGGTAGTTCGACGGAGACACGGCTGATACGTGGTGGCAACATTCCTTCTCGGGGCGATCGCCCCTTGGGGGGCCGCGAGGCCGGGTCTCTTGTGCGGCCCGCGGCATGACGTTCGAGGCGATGTTCGAGCGGGCGGCGGGGTTCCGGCCATTCCCGTGGCAGCTCGCATTCGCAACCGGGGCAGAGTTCCCGGAGGCAGTGATCGTCCCGACCGGAGCCGGAAAGACGGAGGCCGCAGCACTCGGCTGGCTTTGGCGGCGGAGGTTCGCTGAGGCTGGGATCCGGGAACGGACGCCGCGCCGTCTTGTCTACTGCCTTCCGATGCGAGTGCTCGTCGAGCAGACCGTGAATCGGATCCGGGCGCAATTCGACGCGGCCGGAGCGTCGGACGTCGTCGTACACCAACTCATGGGTGGGCACGTCAGCCGCGACTGGATTCGGCGCCCCGAGGACGACGCGGTGATTGTCGGCACGCTCGACCAGCTCGTCTCTCGGGCGTTGATGCGGGGATACGGGGTCTCGCGATACGCGTGGCCGATCCACTACGCACTGCTCCACAACGACGCGCTGTGGGTCTTCGACGAGGTGCAGTTGATGGGCGAGGCGCTCGCTACATCGACCCAGCTCGACGGGTTTCGCCGCCGCTACCCGGAGTCGGCTGGCCCGGTCCGCAGCATCTGGATGTCCGCGACCGTCGATCCCGCCTGGCTGCACTCGGTGGATCGCCCGCGGATCGGCACGGTTCTCGAGATCGGGCCAGCAGATCATGCCGGGGGGCTTGGGGCGCGACTGGCAGCGACCAAGCGGCTCACACGGATCGAACGGATCGACGCTGGCGGGGTCGTCTCGAACCATCGCTCCGGGAGCTTGACGCTCGTCGTCGTCAACACCGTGCGGGCGGCTCGCGAGCTTCACCGCTCGGTCGTTCGTGCGAAACCCACCGCCGAACTCGTGCTGCTTCACTCGCGGTTTCGCCCGGGAGACAGACGAGACGCGGTCGGCAGGCTCGAGGCGCCCATCGACCCTGTCGGGCCCGGTCGCATCGTGATCGCGACCCAGGTCGTCGAGGCGGGAGTCGATGTGAGCGCCGCCACCCTCCTGACCGAGGCCGCACCGTGGGCGAGCCTTGTCCAGCGGTTCGGGCGGTGCAACCGGAGAGGCGAACATGTGGACGCAGCCGTCCTGTGGGCGCCGCCCGAGAAGCCGGCACCGTACGACCAGGGTGACATCGAGGCGTCGGTGGAGACGTTGCACGCGCTGGCGGGTACTTCGGTCAGCCCGGATGCGCTCGCCGCCGTCGTAGCGCCCATGACGCCTCCGTCGCGTCGGTTTGTGATCCGCCACCGCGACTTCATCGATCTGTTCGACACCGCGTCCGACCTGTCGGGGCTCGACACCGACATCCAGCGGTTCATTCGCGATGGGGACGACCTGAACGTCGGGGTGGCATGGCGCGATCTTGGGGGCGACCCGCCTGCCGTCTCGACGCCGGATCTTCGCAGCGACGAGATCTGCCCCGTGCCGATCGGCGAGATGCGTGACGCGATCAAGTCGCGTTCGAAACAGTCCCGCGCGTGGCGGTTCGATGTGATCGACGAAACCTGGGGCGTGCTGGTCGAGAGGGACCTCCGCCCGGGAGATCGGATCCTTGTCGACATTGCGTTCGGCTGCTACACGTCGACGGCGGGCTTCGATCGAGATGCGAAGGAACCCGTCGATCCGGTTGCAGGACTCGCCAGCGAGCCACCCGAGGGGGCGTCGAGCGACCGCGAGCGGGGCGCCTGGGTCTCGATCGCCGACCACTCGGAAGGTGTGTGCCGCCACCTCGAGTCGTTGCTCGGGCAGCTCGGATCTGCGGTTTCCGAAGAGGAGACGCGCGCTCTGCGCCTCGCTGCGCGGCACCACGACTGGGGAAAGGCTCACGAGGTGTTTCAGACGGCGATGCGTGCCGAGGCGACTCTGCCGCTGTCGATTGCGAACGCTTACCTCGCGAAGCGCGTTGGCCGTGCGCCGCGCTACATCCGCAGGGGCTTCCGGCACGAGCTCGCCTCCGCACTCGCCTATCTCGCTACGACGGACTCCGACGGCCTCGTGACCTACCTCATCGCGTCACATCACGGTCGGGTACGCCTCGGTGCTCGGTCGCTGCCCGGCGAGCACCGGAGCAACGGTGGTACGTCCTCCGTGCTCGGATGCCGCGACGGCGACGAACTACCCAGCGTCGATCTAGGTGGGGGCACCGTCACCGCCCCAACAACACTCGCCCTGTTGCCGCTCGAGCTCGGCGGCGATCGTCCGTACACCGATCTCGCGCTTGGACTCCTCGAGCGTCTGGGACCGTATCGCCTCTCGTTCCTTGAAGCCCTGTTGCGCGTCGCGGACGGGCGCCAGAGCGCTGAGGAAGAGGCGGGGGAGGAAGTCTCCGTCGGTGTCTGACCTCGTGCTCCAGGGGTGTCGCACGCTCCCGCTGCTGTCGTACCTGAAGACGCTCGGTGTCCTCCGCCACCTCGGAACCGCAGACCCGGACACGCGGCTCTGGTGGAACACATCCGGCGTGGCCGTCCTCCGCTCGAGGTTCGACGAATCCGCCGCTCTCGACTTCTTTCTCGATGAGTACGTGCCAACCCCGATCACGAGTCCCTGGAACGGAGGGAGCGGCTACACACCGACCACGAGCGTCCCCGGGCTTGACCTCCTTGAGCGGTCGGTAGATCCGCGCTGCGCTCCGCTCGGCGGAACCATCCGCTTCGCTCGCGACCTCATCAGCGAGATGGGGCTGGGCGCTGGGATGAAGGAGCAGCAGAAGGAGCGATTCCTGACTCGATGGCGGGCCGAAGCGCCTGACGCAGCGCTCGAGTGGCTCGATGCGACGCTCGTGCTGGAGGAGGACGGTCCGACGATGAACCCTCTCCTCGGCACCGGGGGGAATGATGGGCGCCTCGACTTCTCGGGAAACTTTGTCACCCACCTGACGGCGACGTGTCTGGCGCACGTGGTGCGGAGTGACCCCACGCCGCGCCGCCGATCCCGGGAGCTTCTCTCCGCTGCTCTGTTCGACGCGCCAGCGCGCCTTGAGAGAGCCTCGGTCGGGATGTTCGACCCTGGGGGCTCGGGTCTTCCCAACAGCTCGAGCTCGGTCGGAGATCTGTCGATCGTCAACCCGTGGGATTTCGTTCTGATGCTCGAGGGAGCGACCCTGTTTGCGGGATCCGCCGCGCGGCGGTACTCGTTCGAATGGGCGTTGTTCCCGTTCACGGTTGGGCACGGCCGGGCTGCGTCGATCGGCACATCGCTGGCTGCGTCTGCGGACGGCGGATCGCGCGGCGAGACATGGTTGCCGGTCTGGGACGAGCCCGCGAGTCTCGCGGGCGTCAAGCGGGTCATGCGCGACGGACGACTTCAGGATGATCGACACCAATCGGCGAGCGGCCGCGACATGGTCAGGGCCGCTTCCGACATGGGCGTCGACCGGGGGATCACACGGTTCGAGCGCGTGGTGTACGCGAAACGCAACGGTCTCGCCTTCGTGGCAGTGCCGGTCGGCGCCCTGCCGGTTCGCGCGGTCACCGCTGTGGCCGTCCTTCGCGGGGCCGACAACTGGTTGCGGGGCGCACGACAGGTGAAGAGCAACGCGGTGGAGTCGTGCGTGGAGCTCGTCGACCGTACCGCATCCGAGGTGTGCCTTCCGAACGCATCTCCTGTCGCGCTCCAGCGCTGGCTCCTCGCACTTGTCGAGTGTGAGGTGACGCTCGCGCGTCGGCCCGCCACCCGCGCCACGGGCGCGAGAACCCACATCCCGCCGCTGTCGGCGCTCTCGCGTGACATCGCATCGCTTCTGCCCGACACCGTGGAACTCAGGCTTGCGTTGGCTCTCGCGGCCATAGGCCGTGCGCCGGGCGCTTTCGGCCTGCGCCAGCTCCTGGAGCCCGTTGAGTGCGTGCGCGGGTGGCGGTACCGGTGGAGCGTCGATCTCCGGCCTCGATCCTCGCTCGAGCGGCCTCTCGATCTTCTCGCGGAACTGGCTGCGCGTTCCGCGCCTGAGGTCGCGAGCGTTGCGGAGCCGTTCCGTGCACGCCTGCGCGATGTTCAGCGCTTCATCGCAGGTGAGACCGACGACGGACTCGTCGTCCGCCTCGCTGCAGGACTGACGCTCTGTTCTCCATCGTGGCAGCGGCGCACGTCCGACCGTGACCCGGTCGGCGCGGTTGATCGACTCTACGCTGCAGCGCGCCTCGCGACGGATGACCCGAACCGCCGAACAAGTCAGCGCTCTGGGACGCAGGCCTCTGTCGGCGCGGATCCCGCGATAGCGCCGACCGTTGTTCGCGCACTCGTAGCCGGAAATCCGACGGCGGCAGCCGGGCACGCGACGCGGCGGCTCCGGGGGACGGCTACGAGCCGTTCCACGCCCTCGACCTGGCTCGTGCCGACCCGGAAACCTGTCGTCGGATCGCAGCGGCGCTCGCGATTCCGATCAATCAGCAGGGTTTCAGTGCGCTGACGCGGTGCGCGCTGAGGCCACCAGCCACCATCGACGAACGGGAGGACGCCGCATGACCGATCTCAGTGACCTCATGGGAGCCCCGCGCATCAAGCTCGTGGCATCTCTCCGACCGCTTGCGGGCGACCGTTTCCAGCCCACGGGGTTCCCGAACCTGGGGGCCGCCGTCTACCCGTCACCGGTAGACGGGTCGCGCCTGCTGCTCGTCGAGTCGGCGCAGTCGATGGCGAACAGATTGGAAGGGACATTGTGGGATGCAGCGAGCCAGCGGCCCGCCGATGCAGCCGGGGGTCTCCCGTACGTCGAAGTCGTGGATTCCGATGGTCTCCACCTGACATCGAGCCGTACCGAGTCTCATCGCCTCGCCTCGGCGTACGTCAAGGACGCAACGTTCGGGAACGAGACGGGCACGGAGATGATCTGTCGGCAACTCGGTCTCGAGAAGGGCAGGCCGATCGACCACGGACGCGTGCATCGCGCGGTCTTCGATCTCGATCCGCTCTGTCTCGTCCACGGGGTCTTCTTCGCGGACGAGAGGTGGCCGGGGCAGCCGAAGATCGCCCGGGCCATCACGGGATTCGTCGAGGCTGCGGGCGTGCAGGAGGCACACTCGGGCGGTGTGAAGTTCGACCACGTGTCGAATACCGGCGGCGGCGAAGGACAGGCCGCCAAGGAGGGGTACGGCAACGTGCCCTTCTCGCGAACAGAGTTCGTTGCATCGACGGTCGCGGCGTACTTCGTGGTCGATGTGTCGCAGATCAGCCGGTACGCGCTCGAGCCCCGAGAGCGGGAGGCCATCCTCGCGCTCGCGCTTCTCGAGATTCGGATGCTTCTCGACGCGGGTCTCCGATTCCGGACCGCGTGTGACCTGGATGTGGTCGCCGAGCACGGCGAGCGCCCGGCGGGGTTCGAGTTGCCTGACGCTCCGACCCTCCGTGAATGGGTGAGAGAGAGGGTCGGCATCGCGCGTGAGCCGCTCCGCGGCCAGTGGGCTCCTCCGAAAAAGTCGAGCGCGCCGAAGAAGACGCCCGCGCGCCGTGAGGATGAGTCGGCCGACGGCGCGGACGACGAGTAGGGCGGCGAAGGCCCGTGCTCGTCATCGAGATCGAACTGCTCACAGAGCGCTACCACGCGACTGCGTGGGACCGCGGGGCAAACGAGGGCGAGCCCGAGTGGCCGCCATCTCCGTGGCGGCTGGGCCGGGCGATCGCGAGCGCCTGGTGGCGGCTTCCACCCGCGAACCGTCCGGGCGAGGCTGAGCTGGATCGCCTGCTAGG
>CAYXAS010000013.1:0-44432 GCA_964461665.1 uncultured Gaiellales bacterium
CAGCCCGACCACCCATCAGCCGCGTCTCACACGTCTGTGGTCAGTACACCTAGCTCGATGGTCACGGCCCGGTCCGCTCCGGCGGGCCGGGCGCGGCCTCCTCGGTTGAAGGGCGATGTGAGAGGATCTCGCAGGTGAGCACTGTGGTCGACGTGACGCTCAGGGGGGTCGTCAAGCACTTCGGCGACGTGCGGGCGGTGGATGGGCTCTCGCTCGAGATCCCGCGCGGCTCGTTCTTTGCGCTGCTCGGGCCGTCCGGCTGCGGCAAGACGACGACGCTGCGGATGATCGGCGGGTTCGAGGAGCCGACGTCGGGCCAGATCCTGCTTGGCGAGCGCGACGTGGTGGGGTTGCCCCCCTACCGCCGCGATGTCAACACCGTGTTCCAGAGTTACGCGTTGTTTCCGCACATGACGGTGTTCGACAACGTTGCGTTCGGGCTCGAACGGAAGCGGGCGGGGCGCGAGGAGACCCGCAGGCGCGTGCTGGAGGTGCTCGAGCTCGTCGATCTCGCGGGTCGCGAGAAGCGCAAGCCGAAGCAGCTGTCGGGAGGTCAGCAGCAGCGCGTCGCGCTCGCCCGAGCGATCGTCAACAGCCCGCGCGTCCTTCTCCTCGACGAACCGCTCGGCGCACTCGACATGAAGCTGCGCAGGCAGATGCAGCTCGAGCTGAAACGGATCCAGGCCGAGCTCGGGATCACCTTCATCCACGTCACGCACGACCAGGAGGAGGCGATGACGATGGCCGACACGATCGCGGTGATGAACGAGGGCCGCATCGAGCAACTCGGCGCGCCATCCGACCTCTACGAGCGTCCGCGCTCCGCGTTCGTCGCAGGATTCCTCGGTGCCTCGAACCTGCTCGACGGCACCGTCGTGGCGCCCAATCTCGTGCGGCTCGCCGATGGCACCGAGGTGCGCGGCGACACCGGGGGCCTGTCGGGCGCCGTCGCGGCGGGTGTGCGCCCGGAAAAGCTCGCACTCGACGACCGGCGCGAGAACGTCTTGCGCGGCGTCGTCAGAGAGACCGCCTACGTCGGTGTCGCGACGCAGGTGGTGGTTGCGACGGGAGCCGGAGAGGTGACGGTGTTCCACCAGAACGTCGAGGCGGGCGGGCTCGCGCCGGCCCCTGGCAGCAACGTTTCCGTGTCGTGGTCGCCCGAAGCGACCTTTGTCATCCCACAGGAAGGGAGTAACTCGTGATGAATCCACGCATGACCCGGCGCACACTCGTGAAGCGCGGTGCCGCCGGAGCCGCCCTCCTCACGCTCCCATCGTTCCTCGCCGCGTGCGGTGGCGGCGGTGGAGGCGGGGCCGCTTCCGGGCCGCTGCGCTTCGCTAACTGGCAGCTCTACATCGACATGGACGACACGACGAAGAAGAGCCCGACACTCGAGGCGTTCACCGCCGAGACGGGGATCCCGGTCGAGTACTTCGAGGAGATCAACTCGAACGACGAGTACTTCGGGAAGATCCAGGGGCCGCTCTCGAACGGTCAGTCGATCGACCGCGACATCATCGTGATCACCGACGTGACGAAGTACCCCGCGCTCCTCAAGGAGAACGGCTGGCTGGAGAAACTCGATCGCGACCTGATCCCGAACATCGGAAACCTGCTCCCAGTGCAGCAGTCCACACCGTTTGACCCGGACCGCGAGTACTCGATCCCGTGGCAGGGTGGAATGACCGGGATCGCCTACAACAAGAAGCTCGCGCCCGAGCCGATCACGACGATGAAGCAGCTGCTCGAGGACCCGCGCCTGAAGGGGAAGGTGACGGTCGTGGACGGGATGGGGGACACCGCGGGGCTCGTGATGCTCGAGAACGGCGACGACCCGCTCACAGTCACCGATGACACGATGTACCGCGCGCTCGATCGGATCGAGGCAGCCGTGAAGTCGGGCCAGATCCGCCAGTTCACGGGCAACGACTACACCGGCCCACTGGCGAAGGGCGACCTGATCGCCTGCGTCGCGTGGTCCGGGGACATCGTCCAGTTGGCCGCCGACAATCCCGACCTCACGTGGGTCGTGCCTGAGCACGGTGCGATGATGTGGACCGACCAGATGCTGATCCCGAAGGGTGGGAACATCGAGGCCGCGTCGAAGTTCATGAACTTCGTGCTCGACCCGAAGATCGCTGCACAGCTCGCGGCGTACATCAACTACTTCACCCCGGTCGCGGGGGCGAAGGAAGCGATCGCTGCGATCGACCCTGCGCTGGCCGAGAACACCCTCATCTTCCCCGATGAGGCGATGCTCTCGAACCTCCACGGCTGGGACGTGTCGGCCGACGAGAACGAGGCGTACAACGAGCGCTGGGCGGCGGTGAAGGGCGTCTGACCGTTCACGGGGGACGGCTCTCGCGAGCCGTCCCCCTCTCCCACCGATGAGTCGTCCGCCGGTCAGTCGCCGCCTCGCCCCGTTTGCGCTTCTCGCGCCGGGGGTCGGGTGGCTCACGCTCTTCTTCCTCGTCCCGCTCGCGTTCCTCGCCTTCCAGTCGCTCCAGTCGGGCCGTGTCGGGAGCTACGCGTTCACCTGGGAGTTCGCGAACTTCCCGGACGCGATCTCGGGTCACGGCGACCAGCTCGGCCGCTCGTTCATGTACGCGGGCTGCGCGACGGTCGCCGCACTCCTCGTCGGCTACCCGCTCGCGTACTGGATCGCGTTCCGCGCGGGCCGCTGGAAGAACGTGCTGCTCGTGCTCGTGATCGCACCGTTCTTCGTCACCTATCTGATCCGGACGATCGCCTGGCAGACGATCCTTGCCGACTCTGGTCCCGTGGTCGGGGCGCTCCGCTGGGCGGGGGTGCTCGCCGAGGACGGACGGCTGCTCGCGACGACGGTCGCCGTGGTGGCAGGGATCACCTACAACTTCCTCCCCTTCATGGTCCTGCCGATCTACGTCTCGCTTGAGCAGATCGACCGGAGCCTGCTCGAGGCGGCGGGGGACCTCTACGCCTCGAACACGCAAGCCCTCCTCCGGGTGACACTCCCGCTCTCGTTCCCGGGCATCTTCGCGGGAACGCTCCTCACGTTCATCCCCGCGAGCGGCGACTTCATCAACGCGGATCTGCTCGGCGGGCCGAACCAGCAGATGGTCGGCAACGTGATCCAGTCGAAGTTCCTCGCGCTCGTCGACTACCCGTCTGCCGCGGCGCTTTCGTTCATGCTGATGGCGGTCATCCTCGTGCTCGTCACGGCGTACTCGCGGGTGGCGGGGACAGACCGGTTGACGAAGTGAGATTCGTCCGTCGTCATCTACTCACGCTGTTTGCGCTTTGCGCGTTCGCGTATCTGCTCGTACCGATCGCGGTCGTGGTGCTCTTCTCGTTCAACAGCCCCGCCGGGCGTTACAACTACCTCTGGCAGGGGTTCACGTTCGCGAACTGGGAGAACTGGAACGCCCCGTCGGGGCTCGAGGCTGCGCTTCGGACCTCGATCGTGATCGGCCTCCTCGCCAGCCTCGTCGCGACAGCGTTGGGGACGATGCTCGCACTCGCGATCACCCGCCACGACTTCCGCGGGCGTGGCGGGCTCAACATCCTGATCTTCCTCCCGATGACGGCGCCCGAGATCGTGCTCGGCGCCTCGCTCCTGACGCTGTTCCTGAACCAGACCGTGATCCAGCTCGGGTTCTGGTCGGTGTTCATCGCGCACGTGATGTTCTGTCTCTCGTACGTCGTGGTAACGGTGCGAGCGCGGCTGGTGGACTTCGACCGGCACCTGGAGGAGGCCGCCGCCGACCTTGGCGCAGGGCCGTTCGTCACGTTCCGCAAGGTCACCTTCCCGCTGCTCGCGCCGGCGATTCTCTCCGGTGGACTGCTCGCGTTCGCGCTCTCGATCGACGACTTCGTGATCACGTACTTCAACTCCGGCTCGACGATCACATTCCCGGTCTACGTCTGGGTTCAGGCAGCGCGTGGTGTGCCGCCCCAGGTAAACGTGGTCGGAACGGTGATCTTCGTCGTTGCAATTGCGATCATGCTCGCAAACGCCGTCAACCAGCAGCGCAAGGAGAGGGCCCCGATATGAGCAGCGCCACCACCGCCGATCTGCAGCGACTCGCGCAGGACCACCTGTGGATGCACTACACGCGCGCGACGGGATCGGACGTGCCGATCATCGTTCGCGGCGACGGCTGCCATCTCGAGGACGCGAACGGCAAGCGCTACCTCGACGCGCTCTCGGGGCTCTTCTGCGTCAACATCGGGTACGGGTTCGGCGAGGAGATCGGCCAGGCGGCGCTCGCGCAGATGCGGGAACTGCCGTTCCACACGAACTGGACGGTCGCGCATCCGCGGTCGATCGAGCTGGCGGCGGAGGTGGCGCGGCTCGCGCCCGGTGATCTGGAGCGGGTGTTCTTCGTCTCCGGCGGCTCGGAGGCGGTCGAGGCCGCCTGGAAGGTTGCGCGCCAGTACTACCTCCTTCGGGGTGACGCGCGGGGGAACGCGCAGCCGCGCCGCTGGAAGGCGATCACGCGCGAGCTTGCCTACCACGGGACGACGCTCGGGGCGCTGTCGCTCACCGCGATTCCGGCACTGCGGGCGCCGTTCGAGCCGCTCGTACCCGAGGTGCGGAACGTCTCGAACACGAACAGTTACCGTCGGCCCGCGGGCGAGACGGAGGAGCAATTCACCGCCTTCCTGCTCGACGAGCTCGAACGGGTGATCGAACAGACCGGGCCGGAGACGATCTGTCTCGTGCACATGGAGCCGGTGCAGAACTCCGGTGGCGCATTTGTCGCCCCGGCGGGCTACTGGCGCGGGGTGCGGGAGATCTGCGACCGCTACGACATTCTTCTCTCCGCAGACGAGGTGATCACGGGGTTCGGCCGGGTGGGCGCGTGGTTCGGGTCGGAGCGCTACGACATCCGCCCGGACATGATCACGATCGCGAAGGGACTCTCGTCCGCGTACGGCGCGATCGGCGGCGTGGTCGCGACGGGCCGGGTCGCGGCCCCGTTCCTCGAGCCGGGGGCGATGTATTCGCACGGGATGACGTTCGGAGGCCATCCGGTGCAGTGCGCGGTCGCGCTGAAGAACCTCGAGATCATGAAGAGGGAGGGTCTCGTCCCGCACGTGCGCGAGACCGAGGACTACTTCCGCTCGCAACTCGAGACGCTGCTCGAGATCCCGATCGTGGGCGACGTGCGCGGCGCAGGGTTCTTCTGGGCGATCGAGCTCGTCCGTGACCGCGAGACGAAGGGGACGTTCAGCCACGAGGAGTGTGAGCGGCTCCTCCGTGGGATCGTTTCGCCCGCGTTGTTCGAGGCGGGGTTGATCTGCCGCTCTGACGATTGCGGTGATCCGATCGTCCAGGTCTCGCCACCGCTCGTCGCGGGCCGCACGGAGATCGACACGATCGTCGGAATCCTCGGCACCGTTCTCGCGGACGCGTCGAAGCGCATCACCCGCTGAGGCTGGGGCTACCGCCCGAGCGGGATCGTGTGGTGGCCGCGGTCGGCGGCGGCGCGAATCAGATCACCGTCGGCTGCGACGAACGCGGCCTCACCGTCGTTCATCGCCTCAAACGACGCAAGGTGGACGGCGTCGTAGCCGCGCAGCCCGAGTGTGTCGGCGAGCGCGCCGGCGTACTTGACGAGCGGTTCGCTCGGCGCGACCCGTTCCAACGCGACCCAGAATCCCTCGACGTAGTGGAGCGCCGCAGGCACCTGCGCGCCTCGGATCCGCCCCGACCGCACGGCTCGCCCGACCGCGCTTCGCAACTCGGCGTAGGCGAGCACCGAGGACACCCGCCGCGTTGATCGATGCCAGGCGTGCTCGGCGTCGTCACTGCCAAGCTCCGGCACAACCAGCTTGACGAGCGCAGATGCGTCGAAGTAGGCGATCAGCGGTCTTCGAGCACGTAGTCGCTCAGGGGTCCCGCACCTTCGAGCAGTGGCGGCAACGGCCCGACCCAGGGTCGCGTGGCTGGAAGGACGAGTCCCGCCGCGATCAGCGCGTCGAGACGTGACCGTTTGCCGTTCGTCGGCGTGATCGTCGCGACCGGGCGGCCGCGGTCGGTGACGGTGACGACCTCGCCGTCCTCGACCCGCCTGATCCAGCGTGACAGATCGGCGCGCAGTTCCCGAATCCCGACCTCCATGGGTCGATAGTAGCGCTTTGGTCAAGCTGTGATGTAGCGACATGGCTCCGCAGGACGCGTCCTGGGCAGTCGGCTCGGTCGGAGGGCGAGTCGAGCGTGCGATGGCGGTGAAGAAGGAGGTGGGCGCCTGATGGCACCGCACCATGCGCAGACGGACGCTGGGTACCCTGACCGCGGCGGTGACCGGTCGACAGGTGGAGGAGGCGGACGTGCGGGCAGGTGGCGATGCGGTCGTGGTGGCGAAGGACGTCACCCGCCGGTACGGGAAGGGGGACACCGCGGTCGACGCACTGAGCGGTGTGTCGGTCGAGATCGAGCGTTCGCGGCTCACCGCGGTGATGGGCCAGTCCGGTTCGGGGAAGTCCACCCTGATGCACATCCTCGCCGGGCTCGACCGGCCCACGGGCGGCAGCGTCGCGATCGACGGTACGGAGATCACGACGCTCGACGACAACGCGCTCACGCGGCTCCGCCGCAGCCACATCGGCTTCGTGTTCCAGTTCTTCAACCTCCTCCCGATGCTCACCGCGGCCGAGAACATCCGGCTCCCGCTCGAGATCGCGGGGACGAAGCCCGACGAAGGCTGGTTCGACCAGATCGTCTCGAGCGTCGGGGTCGCCGACAGGCTCACGCACCGACCCGCGGAGCTGTCGGGTGGCCAGCAGCAGCGCGTCGCGATCGCACGCGCGCTCGTCACGCGCCCCACCGTTCTCTTCGCCGACGAGCCGACCGGCAACCTCGACTCGAAGACCGGCGGCGAAATCCTCGATCTCCTCGTCCGCTCGGTCCACGAGCTCGGGCAGACGATCGTGATTGTGACGCACGATGCGCGGGCCGCAGCGACGGCCGACCGGCTGTTGTTCCTGGCCGACGGCCTCATCGTCCGCGAGACCGCTGGTGGCGACAGCCACGCGATCGCGGCCGTGCTCGACGACCTCACCGCGTGAACGCATTCGCTCTGCGCGGGCTGTTCGCCCGCAAGTTGCGCACCGCGCTCACCGCACTCGCGATCGTGCTCGGCGTCGCGATGGTGAGCGGCACCTACGTGCTCACCGACTCGATCACGAAGGCGTTCGACGCGATCTTCACCGACGTCTACCAGGGCACCGATGCGACCGTCACCGGTCGCGCGCCGTTCGACCTCGCGCACGGCCAGGGCAGCGTCCCCGCGCCGTTCGAGGAGGCGGTGCTCCAAGCGGTGCTCGCGACCGAGGGGGTCGACGACGCGATTGGCGGGGTTGCCGGTGAGGCTCAGCTCGTCGGCGCCGACGGCAGGGTGATCGCGTACGGCGGAGCGCCCAACCTTGGGTTCTCGGTCGATCCCACGAAACCCGCGTTCAACACGCTCGTGCTCGTGGAGGGAGACTGGCCCGCGACGGACGAGGTCGTGATCGACGCGTCCACGGTCGGGAAGGCGGATCTCGTGGTCGGGGCCGAGATCGGCGTCCAGGCGGCGGGTCAGCTCGAGAAGCTTCGGATCAGCGGTGTCGTCCGCTACGGCGGCGTCGATTCGATCGGTGGCGCGACGCTCACCGGTTTCGACCTCGCGACCGCGCAGCGTCTGTTCGGCAAGAAGGGGCAACTCGACCAGATCCGCGTGCGCGCCGAAGAGGGCGTGGAGGCACCAGCACTCGTGTCGCGGCTCGCTGAGACGCTCCCGCAGAGCGTTGCCGTCCGGACTGGCGAGGCGCAGGCGCGCGAGGACTCCGCGGACACGAACGAGTTCCTCCGCTTCCTCCAGGACTTCCTGCTCGCGTTTGCCGGAATCTCTCTCTTCGTCGGCTCCTTCGTGATCGGCAACGCTCTCTCGATCACGATCGCGCAGCGCACCCGCGAGTTCGCGACCCTCCGGACGCTCGGTGCATCGCGGGCGCAGGTGCTTCGAACCGTTCTGCTCGAGGCGTTTGTGGTCGGGGTGATCGCTTCCGCGGTCGGACTCTTGCTCGGGCTTGGGCTTGCGCGTGGTCTCTTCTGGCTGTTCGATCTCGTCGGGTTCACCCTCCCGAATCAGGGACTCGTCTTCGAGACGCGGACTGCGGTCGTCTCGATGCTCGTCGGCACGCTGACGACCGTTGGGGCGAGCCTCCGGCCCGCGATGCGGGCGACCCGCGTCCCTCCGATCGCGGCGGTGCGTGAGGGCGCAACACTGCCAGAGAGCCGCTTCGTGCGGCTCCGCACTCCCGGGGCCGTGGCGGCGATCGCGGGCGGGTTCGCCGCGCTTGCCTACGGTCTGTTTCGCGATGGGCTCGGGACGACCACGCTCCTCGCCTGGCTCGGTGTCGGTGCGCTCCTCGTGTTCATCGGGGTAACGCTCTTCTCCGCGCGCCTGATCCGTCCACTCGCAGGCCTCCTCGGACAGCCAGGCGTCCGGCTCGGTGGGGTCGCAGGGCGGCTCGCACGCGACAACGCACGGCGCAATCCGCAACGCACCGCCTCGACCGCATCCGCGCTGATGATCGGCCTCGCGCTCGTGACACTCGTCGCGACGCTCGCTGCCGGAATCGTGCAGACGTTTACGCACGCGATCGAGTCGCAGTTCGACGCCGACTTCGCGGTCACCGCGCAGAACAACTTCACGCCCATTCCGATCGCGGCGGCCGAGGCGGTCGCGGCCGTGCCGGGGATCGAGGCGATCGGGAGCGTGCGCACCGGTGAAGTGCAGGTGTTCGGGAAGGCGATCTTCGCGACCGCCGTCGATCCAGGGACGCGCGACGTCCTGTCGATCGACTGGGTCGTCGGGTCGAAGGACACGCTCGCAACCCTCGGCCAGGACGGCGCGATCGTCGATGAGGAGTACGCGACCGCGCACGGCCTGAAGCTCGGATCACCGCTCGAGGTGACGTTCGTCTCCGGAGCGACGCGTACATTCGCGCTCGAGGGGATCCTCGACCCGCCGTCGGGCGGCTCTCCGTTCGGCCGCGTCACAGTCTCGACGGAGGTGTGGGACGCCGAGAACGCGGGTCTGAAGAACCTCTACACGCTGATCTCGATGACCGGGGGTGGCACCGTCGAGAATCAGCGGATCCTCGACGAGGCGCTCGCCGCGTTCCCGAACGCGAAGGCGCAGACGAACCAGGCGTTCATCGACAACCAGATCGGCGGTCTCAGTTCGATCCTCAACATCCTGTACGTGCTGCTCGCGCTGTCGGTGCTCGTCAGCCTGTTCGGGATCGTCAACACGCTCTATCTGACGGTGTTCGAACGCACCCGCGAGATCGGGATGCTGCGCGCGATCGGGACGACGCGACGACAGATCCGTCGGATGATCCGCCACGAGAGCGTGATCACCGCGCTCATCGGTGGCGTGATCGGGATCGCGCTCGGCGTTGCGCTCGCGGTGCTCCTCGTCGCCCGCGTCGAGTTCATCGAGTTCGCGCTCCCCGTCGTGCAGCTCGTCGGATTTGCCGTCGCGTCGATCGTGATCGGGATCGTCGCGGCGATCCTCCCGGCGCGGCGTGCTGCACGGCTCGACCCGCTCGAGGCGCTTCACTACGAGTAGCAGGGCGCCGGGGCAGCCCCGGCGATCCCGCTCTACGCCGTCGTCACCCCGGCGGCCGTGAGCGCCGCGATCTCGTCGTCGGCGTACCCCGCTTCGCGGAGGATCTCCGCGGAATGCGCACCCACCCCGGGCGGCGGCGAGGCGTGCCGCGCCCGGTCCCCGTCGAACGAGAGCGGCAGCGCGGGGAGAGTCAGACCGGGGATCTGCGGGTGGGGGACAGGTTGAAGAATCCCGAGCGCCTCGGTCTGCGGTGCGCGCGCCACATCCGCGACATCTGCGACGGGGGCGGCTGGCACACCCGCCGCGGTGAGAGCGTCGTGCCAGTGGGCGGTGTCCGCGGTGCGGAGCCTCTCCTCGATCAGCGCACAGAGGGCGTCGCGGTTCGCGACGCGATCCGGGTTCGTCCGGAAGCGCTCATCGTTGACGAGGGCCGGAAGGCCGACGACTGCGCACACCGCTGCGAAGAGGCGATCGTTGCCGCCTGCCACGAGAAGCTCGCCGTCCTGCGTCGGAAACACCTGATACGGAGCGACCATCGGGAATCGCGTGCCCTCACCGGCCGGGACGGTGCCGTCGGCCAGCCACCCGATGAGGTGGTACCCGATGTACCCGATCGCGGTCTCGTACAGCGAGACGTCGACGAGTGATCCCTCGCCCGTCCGTTCTCGGTCGAGCAGAGCCGCGAGAACACCGAGCGCGGCCCACGTCCCCGTCCCCTGGTCGATCAGCGATGAGCCGACCCGCACTCCAGGCCGTCCCGGCTCGCCCGTCAGCGAGATCAGACCACCCGCTGCCTGCATCAGCGCGTCGTATCCGGGCTCGCGCGAGAGCGGGCCGACGTGCCCGTACGCACCGATGGCGCAGTACACGAGTCGTGAGTTCCGCGCCCGGAGCTCGTCCGCGCCGAGTCCGAGTTCGTCCGCGAGCCCGGGGCGGAGGCTCTGCAGAAACACGTCCGCGCGGTCCGCGAGCCGCAGCAGCGCCTCGCAGCCCCGCGGGTCGCGGAGCGAGAGCGCGAGCGACCGCTTGCCGGCGTTCGCCGAGAGGAACATCGATCCCTCGCCGTTCCAGAAGGGTGGACCCCAGGCGCGTGCGTCGTCCCCCGTGTCCGGCCGCTCGACCTTGATGACGTTCGCACCGAGTGCGGCGAGGATCTGCGCGCAGTACGGCCCCGCGATCGAGGTGGTGACGTCCAGGACACGCATCCCTGCAAGCGGCTGGTGCATGGGCTCCATCATCGCGGCAGCGTCGGCATCCCGCGCCGGGCGACCTGCTGTCTCTGGAAGGATGGGACCGTGCTCGAGTGGGTGACGATGTTCGAGGAATGGGTTCGCTCCGACTGGAGCTATCTCGTGATCTTCGGGGTCGCGGTACTCGACGCGTTCTTCCCCGTGGTGCCGAGCGAGACCGTCGCGATCGCGGGTGGCGTGCTCGCGGGTGGCGGCGATCTCTCTCTCCCCGTCGTGATCCTCGCCGCCTCCGCAGGAGCGTTCATCGGCGACAACATCTCGTACGGGATCGGTTCAGTTCTGGGGGAACGCACCGTGAAGCGGCTCTTCCGCGGCGAGAAGAGTCACCGTGCCTTCGCGTGGGCGGAGCACCAACTTGAGACCCGCGGTCCGTACCTGATCGTGATCGCACGCTTCATCCCCGGTGGGCGCACCGCGATGACATTCGCGTCCGGGTACGTGCACGCATTCCCGTACCGCCGGTTCGTGAAGGCCGACCTGCTGGCCGCGGCCATCTGGGGGTGCTACACGGGGCTGCTCGGCTTCTGGGGTGGCCGGAGCTTCGAGGACGAGCCGTGGAAGGGCCTCGTCGTTGCGTTCGGGATCGCGATCCTGATCGCTGTCGCCGTCGAACTCGTCCGGCACCACCGTCGCCGGGTCTGAGACCGGCGCGCGGGGCTACCCGCGGATCTCTCGCAGCGCTCGGTGCGTGAGCATCGCCGACATCGCGAACACGACGAGCGCGAGCATCCCGTGCAGGCCGTTCACCCAGCCACCTGGCGCGTCCGTGTCGCCGATGAGTCGCAACTGGAGTACGGCGACGACGAGGTAGACGGTCGCCGCAACGACCGTCCGACGATTCGCCCGCCAGGCGAGGAAGGCGCCGACTGCGAGCACGATCTCGAGCAGCATCACGAGGCCGCCGATCGCCTCGTGGAGGTCGCGCGCGCTGTCCCCCGCGCCACGGGCGTACGCGGCGATCGTGAACGCCTGGATGAGCACGCCGAGCGTCACCCCGATCCCGCCGAGCACCACCAGTTGAAGTGCGAACCGCCGCATACGGCGCAACGCTACGCGGAAGGGCGGATGGACGGAGTTCGGACACGACCAGGCCCACACGCGAACAGGGCTCCGACAACTCGATTATCGCGTGTTAGCACGCTGAGATCAGCGTCTTCGCGCTCCATCTGGAGTCGGGGGGAGATGCAGGCCAGCGCGTCGATCCCTCTGCGCGACGGGGCTCATGTTGATGGGGCGCACATACCCCGTACGCTGCGACGGTGAACCGTCTCGCCGGGGCGACGAGCCCGTATCTCCTCCAGCACGCGGCGAACCCGGTCGACTGGTATCCGTGGGGCGACGAGGCGTTTGGGATCGCGCACTCCACCGGCCGACCGCTCCTCGTCTCCGTCGGATACAGCGCGTGCCACTGGTGCCACGTGATGGCGCACGAGTCGTTCGAGGATCCCACGACCGCCGCGCTGATGAACGACCTCTTCGTCAACGTCAAGGTGGATCGTGAGGAGCGGCCCGATGTCGATGCGATGACGATGGAGGCGACCGTCACGATGAGCGGGCACGGTGGCTGGCCGACCACGGTGTTCATGACGCCCGACGGGCTGCCGTTCTACGCGGGTACGTACTTCCCACCCGAGCCGCGGCACGGGATCCCGAGCTTCCCCCAGCTTCTTCGTGCGATCGCGGCTGCCTGGGACGAGCGCCGCGACGATCTCACCGCGCAGGCCGAGCGGCTCGTTGGCTCGCTCGGGGCGACCGGGCGATTCGAGGCGGCGGAGGACGAGCCGACATCGGCGATCCTGGATGCGGCCGAGAGAGGCCTCGCGTCCGTGTTCGAGCCGGCGTTCGGGGGGTTCGGCCACGCGCCGAAGTTCCCGCCGGCATCGTCGATCGAGCTCCTCCTGCGACGTGCGACCCCGCGGGCACTTGAGATGGCGACGCGGACGCTCGACGGGATGGCCGAGGGCGGTATGTACGACCTCGTCGGTGGCGGCTTCCACCGCTATTCAGTGGACGGCCGCTGGGTCGTCCCGCACTTCGAGAAGATGCTCTACGACAACGCGCTCCTCGCCTCCGCCTACCTGCACGGGTGGGCGGCGACCGGAACGGATCGCTGGCGCGTGATCGCCGCCGACACGGTCGACTACATGCTCAGGGAGCTCCGCCTCCCGGGTGGCGGGCTTGCCTCCGCTCAGGATGCGGACACCGACGGGGTCGAGGGGCTCACCTACACATGGACACCGGACGAGTGGGCGTCACTCGGACTCGATCCCGCCCTGCTCGAGCCGTTCGAACACGGGCAGTTCATCGTGCGCGGCGCACTCGATCGCGTGACCCGCGCGCGTCTGCTCGAGATCCGAGCGCGCCGAACGCAGCCGGGTCGTGACGACAAGGCGATCGCCTCGTGGAACGGGCTTGCGCTCGCGGCAATCGCCGAAACCGGGCGACGGCTGGAACGGGAGGACCACGTCGAGGCGGCGGTCGGGATCGCCCGCTTCTGCCTCGAGCACCTCACGGGAGCGGACGGCCGTGTCCTCCGCTCGATCCGAGACGGTCGTGTTTCTGGCGCCGGGTTCCTCGACGACCACGCGAACCTCGCGCACGGGCTGCTCGAGCTGCACGTCGCGACCGGTGATGGCCGCTGGCTCCACGAGGCGCGCCGGATCGCGATGGACGCGGCCGACCGGTTCGCAGACACCGAGCGTGGGGGGTTCTTCCTCGCCTCCTCCGACGCCGAACGGCTCGCGATGCGGCACAAGGATCTCGATGACGAGCCGACCCCGGGCGGGAACTCGATGCTCGCCTCGGTGCTGATCCGGGTCGGGCGCATCTGGGGCGACACGGCCCTCGAGCAGCGCGGAGCCGACGCGCTGCGTCTCGTCCAGATCACCGCCGAGCGTGCACCGCGCGGCTTCTCGTGGGCCCTCTGCGCGATGGACCTCCTGCTTGCGCCGCCGGTGGAGATCGCGATCGTGGGCCTACCGACGAGTCCGGTCGCGCGTGCCGCGCTCGCGCCGTTCCGCCCGCGCGCGGTGGTCGCGGTCGGGCCTGCCGACGGAGTGCCCCTGCTCGCCGGGAAGGGGCTCGTGGACGACCGCCCCGCGGTCTACATCTGCGAGCGCTTCGTGTGCCGCGCACCGGTGACCGAACCGGACGACCCGTCGTTGCGCGCGGGCTAGGCTGCCGCCCGTGGGCGCGACGGAGCTGACGGGGGCGGAGAACGTCGCCTGGGATCTCACCGATCTCTACGCGGGTCTCGATAATCCGAGGATCGACACGGATGCGACCGCGGCCGAGGCGGACGCCGACGCGTTCCGGGCGCGGTACCACGGGAGGGTCGCGACACTCGACGCCGCATCGCTCGCGGAGGCCGTGGACGAACTTGAGCGGATCGAGTCGGCGATCACCCGCCCCGCGTACTACGCGCAGCTCGTCTTCTCGACGAACATGGCCGACTCCGCGCGTGGGGCACTCGTTTCGCGCATGCAGGAGCGCGCGACGTCGCTCGAGACGAAGCTCCTCTTCTTCGGGCTCGAGTGGGCCGAGGTCGCCGACGAAGATGCCGAGCAGCTGCTCGCCGATCCCGCGCTCGACCACTGGCGCCATCATCTGCGCAGTCTCCGCCGCTACCGGCCACACCTGCTGACCGAACCCGAGGAGCGAATCCTCACCGAGAAACAGGTGTCGGGGGTGTCCGCCTGGGGCCGACTGTTCGAGGAGGTGCTTGGCGCGCTCCGCGTCAGCATCGACGGCGAGCAGGTGCAGTTCGAGACCGCGATGGCGAAGCTCTACTCCGCCGACCGCGAGACGCGGACCGCGACTGCAGCCGCGGTCGCCGAGGCGCTCGAGCCGGGGCTCCGAACCCGCGCGTACATCTTCAACACGATCCTCCAGGACAAGGCGATCGACGACCGGCTCCGCTCCTACCCGTCGTGGATTTCGTCCCGGAACCTCTCGAACGAGACGACCGACGAGGCGGTCGACGCGCTGATCGACGCCGCGGTCTCGCGCTACGACGTGCCGCAGCGGTACTACCGGCTGAAGGCACGGCTTCTCGGGCTGGACCGGCTCGCACACTGGGATCGGTTCGCGCCGATCGCAGGCGACACGTCGAAGACGAGTTGGGACGACGCGCGCGACCTCGTCGTCGCCGCGTACGCCGATTTCTCCGACGAGGCGGGCGCGATCGTCGAACGCTTCTTCACCGCGAACTGGATCGACGGGCCGGTGCGACCCGACAAGCGCGGTGGCGCGTTCTGCGCCACGAACGTTCCAGGGGTGCACCCGTACGTGCTGATGAACTTCACCGGCGACCGGCGCAACGTGCTGACGCTCGCGCACGAGCTCGGTCACGGGCTCCACGGGTCGCTCGCGCAACCGCTCGGGTACGTGAATGCGAACACGCCACTCACGACCGCGGAGACGGCATCGGTGTTCGGCGAGGCGCTCACGTTCAAGCGGCTTCTCGCGGGCGAGACCGATCCGCGTCGCAGGCTCGGCCTGCTGACGGGGCGGCTCGAGGACGCGATCGCGACGACGTTCCGCCAGATCGCTATGAACCGGTTCGAGCACGCCGTCCACACGGAGCGGCGCGAGGTGGGAGAGATCGCACCGGAGCGGTTCGGCGAGCTCTGGCTGCAGGAGCAGACACGTCTCTTCGGCGACTCCGTCGATGTCACCGGCTACACGAACTGGTGGAGCTATGTCCATCACTTCACCGCCGTCCCCGGCTACGTCTACGCGTACGCCTACGGCTACCTGTTCGCGCTCGCGATCTTCCGTCGCTACGAGGAGGAGGGTGACGCGCTCGTTGAGCCGTACCTCGACTTGCTCCGCGCCGGCGGCTCGCGCTCGCCGGAGGAGCTCGCGCGGATGGTGGGACTCGATCTCACCGACCCCTCGATCTGGGCTTCCGGGATCGACGCGCTCGCGGCCGAACTCGACGAGGCGGAAGCGCTCGCTGCGTCGCTCGACCTGACGCCGTAAGCGATCCGCGAGGGCTATTGCCCTTGCGCCACCGGCGGGGTAGGGTCACGACGTCCGCCTCTCCCAAGGAGACCCGATGAAGAAGTTGATGCTCCTCGTCCTGACGGTCGCAGCCGTCCTCGGCATCGCAGCGTCCGGGGCGACCGGCGCAGCGAGCGAGACCGGGGTGACCGCGCGCACGATCACGATCGGCGGGACGTACCCGCTGTCGGGCGCCGCGTCGCTCTACGCCACTATCCCGAGCGCAATGAAGGCGTACTTCGCTCACATCAACCAGCGCACCGGGCCGGACGGCAAGAGGGGTGTCTACGGCCGCCAGATCATCTTCAAGGTCTACGACGACGGGTACTCGCCCGCACAGTCGATCCAGTTGACGCGGCAGCTCGTCGAGAAGGATCAGGTGTTCGCGGTCGTCGGCTCTCTCGGGACCGAGCCGAACCTCGCGATCCGGCCATACCTCAACTCGAAGAAGGTGCCGCACCTCCTCGTCGCGACCGGTGCGACGGTGTGGGGAATGGAGGCGGAGCGGTATCCGTACACGACCGGCTTCCAGCCGCCGTATCAGATGGAAGGCCGCATGTACGGCGAGGCGATTGCGCGGAACAGCCCGAACGCGAAGATCGCCGTCATCTACCAGAACGACAGCTACGGCAAGGACTACCTCGCCGGACTCGTTGCGGGTCTTGGCGACAAGGCCGCGAACATTGCTGGCAAGGAGGCGTACGAGGCAACGGCGACGGACGTCAAGTCGCAGGTGGCAAAGCTGCGCGCGACCCAGGCCGAGGTGCTCGTCATCTTCGCAACGCCGAAGTTCACGATCCAGACGTACGCGATCGCAAACGCGCTCAAGTGGGCGCCGCCCGTGATCTACACGAACTCCGTCTCGGCGACCGATACGTTCCTCGGTCTCGCGACGAAGTCGGGCGCGGGGACGCTGCCGAACAACACGTACACCATCCAGTACGCGAAGGACCCCGCGAGCGCGAAGTGGGACGCGGACGAGGGGATGAAGCTCTACAAGCAGGTGATGGCGACGTACTACCCGAGCGGTCGAGTCACCGACGCGCTCAACCTGTACGGGGTCGCCGCGGCGCACGCGTTCGTGCAGCTTCTGTACAAGGCGGGGAAGGAGCCGACGCGAGCCTCGATCATGGAGGCCGCACACACGTGGACGGATGCGAGTCCGTTCCTGATTCCCGGCAACCGCCAGGTCACATCCGGAACGGATCAGTTCCCCATCCAGTGCATGTGGCTTGCGAAGTACGGGAGCGGGTCGTTCGCCCCGGTGTCGGCGCTCCGCTGCCCGGCACCGCCGACCGGCTAGCAGGATCGAACAGGGAGACCGTCCCGTCCGGGGCGGTCTCCCTCTCCTCTCAGGTTCGCTCGAGCGTCGCCGGGCTCGCGACCGCGAGCCGTGCGCGGACGTCCGCGTACAGCGCGTCGAGATCCGCAGCCCGAGGGCCGTGCTCGCGGATCGCACGGGCAGTCCCGGGGTCCCGGTCAGCGGGCGCAGCCGACTCGCGCGCGACGATCCCGAGCGCATTCATCGCGACGAGCGTTCGGAAGCGCAGCCGCCGGTCGTCGAGCGTGGGGAGAATCTCCCCCTCGAGAAACCCGCGCACCGCGTCGGCGAGCTCGCCTGCGGACGGCCGGTCGTGGACGACCGCGTGCGGCGCGACCACCTGGGGCGTGTGGCCTGTGGCCCGGGCGACGAGGTCGAGAATCTCGAGCTCGGTCTCGCACGCGAGACGACCGAGGATCGCGAGCTCGACGCTCCGCTCCTCGCCTCCCAGATGTCGTCGGGTCTGACGGAGCGCGCCCGTCGCCCACGAGCAGTTGCCGAACACCTCCCAGGCGTGGAGCTCCTCCGCAGTCGTCTCTACCCCGGTGAGCTCCGCGTAGCGCGCGAGATAGGCGTTTGGCTCCGCGATGCCTCCGAGTCGTAGCCCGTCGGCTCCGAACCGCCAGGCGCGGACGAGCGGCCACGACAGGTCCTCGAGCGGGTCGCCGACGTGACAGAACTCCCAGTCGAGTACGGCGGCAAGCTCTCCACGGTCGATCGCGAGGTTTCCGACCCGGAAGTCGCCGTGAAGGACGACGGGGCTACGGCGCGACGAGCCGAGCAGCGGCGCACACCAGGCAAGCCCGAGCTCGACTGCCGGGTGCGGCTCACCCACCGCGTCGAGTTCGACGCGAAGGCGCTCCACCGGGTCGCCCTCAGGGAGGAAAGGCAGCCGTTCGCGGGGGATCGCATGGATCCGCGCGAGTTCCTCTGCGAGGCGCACATCGAGCGCGGCGGGGGGGTCACGGACGATCCGCCGCCCGATCGTCTCGCCTTCGACGAACGCCATCGCGAACGCCTCGCGCCCGTCCACGTCCCCGAGGTAGGCGACGGGCTCCGGAACCGTCACGCCCGCCTCGCGGGCCGCCCCGAGCACAGCGAACTCGTGCTCGAGCGACAGCGTCGTCGAGTGGATCCGTCCGCCCATCGCGCGTCGCACGAGGAGCCGGTCGCCGCCCTCCAACTCGACCGACCACGCCTCGCGGGAGGCGCCACCCGCGATCAGCGCGGCCCGCTCGACGCGCGTGCCGAGGGTCGTCTCGACCGCGCGGACGACCGCGTCGCGTGCGCTCACACGAGATCCGCGACGAGGCGGAGCGCCTCGGGCTGTCGCGCCTGGAGCACGAGCGAGGTCGCACCGCATGTGCGCCAGGCCGAGAGCCGGTCGGCGATCCGCGCGCGGTCGCCGACGAGCGCGATCTCCTCGACGAGTGCGTCCGGGACGGCCGCGATCGCGTCACGCTTGCGCCCGGCGAGGTAGTGCTCCTGGATCACCTCGGCCTCCGCCTCGAACCCGTAGCGTCCGGCAAGTCGCGCGTAGAAGTTCCGGCCGCGCGCGCCCATCCCGCCGATGTAGAGCGCGAGCAGCGGCTTCAGCGCGTCGCGCGCGGCTTCCGCGTCGTCGGCGACGATGACCGGGACGAGCGGGGCAAGCTCCCAGTCCGCGGGCCGCCCGCCGCGTGCGGCGAACCCCTCGGCGAGCGCGGGCGCATGGGTGTCCGCGAAGCGTTCGGGCGAGAAGAAGATGGGCATCCACCCGTCGGCGATCTCGGCCGCGAGCGCCACGTTCTTCGGTCCGATCGCCCCGAGGTAGATCGGGATCGTGCGCCGGAGCGGGTGGAGGATGAGCTTCAGCGGCTTGCCGAGACCCGTTGCGTCCGCACCGGAGTATGGAACGTCGTAGTGGGTGCCATGGTGGGTCAGCGGCTCCTCGCGGGCGAGGATCGTGCGGACGATCTCGACGTACTCGCGGGTCCGCTCGAGCGGCCGTCCCCACGCCTGGCCGTGCCAACCCTCCGCGACCTGCGGGCCCGAGGTTCCAAGTCCGAGCAGCATGCGTCCGCCCGAGAGGAGGTCGAGGGTCGCTGCGGTCGCAGCGGTCGCGGCCGGCGAGCGGGCAGGCATCTGCATGATCGCGCTCCCGATCAGGATCCGTTCCGTGCGTGCCGCGATCCACCCGAGCGGCGATACGGCGTCCGATCCGTACGCCTCTGACGTCCAGACCGAGTGGAACCCGCAGCGCTCCGCCTCCTCGGCGAGTGCGACCGAACCGACAGGGTCGTCATATCCGAGTTGCAGACCGAGCCGCATCCGACGATCCTACTTCCGTGATGAGTGATCTCGTGACCGTCGAGCGGGCGCGCTACCGCGCGTTCATGGAGGAGCACGTGCTCCCGCACGAGACGGCTCTCGACCGTGGCGACGATGCCTCGCTTGTCCTTGCGGAGGAACTCCGCTCCCGCGCGCGGGCCGAGGGGCTCTGGGCGCCGCACGTTCCGCCCGAGGCGGGCGGGACGGGTCGCGGGTTCCTGCACTACGCGTTCCTGAACGAGGAGATCGGCCGCTCGTATTGGGCGCAGCTCGTGTTCGGCTGTCAGGCGCCCGACGCGGGAAACGCGGAGATCCTCCACCAGTACGCGACGCCCGCTCAGCGCGAGCGGTATCTCGCCCCTCTTGTCGCCGGCGTGGCGCGGTCGTGTTTCGCGATGACCGAGCCCGGGGTCGCGGGCTCCGATCCCACGCTGCTCGAGACCCGCGCGACGGCGGACGAGGACGGCTGGGTGATCGAGGGGACGAAGTGGTTCACGAGCGGCGCGGACGGGGCCGCCTTCGCGATCGTGTTCGCGATCACCGACCCCGAGGCCGAGCCGCACCGCCGGGGGACGATGCTCGTCGTCCCGTGCGACACGCCCGGATTCCGGGTCGTGCGCCGGATCCCAGTGCTCGGGCACGCGGGCCGCGGGTGGAACACGCACTGCGAGGTGTCGTTCGAGGGGGTCCGTGTCCCTGCCGACGCAGTGCTCGGCGGGCGGGGTGACGCGTTCCGGATCGCGCAGCAGCGCCTCGGACCCGGCCGGATCCATCACGTGATGCGCTGGCTCGGTCAGATGCAGCGCGCCTTCGATCTGATGTGCTCCTACGCACTCACGCGCGAGGCGTTCGGCGGCCCGCTCGCCGACAAGCAGACCGTCCAGAACTGGATCGCCGACTCGGCTGCCGAGATCCAGTCGTGTCGGCTGCTGACGATGGATGCGGCACGCAGGATCGACGCGGGCTCCGAGGCGCGCGTCGAGATCGCGCTGTTGAAGGTGGTCGCAGCGCGGGCCCTGAATGACGTGATCGACCGTGCCGTCCAGGTGCACGGGGCGCGGGGACTGACCGACGAGACGCCGCTCGGCTCCATGCTCCAACACGCGCGCGCGGCTCGGATCTACGACGGCCCTGACGAGGTGCATCGTGTCTCGGCCGCGCGCCGGATCCTCCGCACGTACCGCGCGGGCGAGAACTGGCTGTTCGACGAGGCCTGACTCGACCTACGGGACGAGCACGAGCTTTCCGGTCGAGGAGCGGTCCTCGAGCGCCCGATGCGCGTCGGCAGCCCGCTCGAGCGGATAGGTGGCACCCACAACCGGCCGGATCGCCCCGTGCGCCCAGAGCCGGAGGAGATCGCCCATCGCACGGGCGACCAGGTCGGTGCGGCGCTGGAGAAGCCGGCCGAGGTAGAAGCCTGCAACCGAAACGTTGCGCCCGACGATGAGCGCAGGGTCGAGCGCGGGCCAGGGCCCACCAGCGACCCCGACCGCGACGAGCGTCCCGAGCGGGCGGAGGAGGCGGATCGCATCGGTGAACACGGAGCCGCCGACCGGATCGAGCACGACGTCGACCGGCTCGACTCCGCCGAGCGCGTCGTACGTCACCGCCTCGACCGCCCCGAGCGAGCGGGGGAGGGCGAGCTTCGCCTCCGAACCGCAGGCTGCGACGACCGTGGCGCCGAGCGCGATCGAGACCTGAACCGCGGCGCTCCCGACGCCCCCCGCGGCGGCGGTCACGAGCACGCGCTTTCCGGGCCCGACCGCAGCCTGGTGTGTCAGCGGGAGCCACGCGGTGAGGAACGCGAGCGGGAAGGCCGCTCCCTCCTCGAACGACGCACCCTCCGGGAGGTCGTAGAGCCAGGCGTCGGGGACGGCGACGCGCTCCGCGTATCCGCCGCCGTTCTCGCGTACGAGCCCGAGCACCCGGCGACCGTCGGCCGTCTCGCCTGCCACTTCGGAGCCGGGGACGAACGGGAGCGGTGGCATCTGCGGGTACGCGCCGCGCCGGATCATCGCGTCCGCAAAGTTCACACCGCTCGCGCGGGTTTCGATCAGCGTCTCGCCCTCACCGGGGACGGGGTCGGGGCGCTCACGGATGACGAGCGCGTCCGGCCCGCCCGGCTCCTCGACGACGACCGCGCGCATCTCAGCGGCCGGTGAAGGTCGGCGGGCGTTTCTCGATGAACGCGGCGACTCCCTCGGCGCCGTCCTCGGAGCAGAGACAGCGCATGAATCCCTCCGACTCGCGGCGCAACCCCTCCTCGAGCGTCAGATCCCGCGTCGTCCTAGCGAGCTCCCGCAGCACACCGGCCGAGTGCGGCGAGCGCCGCGCGATCGACTCCGCGATCTGGACCGCAGCCTCGACGACCTCCGCGGCGGGCACGACCTTCTCGACGAGACCCCAGCGCTCGGCGGTCGCCGCGTCGATCGGGTCGCCCGTGAGGTTGAGCAGCATCGCGCGGCCGTGACCGACGAGCCGTGGGAGCCGCTGCGTGCCGCCGCCACCGGGGATGAGGCCGAGCGCGATCTCGGGCTGACCGAGCTTCGCGTCCTCGGATGCGACGCGGATGTCGCAGCACATCGCGAGCTCCAGCCCGCCACCGAGACAGAATCCGCGGATTGCGGCCACGAACGGGGTCGAGGCCGCATCCATCCGGTGCCCGAGCCGGACGAGGCCTCGCGCGGCGCCACCCTCGGCAGTTGACGTTCGGAGCGCTGGAAACTCCTTGATGTCCGCCCCTGCGACGAACGCGCGCTCCCCGCCACCGCGGAGGACGATCGCGCGGACGTCCTCCGAGCGGTCGAGCCGGTCGATCTCCGCTTCGAGTTCCTCGAGCAGCGCCGCCGAGAGCGGGTTGACGGGTGGGTTGTCGATCGTGACGAGCGCAACGTGCCCGCGGAGCTCGGTCGAGATGAAGGTGCCCATCGCCGTCTACCGCCCCGTCCCAGCGAACCGCTCGCGGAGCGCGGTCTTGCGGAACTTCCCGACGGCGGTCTTCGGGATCTCGTCCACGAACTCGAACGCGTCCGGGAGCCACCACTTCGCGAAGCGCGGTGCGAGATGCTCGCGCAGTTCGTCGGGGGTCGCTGTCCTGCCCTCGCGGAGGACGACGACCGCGAGCGGCCGCTCGTCCCACTTCGGGTCGGGGACCGCGATCACCGCCGCCTCCTGCACCGCAGGGTGCGCCATCAGGTCGTTCTCAAGCGCGACGGTGGAGATCCACTCACCGCCGGACTTGACGAGATCCTTCTCACGATCCTGCACCTCGACGTACCCGTTGGGATGGATCGAGACGATGTCGCCTGTCCTGAACCAGCCGTCGTCCGTCCAGCGGTCGGCGGCTTCCGGGGATGCGTAGTACGAGGATGAGATCGACGGGCCGCGCACCTCGAGCTCGCCCATCGTCATCCCGTCCCAGGCGACGAGGCCTTCCGTGCCGCGGGCGCGGATCTCGACGAACGGGATCGGTGGCCCCTGAAGCACGCGGCGGTCGTAGCTGGCCTGCGCATCGAGCCCCGTCTCCTGCCCCGAGAGACCCGAGATCGTCCCGACCGGACACATCTCGGTCATCCCCCAGCCGTGCGTCACGTGGAGACCGTGTCGCTCGCCGAACCCCTCGATCATCGCGCGCGGCGGCGCCGAGCCACCGATCGTCATCGTCCGCATCGCCGACAGATCCCACCCCGTCGGGTTCGCGTCGAGCGTCTGGAGGATCCCCATCCAGATCGTCGGGACGCCCGCGCTCAGGGTCACCTTCTCCGAGACGAACGCGTCGAGCAGGCTCGTCGGATCGAGGTGTGGTCCCGGATAGACATGCTTCGCCCCGCAGAGCAGCGCCGAGAACGGGAAACACCAGGCGTTCGCGTGAAACATCGGCACGACGGGGAGAAGGACGTCGTCGCACGTCAACTGGAGTGCGCCGACGAGCGTGAGGGCGTGGATCGCGATCGCGCGGTGCGAGTAGACGACCGCCTTCGGGTGGCCGGTCGTGCCGCTCGTGAAGCACATCGCGGCCGCCGAGCGCTCGTCGAGGTCGCGGTCGGCGAACGCGCTCTCGTCCGCAGCAGCGATGAGCTCCTCGTAGTCGAGTGCTCCCTCGATCTCGGGGCCCGGGCCGACCGCGATGACGTGCTCGAATCCGCAGCGCGGCACGAACTGCTGCGCGAGCGGCCAGAGCACCCGGTCGATCACGAGGACACGGTCACCTGCGTGCGTCGCGATGTACGTGTTGTCGTCGGGGTGGAGCCGCAGGTTCAGCGTGTGCGTGACGAACCCTCCGACGGGCGCCCCGATGTACGTCTCGAGATGCTGCTGGTGGTTCCACATGAACGTCGCGACGCGATCGCCGTCGCCGAGCCCGAGCGAGCGGAGCGCGACCGCGAGCCGCTTGGTGCGGGAGACGACGTCCGCGACGGTCGAGCGGTTCAGGCTCTTGTCGGGGAGGCGCGAGACGACCTCGCGGTCGCCATACAGCTGCTCCGCGCGACGCAGGATCGCGGGGATGTTCAGTTGGTAGTCCATCATCAGTCCCTGCATCAACGACCTCCCTCGATCAGGTGGTCGGCGATCTCGCCGCGCAATCTGGCGGGCGACGCTTCCCACGAGCGGATTCCGAGCGAACGCTTGTAGAACCGGTGAAGCGGATGTTCCCATGTGAAGCCGATTCCGCCGAGTGTCTGGATCGCACATTCGCACGCAGCAACGGCGGCGTCCGAGGCGGCGGCCTTCGCCGCTGCTGCCGCGAGCTCCGCGTCAGGGTGATCCGTGGCGACACACCAGGCGGCCCACCAGGCGAGCGAGCGCGCCAGCTCGACGGATGCGTACGCATCGACGAGCGGGAATGCGACTCCTTGATACGCACCGATTGGCCGACCGAACTGCGTCCGTTCGCCCGCGTAGGCGACGGCGAGCTCGAGCGCGGCGGATCCGACGCCGATGGCCTCAAGCGCGAGCGCGGCGAGCAGCCGGGCGCGGAGCGCCGGGAGGACGTCGGCCGACGCGAGTCGGCGACCGGGCTCCGCGCCCGCGACGACGCCGAGCGGGCGCGTCTCGTCCACCGTCTCGAACGTCTCACGTCGGGCCTCCACCAGCTCCCGGATCTCGTCGCCGCCGACGATCGCGATGTTCGTCACGGTGTCGAGGTCCGGGACGAGCGGCCCGAGCGCGAGCGCCCAGCTCGTCTCACCTGCGGCGACGCGCGCGCGATCCTCTGCGGGGAGCGCGGGGAGCAGCCCACCGACAGTCGAGAGGAACGGGCCGTGCAGGAGCGCGCGCCCCGTCTCCTCGAACAGGATCCCCTCCTCGAGAAACGTCAGCCCGGCGCCACCGAGTTCCTCCTCGACTGAGGCGCCCGTCCACCCAATCTCGGCGAGTTGCGTCCAGCTCGGCGACGGGTTGTCCGTGAGGAACGCGCGCGCCTGCGTCCGAAGCTCGTCCTGGAAGGGGGTGAACGAGAGATCCATCAGCGCGACCGCCCCAGACCGAGGATGCGCTCGGCGACGATGCTGCGGAGGATCTCGGAGGTCCCCGCCTCGATCGTGTTGCCACGGCTGCGCAGCTGCTCGTGCGGCCAGAGCCCGGCGTATGGCGCGTGGTCGCCGAAGAGTCCTGCGTCCGGCCCGAGCAGCTCGAGCGCGAGCGCGGTCACGCGCTGGTTCGCCTCCGACCAGCGCAACTTCAGGATCGACCCCTCCGGCCCAGGAATCCCCGTGCGCTCGATTGCAGCGAGCGACCGGTTCGCGGTGATCCGGAGCCCCTCCAGTTCGATCCACTCGGCCGCGATCCGGTCGCGCTGGACGGCGGTCGCGCCACGCTCGCGCGCGAGCGCCACGAGACGTTTGACCTGCGCGTCGAGCCGTCCAACCAGAGCGAACCCGAGCGTGCCGCGCTCGTGGAGAAGCGTTGTCATCGCGACGTCCCAGCCGTGCCCTGGCTGACCGAGCACGTTCGCGACCGGGATCTCGACCCCGGAGAGGAAGATCTCGTTGAACTCGGCCTCACCGGTGATCTGGCGGAGCGGTCGCACCTCGACGCCGGGTGAATCCATCTCGAGGATCAGGTACGTGAGCCCTGCATGACCGGTCGATTCCGGGTCGCTCCGCGTGAGCAAGATGCAGAAGTCAGCGACGTGCGCGTACGACGACCAGACCTTCTGACCGTCCACCACGTAGCGGTCGCCATCGAGCCGCGCCGATGTCCGGACCGCCGCGAGATCGGATCCCGCGCCCGGCTCGGAGAAGCCCTGGCACCAGATGTCGTCCGCGGAGAGGATGGGCTGGAGGTGGCGGGCTTTCTGCGCCTCCGTCCCGTGCGCGATGATCGTCGGGCCGGCCATCCCGAGCCCGATCACCCCGATGTGGCCGGGCGCGCCCGCACGGGCCTCCTCCTCGAAAAAGATCGCCTGGTACGCAGGCCCGAACCCCCGGCCGCCGTGCTCGGTCGGCCACGTCAGTCCCGCGTATCCGGCCTCGTGGAGCGTGCGGCTCCAGTCGCGGATCGTGCCGTCCGCGAACCGTGCAGCGCCGCCACGGCTGTCGCGCAGCGCATCAGGGAGCGCCCGCGTGAACCACGCACGCAACTCGGCCCGGAACGCGGCCTGCGACGCATCGTCACGGAAGTCCACGGGGCGATGCTATTCGGTTGCGGCTGCGGTGCTCCGTCCGACCGCGAACGCGGTTAGGCTCCGCGCGCGAGATGGCGCTTCTCTCGGTTCAGGACGTGACGCTGCGGTTCGGCGGAATCGTCGCGCTCGATGGTGTCTCGTTCGACGTCGAGGAGGGAACGATTACTGGTCTGATCGGCCCGAACGGAGCCGGAAAGACCACCGCGTTCAACGTCATTACGCGGCTCTACGCGCCCGACGCGGGATCGGTCACGTTTGCGGGTGCCTCGCTTCTCGACGCAGCTCCGCACGACGTCGTCCGGCGCGGGATCGCACGGACGTTCCAGAACATCAACCTCTTCCGGTCGATGACCGTGCTTGAGAACGTGCTCGTCGGGGCGCACGGGCGCGGACCCGGCCGGTGGGAGACCGAGGCGCTCGAGACGCTCGGATCCCTCGGCCTCGCCGACCGCGCACACATGCCCGCTGCCGCGCTTCCGTACGGGACGCAGAAGCGCGTCGAGATCGCCCGCGCACTCGTCGCCCGACCCCGCCTCCTTCTGCTCGACGAGCCGGCGGGTGGGCTCGGACACGAGGAGGTAGAGGAGCTCGGCGATCTCGTGCTCTCCTTGCGGCACGACCGTTCGCTTACGGTGCTCCTCGTTGAGCATCACATGGGTCTCGTGATGCGCATCTCCGACCATGTGGACGTCCTCAGCTTCGGGAGACGGATCGCGTCCGGGTCACCCGCTGAGGTGCGCGACGACCCCGCGGTGATCGAGGCGTATCTGGGGACGGCCGAATGAGCGCCTTGCTGGAGCTCCGCGAGGTCGAGGCCCGGTACGGGCCGGTGCAGGCGCTGCGCGGGATCTCGCTCGAGGTCGAGGAGGGCGAGGTCGTCGCGGTGCTCGGCGCGAACGGGGCGGGGAAGACGACGACGCTCCGGGCCATCTCGGGAACCGTGCGGCGGACGGGCTCGCTCACGTTCGCCGGGTCGTCGCTCCCGGGAAGTCCCGAGGCGGTCGCGCGGGCAGGGATCGCGCATGTCCCGGAGGGCCGTGGAACGTTCGCCGAGCTCAGCGTGCTCGAGAACCTCCGACTCGGGGCCTACGTGCGCCGGGCCCGTTCGGTGCGCGCGGACGTCGAGCGCGTCGGCAAGTGGTTCCCGTGGATCTCCGAGCGACTCGAGCAGCGGGCGGGAACGCTCTCGGGGGGAGAGCAGCAGATGCTCGCGCTCGCACGCGCTCTGATGGCGCATCCGCGCCTGCTGCTCCTCGACGAGCCATCACTCGGCCTCGCGCCGCTCGTGGTGCGGGAGATCTTCCGCGTCATCCGCGAGCTGAACGCGGAGGAGGGGCTCACCGTTCTCGTCGTCGAGCAGGACGCGCAGACCGCGCTCGCGACCGCCTCGTCCGCCTACGTGCTCGAGGTCGGGAAGGTTGCGCTCTCCGGGCCGAGCGCCGAATTGCGCGAGAACGAAGCCGTCCGTCGGAGCTACCTGGGAGGCTGACGACGGTGCAGGCATTCCTCCAACAGGTCGTCTCCGGGCTCGCCTCGGGTGGGATCTACGCGTCGCTTGCGCTCGCGCTCGTGCTGATCCACCGCGCGACCGGGGTGATCAACTTCGCGCAGGGCGAGATGGCGATGTTCTCGACCTACATCGCCTGGACGCTCGTCGTCAACCATGGGATCCCGTACTGGGTCGCGTTCGCGGCGACGCTCGCCATCTCGTTTGCGGGTGGAGTGGGGATCCATCAGGTCGCGATCCGCCCGAACGAGCGCGGCTCGGTGCTGCGGGTCGTGATCGTCACGATCGGTCTGCTCGTCGCGTTCAACGGGGCCGCAACGCTCATCTGGTCGGGGGAGGTCCGCGCGGTCGAGAGCCCATTCCCGTCGCGCCCGGTGGACATCGGCGGCGTCGCGATCTCGATTCAGGACATCGGGACGATCGGGGTTGCGCTCGTGACGGTGCTCGCGCTCGGCGCGCTCTTCCGCTGGACGAAGCTCGGGCTCGCGATGCGGGCCGCAGCGGTCAGCCCCGCCGAGGCTCGGCTCGTCGGGGTTCCCGTCACCTGGATGCTCTCGTTCGGCTGGGGGCTTGCGGCGGTGCTCGGGGCGATCTCCGGGATGCTTGCGGCGCCGAGCATCTTTCTCGACCCGAACCTGATGCAGGCGATGCTCATCTACGCGTTCGCGGCGGCGGTGCTCGGCGGGATCGACTCACCGATCGGTGCTGTCGTCGGGGGGCTGTTGCTCGGGGTCGGGCTCAACCTCGTCGGCGCGTACATCGACTTCGTCGGCGCCGACCTGCGCCTCCCGGTCGCTCTCGCGGTGATCCTCATCGTCCTCCTCCTCAAGCCCGGTGGCATCTTCGGCCGCCGCGTCGTCCAGAGGGTGTAGGGGAGGCTGATGCGCCGCTCGCTCCAGCCAGCAGTCGCGTTCGCGACGCTCACGGCGGTCGTCGGGCTGCTCCCGCTCGTCATCTCGCCGTTCCGGGCGCAGCAGCTCGCCTACGTCGCGATCTACCTGTGCGCGATCCTCGGGCTCAACGTCCTCACCGGGTACACCGGCCAGATGTCGCTCGGCCACGGAGCGTTCATGGCGATCGGCGGCTACACGACCGCGATCCTGATGGCCGATCACGGGGTCCGCGACTTCTGGACGATCCCGATCGCGGCGGTCGTCGCGGGCGCTGCGGGGTTCCTGTTCGGAATCCCGGCGCTACGGCTGAGCGGTCTCTATCTCGCGCTCGCGACGTTTGCGATTGCGGTCGCGACCCCGGCGGTGATCAAGAAGTTCGAGGGGTTCACGGGGGGCGGGTCGGGGATCAACCTCTTCGGGATCCCCGAGCTCACGGCGACGCTCGAGCCGGTCAGGATCCTCGGTCGAGAGCTGGTGTTCAACGACTGGCTGTACTACCTCTGCTGGCTCGCCGCGCTCGTGCTCTACGTGGGTGCATGGCTGCTGCTGCGCGGTCGCACCGGGCTCGCGCTCAGGGCGGTGCGCGACAGCGAGATCGCGGCGCAATCCTCCGGTGTGAGCCTCGCCCGCGCCAAGACGCTCGCATTCGCAGTCAGCGCGGCCTACGCGGGGGTCGCAGGCTCGCTCTTCGCGATCGCGACGACCTTCGTCAACCCCGACACGTTCCCGATCTCGCTCTCGATCTTCCTGCTCGTCGCGGTCGTGGTCGGGGGTCTCGGATCGCTCACCGGGCTCCTCGTCGGAGCCGTGTTCGTGCAGTTCCTCCCACTGTGGGCGCAGGACGTGTCGAAGTCGCCGGGCGCGCCGTCGGTCGTCTACGGGATCGCGTTGATCGCGGTGATGGTGCTGCTCCCGAGTGGCGCGGCAGGGCTGCTTGCCCGCGGCCAGTCGATCCTTCGCGGCCTTCGCCGCTGACGGGGGTCGGTGACCGCGGGCTACGATCCCGCGATCGCCGTCCCGTCGCCCCGAGGAGCCCCATCGATGCGCAAACCCGTCGCCGTTGCCACGCTCGTCGTCGCAGCTGTCCTCGGTGTCTCCGCCGCAACCGCGGGCGGGAAGGCCGACCCGGGCGTCACAGCCGACAAGGTGGTGCTGGGCGGGACCGCACCGCTCTCGGGTGTTGCAGCGGCCTACGCGTCGGTCGCGCGTGGCGCAGCCGCCTACTTCGCGTACGCGAACGCTGCGGGTGGCGTCGCCGGACGGCAGATCGAATACCGGTACCTCGACGACGCCTACAACCCGGCGCAGACGGTTCAGGCCACCCGTCAGCTCGTCGAGCAGGACGGCGTGTTCGCGATCTTCAATGCGCTCGGGACAGAGCACAACGAGGCGATCCGCGAGTACCTGAACGCGCAGAAGGTGCCACAGCTGTTCAGCGCGACCGGTGCGACGACGTTCGGCGCCGATTCGGCGCGCTACCCGTACACGATCGGGTTCCAGCCGAGCTACTCCTCGGAGGGCTGGGTCCTTGGTCGGTACGTCGCGCGCACAGCCCCCGGGCGGAAGATCGCCGTGCTCTTCCAGAACGACTCGTACGGGAAGGACCTGCTCGCGGGGCTGAAGAAGGGGCTCGCGCGCTCGAAATCGAAGGTCGTTGCGGCCGAGCCGTACGAGGCGACCGCCGCCGACGTGGCCAGTCAGATCGCGAAGCTGAAGGCGTCGGGCGCCGACTCGCTCGCTATTTTTGCGACCCCGAAGTTCGCGATCCAGACGATCGTGATCGCGAACAAGCTCGGCTGGAAGCCGAAGCTGACGCTCATGAACGCGGTCTCGTCCGCCTCGAACATCATGTTGCTCGCCTCCGAGGGGGGCACCAACCCGCTCGTCGAGGGCGCCATCTCGATCGTCTTTCTGAAGGATCCGACCGACCCGCAGTGGGCCAAGGACAAGACGATGGCGCTGTACCGCCAGATCATGGCGACGCACGCGGCGGGCGCGAACGTGAACGACGTCTACCACCTGTACGGGATGGCGGTTGCGTGGACGACGGTCGATGTCCTGAAGAAAATCGGCACCGACCTGACGCGCGAACGACTCGTCCAGGCGGTCGGGACGATGAAGATCACGGGGAACCCGTTCCTGCTCCCGGGGATCACGCTCCAGACGAACGGCACCGCGGATCACTTCCCGATCGAGCAGATGGTGCTCCAGAAGTGGGGGAAGGGCTCCTGGAAGTCGTTCGGCGGGATCTGGGCGACCAGCGGGTCGTAGCCCCCGGTTGTCCGGGAGCGGCCCGAGCCGTTTCCGTATCCTGACTTCACCCGGTGCGAGGAGACCGCGCGGGGCGGCCAGACCGACCCGATGCGCAACCCCGTCTCCCCCCACCAAGATCTTCTCCGGGCCTCGCTCGACGATCTCTGCGCCGAGGCGCGGAACCTGCGGCGGCCAGGCCCGATCACCTATTCGCCGAAGGTCTTCATCCCGCTGACGACCCTCTGTCGCGACGTGTGCGGGTACTGCACGTTCGCGCGGCCACCACGGCGCGGCGAACGCGCCTATCTGACCGAGGACGAGGTGCTCGCGATCGCGCGGGCCGGGGCGGCGGCCGGATGTACCGAGGCGCTGTTCACACTCGGCGACCGGCCGGAGGCGCGCTATCGCGTCGCCCGGGAGGAACTCGCCGCGCTCGGCTGTTCAACCACGCTCGAGTACCTCGCGCGTTGTGCGTCGCGCGTGCTCGCCGAGACCGGTCTCCTCCCGCATCTCAACCCCGGTGTGATGAGCCGTGCGGAGCTCGAGGCGCTGCGTCCCGTCTCGGCCTCGATGGGGATCATGCTCGAGAGCGTTTCCGAGCGGCTCGCGGCCCGGGGCGGCCCGCACTGGGCCTCGCCGGACAAGGTGCCCGCACGGCGGCTCGAGACGATCCGGCTTGCGGGCGAGCTCGCCATCCCATTCACGAGCGGGATCCTCATCGGGATCGGTGAGACCCGCGAGGAGCGGCTCGAGGCGCTGATCGCGCTCGGGGCGCTGGCCGAGGAGCACGGGCACCTGCGCGAGGTGATCGTCCAGAACTTCCGGGCGAAGCCGGGCACGCGGATGGCTGCCCACCCCGACGCCGCTTTCGAGGAGCAGCTGTGGTCGGTCGCGGTTGCGCGGCTCGTGCTCGGACCGGAGATTCACGTACAGGCGCCGCCGAACCTCGCCTACGACGACTTCCCGCTGCTGCTCGACGCGGGCATCGACGACTGGGGTGGTGTCTCGCCGGTGACCGTGGATCACGTGAATCCCGAGGCGCCGTGGCCCCACGTGGAGCGGCTGCGCGCGGCGTGCGCGGAGCGGGGTCTCGAGCTTGCGCCGCGCCTTCCTCTCTACCCCGAGCACGTCCGAGAGCTCGACCGCTGGGTCGATCCGGCCGTCGCGCCGGCGGTGCGTCGGCACGCGGACGCGCTGGGGCTTGCGCGCGAGGACCGTTGGGCGCCCGGCGAGCCGGTCGCCGTCCCGTTCGTCGTCGGGCGGGATCCGATCCCGCTTCGGCTCACGGGCGAGGAACTCGGGGAGGAGGAGGTCACGCGACTGCTCTCCGCCCGTGGCCGGGAGCGCGAGCGCGTCTTCGCGGCGGCGGATGCGTTGCGGCGCGAGGTCGTTGGCGACGTCGTGAGCTACGTCGTCAACCGGAACATCCAGTACACGAACGTCTGTTACTTCCGGTGTGGCTTCTGCGCGTTCTCGAAGGGGAAGCTGGCCGAGAACCTGCGGGGCCCCGCGTACCTGCTCCCGCACGAGGAGATCGTCCGTCGCTCGATCGAAGCGTGGGAGCGTGGCGCAACGGAGGTGTGTCTCCAGGGTGGGATCCACCCCGCATTCACCGGGGACTACTACGCGAGCGTGGTCGAGGCGATCCGCGAGGCGTTGCCTGCGATCCACATCCACGCGTTCTCCGCGCTGGAGGCCTGGCAGGGCGCGGCGACGCTCGAGGTCCCCCTCGAGGAGTACCTCGATCGGCTCCGCGACCTCGGGCTCGGGTCGCTTCCCGGGACGGCGGCGGAGATCCTCGACGACGAGGTACGTGCCGTGATCTGCCCCGACAAGGTCACGACCGCGCAGTGGCTCGACGTCCACGCAACCGCGCATCGGGTCGGGCTCCGCTCGACCGCGACGATCATGTTCGGGCACGTCGAGCGTCCGGTGCACGTTGCGCGCCACCTGCTCCGAGTGCGCGAGCAGCAGGTCGCGACGGGTGGGTTCACCGAGTTCGTACCGCTTCCCTTCATCCCGATGGAGGCACCGATCTACCTCCAGGGGCGGGCGCGGCGCGGCCCGACGTTCGGTGAGGCGCTTCTCGTCCACGCGGTCGCGCGGCTCGCGCTCCACCCTCACGTCGAGAACGTGCAGGCCTCGTGGGTGAAGCTCGGCCCGGACGGCGTCCGTCAGGCGCTCGCGGCGGGAGTGAACGACCTCGGTGGGACCCTGATGAACGAGTCGATCTCGCGTTCGGCGGGCTCGGAGTGGGGGCAGGAACTGCCACCCGCCGCGATGGAGGAACTGATCCGGTCCGCGGGTCGGATCCCGCGCCAACGCACGACCACGTACGGGGAGCCCCCGGCCGAACAGGTGCGCCGCTCGTTCGTCGCTGCACCGCTCGCCGACGTCATCGCACCGTCGGTGCGCGAGGCGGGGCTGAAGGCGCCACCGCGGCTTCTCCGGCCCGCCGCGCTCGCGGCGCGCGGCCGCTTGTCGTAAACCGACTAGCCGCGGAGCGCTGCGAGCGCTTCGGGGAGTGTGAAACGGCCCGCGAGGAGCGCGCTCCCAGCGACGGCACCCTCGCACCCGAGTGTGCGCAGCGCTCGAAGGTCGTCGAGTGACGAGACTCCCCCGGCCGCGATCACCGGGAGCCCGGCGGCGAGAACGTCGCGGAGCAGGCCGAGGTCCGGGCCGGCGAGCGACCCGTCGCGTGACGTGCTCGTGACGAGCAGACGCGGGACGCCAGCCGCGGCGCACCGGTCGGCGAGTGCGCGGGCGGTGATGTCGCCGGACCGTGTCCACCCCTCGACCGTGACGCGGCCGTCACGTGCATCCACCGCGACGACGAGCGCGTCACCGAGCGCTGGCACCGCCTCCTGCAGGAACCCGGAGGCCAGTGCTGCGGTGCCGATCATCACGCGATCAGCGCCAGCTGCGATCGCCGCTTGTGCCGCTGCGAGCGACCGGATCCCGCCGCCCACCTGAACGGGGAGCCCGATGGCCGCGATCCGCTCGACGAGCCCGACCGAGGGTGTCCCCGAGAACGCACCATCGAGATCGACGAGGTGGAGCCGAGTCGCCCCCTCGTCCGCGAATCGTCGTGCGAGCTCGACCGGGTCGCCCGCCTCGAGCGAGACCGCTTCGCGTCGCCCCTCGTGCAGTCGGACGGCCCTTCCTTCGAGCACGTCGATCGCGGGGAGCACCTCGAAGGGGCGCGGGCCGGAGGCGCTCACGCTACGACCCGCGCGAGTGCTCGTGCTGCGACCCGCGCGCCGACGACGACTCTCAACACCATCTCAACTACCATGCTAACATGGTAACATGGTTGGAAAGTAGAGAGATGCAACCCGCGATAGGAAGAGACGATCCGGGCGGACAGGTGCAACGCGCGACAGGAAGAGACGATCCGGGATCCACGGAGATCAGAGGGAGTGAGATGAGAGGAGCCGACAAGATGAGCGCACCGGTCGAGGTCGAACCGCTCGACGGTCTCGACGACCTCGCCGACGCCGTCCTCACGCTCGAGAGCCGGGACGAGGTGACGCGATTCCTCCGCGATCTGTGCACGCTGGCGGAGCTCGAGGCGCTCGCGCACCGCTGGCAGAGCGCGATGCTCGTCGATCGCGGTGTCCCGTATCTCGAGATCGCCTCGCGTGTCCCGACCTCGACCGCGACGGTCACGCGCGTCGCGCACTGGCTGCGACACGGGACGGGCGGGTACCGGATCGCGCTCGATCGCCGCAAGGGCGTAGCCGGGGCGAAGTCGAAGAGGGCGAAGCGATGAGCGCGAGATTCGCACGGCCCGGGCAGGACGGCCGGCTCACAGTTGCGGTTCCGTCGAAGGGGCGGATGGCGGAGCCGTCGCTCCGCCTGTGCGCCGACGCAGGACTCTCGTTCGAGTCGTCCGAACGGGCGCTGATCGTGCCGTGCGCGAACGCGCCCGTCGATCTCCTGCTCGTGCGCACCGACGACATCGGCGAGTACGTGCAGGACGGCGTCGTGGATCTCGGTATCACCGGCGCGAACCTCATCCACGAGAGAAGCGCCGATGTCAGGGTGCTCGCGGAACTCGGATTCGGCCGCTGCGTTCTCGCGGCGGCGGTGCCCGAGGACTCATCCGTTGTCGATGCGACCGGTCTGCAGGGCCTCCGCGTCGCGACGACGTATCCCGAATCGACGCGGCGACTGCTCGCGGAGCGGGGCGTCACGTGCGAACTCGTCCCCGTCTCGGGCTCCGTCGAAGCAGCGCCACGGCTCGGATTGGCGGACGCCGTCGTCGACCTCGTCTCGACCGGCTCCACGATGGCAGCGAACGGGCTCCGCCGGATCGCCGACCTGCTCCCGTCCCAGGCCGTGCTGATCGCGGGGGGGAGGGCTGTCGAGCAGCGGGGCGAGGAGGTCGAGCGCCTCCGGCTGATGCTCGCTGGTGTCGTTGCAGCGCGGCGCCGCCGTTACGTGATGATGAACGCCACCGTCGGCGATCTCGAGGCGATCCGCGCGGTGCTGCCGGGCATGGGCGCGCCGACCGTCCTCCAGCTCGCGGACGAGGGTGAGATCGCGGTCCACGCCGCGGTCGATGCCGATGACGTCTGGATGTTGCTCCCGCGGTTGAAGGAGGCAGGCGCCTCGTCGATCCTCGTCCTGCCGATCGAGCGGCTCATCGCATGAGTCGGAGGCGCCGCATGCTGCTGGACGATGCCGTGACGACCGTCGCGCCGATCGTCGCCGACGTACGAGAGCGGGGCGATGCCGCGCTCCTCGAGTGGACGGAGCGACTCGACGGCCCGCGCCCCGACGGGATCCGCGTCAGCCCCGGCGCAGTCGCCGACGCGCGCGTGGACGACGAGGTGCTCGACGCGCTCCGCGCGATGATCGCTGCCGTGCGCACGTTCACCGAGGCGCAGCGCCCGGCGAACACCTCGGTCGAGGCCGCTCCCGGGATCGTCTCGGAGCGGCGCTGGCTGCCGCTCGCCGCGGTCGGCTGCTGCGTCCCGAGCGGACGCGCCCCGCTCCCCTCATCGCTCGTGATGACCGCGGTGCCCGCGCTCGTCGCGGGCGTCGGCCGGATCGTGGTTGTCACGCCCCGTCCCTCACCGGAAATCCTTGTTGTCGCCCGTGAGCTCGGTCTCGATGAGGTCTACGCAGTCGGCGGCGCGCAGGCGGTCGCCGCGCTCGCCTACGGCACGGAGACGATCGCCCCGGTTGACCGCATCGTTGGACCAGGGAATGCGTACGTCACCGCGGCGAAGCTCCTCGTCTCGCCGCACGTCGGGATCGACCTCCCGGCCGGGCCGAGCGAGGTCGTTGTGATCGCAGATGGTTCCGCCCGACCGGATGTCGTAGCCGCAGACCTTCTCGCGCAGGCGGAGCACGGCGCCGACTCGGACGCGCTGCTCGTAACCGACGACGCCGCGCTCGCCGCAGCCGTGTCGGCTCTCCTCGATGGCGAGGAGAACGTGCGCGTCGAGGTCGTCGCATCGCTCGCCGAGGCCGTTGCGCGTGCCGAGGACTACGCCCCGGAGCACCTCGAGCTCCATCTCGCCGACCCCGGGCCGATCCTCGAACGTGTCCGCGCCGCTGGCGCGGTCTTCGTCAACTGCTCGTCGGTGATCGGTGACTACGCCGCAGGCGCAACGCATGTGCTCCCGACCGCCGGTCTCGCCCGTTCGAGTGGCGGGCTCGGGATCGAGGCGTATCTGAAGCCGTTGCAGATCATCCGCGCCGATGCACGCGGCCGCGCGTACGCAGCTCGGGTCGCCGGGACACTCGCTCGCGCCGAGGGGCTTCCGCGGCACGCCCTGGCGGTGGGAGGATGAGCGCGGTGCCCGAGCCCGTCCCCGTCACCGACGGCTACCGGCCGTACGTCTGGACGCCGTCGCCGAGCGAGGTCGCGCGCCGTCACGGGATCCCCGTCGAGCACATCCTGCGTTACGACCAGAACACCCCGCCGCTCCCCGGGATCCCGCAGGTGCCGCTCGCCGAGAGTTTCGCGTCGGTGCAGGAATACCCATCGGGCGAGTACCGCGAGCTCCGGGAGGCCGCGGCCACCTACGTCGGGCACGGGGTCGACTGGAGCCAGGTGATCGTCGGGGCGGGTGCCGACGACCTGATCCTCCTCTGCGCGCGCGTCTATCTCGGGCCGGGGAGGCGCTCCTCGATCGTCGAGCCCACCTACTCGCTGTACCGCGTCGCGAGCCAGCTCGTCGATGCGACGATCACCGAGGAGCGCGACGGAGCTGCGGTCATCTGGTGTTGCAACCCTGCGAACCCCACCGGGGGCGTGACGCCCGTCGAGGAGCTTGCCGCACTCGCGCAGGCGCACCCAGAGGCGCTCGTCGTCGTCGACGAGGCATACATCGAGTTCGGGGGCGAGTCGATGATCTCGCGACTCGGGGAGCACCCGAACGTCGTCGTGTTGCGGACGCTCTCGAAGGCGTTTGGGTTCGCGTCACTCCGGGTCGGGTACGCGGTCGCTGGCCCGGATGTCGCCGAGATCCTCGAGGCCCGCCGCACGCCCGCGCCGATCGCGTCCGTCGCATCGGCGATCGCAACCGCCGCACTCCTCGAGCCGCGGTTCGAGCTCGAACCACTCGTGACCGAACGAGAACGCGTCCGCTCCGCGCTGGTCGCTGCGGGCCTTGACAGCCCCCCGACCGCGACAAACTTCGTTGTCGTCCGGTTCGACGATCCGGACGCACAGGTCGCCGCGCTCGAGGCTCAGGGTCTGATCGTGCGCGGGTTCCGTGACGGGATCCGTGTGACGCTCCGGACACCCTCCGACAACGACGTGTTGCTCCGTGCGCTCGGGGCCGATCCGGGTGAGGGCGGCGCGGGCCGCTCGGCGACGACGATTCGCACCACGACCGAGACGGCGCTCCGCGTCTCGCTCTCGCTCGACGGCGAAGGACGAGCCCGCGTTGCCACGGGGATCGGGTTCCTCGACCACCTGCTGACACTCTTCGCCTTCCACGGTGGCTTGGACCTGGAACTCCTCGCCGGCGGTGACCTGTCGGTCGATGAGCACCACACCGTCGAGGACGTGCTCGCCGCGCTCGGCTCGACCGTCGCCCGCGCGCTCGGTGACCGCGCCGGGATCGCGCGGTACGGCTCCGCGACCATCCCGATGGACGAGGCACGCGCGACTGTCGCAGTCGATCTCGTCCGGCGACCGCACGCGGAGATCCGCCTCGCGTTCACGGGCGACCGCGTCGGGGGACTCGCAACGTCTCTCGTCCGCCACGCGCTGGAGCGGTTCGCGATCGAGGCGGGCTGCACCGTCCACGTCGAGGCGGAGGGGGCTGACGATCATCACGTTGCCGAGGCGGCCTTCAAGGCGCTCGGACGGGCGCTCGGTGCGGCTGTCGCCCCGGTTGGCGGCGGGATCCGTTCGACCAAGGGCGCCGCATGAGGGTCGCGCTCGCCGACTACGGGGCCGGGAACCTCGGGAGCGTCGTCTCGGCGCTCGCGCGTGCGGGGGCCGAGGCGGTCGTGACCGTCGATCCCGCGGTCGTGAGAGACGCGCCGCTCGCGGTCGTCGCCGGCGTCGGTCACGTCGCGAGCGCGGCCGCTGGACTCGCGCGCCACGGTCTCGACGACGCGATCCGGGAGCGGGTCTCCTTGGGTCGCCCTGTTGCGGGGATCTGCGTGGGACTCCAGCTCCTGTTCGAGGAGAGCGAGGAGGGTGGCACGGGTCTCGGCCTGCTCGCGGGTCCCGTCCGGCGCATCCGCGCCCGCCGAGTCCCGCACATGGGCTGGAACACACTCGCGCTCACCCGGCCGTCCGCTCTGCTCGACGGGCTGGATGGGGAGGACGTCTATTTCGCGCACAGCTACGCCGCCGAGCCCACGGACAGCGCGGTGGCGATCGCGCGTGTCGACCACGACGGGCCGATCGTCGCCGCGGTCGAGCAAGGATCGCTCGCCGGTGTCCAGTTCCACCCCGAACGGAGCGGCGCCGCGGGCGCCCGTGCACTCCGGAACCTGGTGCAGTGGTCAAAAAGCGCGTGATCCCGTGTCTCGACGTCGCTGACGGTCGGGTCGTCAAGGGCGTCAACTTCGTCGATCTCCGCGAGATGGGGGAGCCGGTCGAGCTCGCGACTCGCTATTCACAACTCGGGGCTGACGAGCTCGTGTTTCTCGACATCACCGCCACGCTCGAGGGACGCGGGCCGATGATCGAACTGATCCGCCGCTCGGCCGAGACGCTCGAGATCCCATTCACCGTCGGCGGTGGTGTCACCTCGACCGCGGATGCGCGCACGCTTCTGCTCGCGGGCGCGGACAAGGTCGCGATCAACCGCGCCGCCTTCGACGACCCCGAGATTCTCACCGCGCTTGCCGGGGAGTTTGGTTCTCAGGCCGTCGTGTGCGCGATCGATGCGCGCGAGGGGGAGGTCGTCACCCACGGCGGCCGCAACCGGCGCGGGCGCGACGCGGTGGACTGGGCACGGGAGGCGGTCGAGCGCGGCGCGGGCGAGATTCTCCTCACCTCCATCGACGCGGACGGAACGCGAGCCGGGTATGACCTGCCGCTGACACGCGCGGTCGCTGCGGCGGTCGAGGTGCCCGTGATCGCATCGGGTGGCGCGGGCGAGGCGCGCCATCTCGCGGAGGCCTACGAGGCAGGGGCCGAAGCGGCGCTCGTTGCCTCGATCGTGCACGAGCGGCCCGAGCGGCTGCCCGAGCTGAAACGCGAGCTGGAGGAGTTGGGGTGGAACGTCAGGATCTGAAGGCGGTGATCGTCCAGGACGCGACGACCGAGCGCGTGCTGATGCTCGCGTGGGCCGACGAGGAGGCGCTGCGGCGCACCCGGGAGACGGGAGAGGCGTGGTTCTGGAGCCGCTCGCGCCAGGAACTCTGGCACAAGGGGGCGACCTCGGGCAACACGCTGGCGATCGAGGAGATCCGGGACGACTGCGATGGCGACGCGCTGCTCTACCGGGTGCGCCCCGCGGGGCCTGCGTGTCACACGGGCGCGGAGTCGTGTTTCGCGCCGTGGCTCTGGCGCGTCATCTCCGAGCGCGCCGCGGAGCGGCCAGAGGGCTCGTACACCGCGCGCCTGCTCGCGGACGGTCCCGCCGGTCCGGCGCGCAAGGTCGGAGAGGAGGGCGTCGAGGTCGCGCTTGCCGCCACGGGGGAGAGCGACCAGCGCGTTGTCGAGGAGGTCGCCGACCTCCTGTACCACACGTACGTGGTGCTCGCGAGCCGCGGAATCGATCTCGCTCGGGTCGAGGACGAACTCCGCCGACGCCACACCGGCAGCTGAGTCGCTAGACGTCCCACTCGCCCGCGAGCAGCCGCGGCGCGAGCGCATCGACCAGCCGGAGCGTCATCCCCCAGAGCACGTGCCCGTCGACATCGACGCCATCGACGAGGAGCCCGTCCGGGAACTCGGGCGATGTGAACGGGAGCGTCGCGCGGGCCGCCGGGTCCGCGAGCATCGCGACGGGCGGGGTGAGGAGCCCGACCACCTCGGTCGCGTCGAGACGCCATTCGGTCTCGGCCGGAACCCGCACCGCGAACGCGTGGACGCGGTATCCGCTCGCTCGGGTGTCGACCGGATCGAGTTGCCCGAGCAGTACGGCCTGCGCGGGGTCGAGTCCGACCTCCTCGTGCGCCTCACGGAGCGCCGTCTGGAGGAGATCCGCATCACCCGGTTCCGGCTTGCCGCCCGGGAACCCCAGTTGCCCACCGTGGCTTCCGTCCTCGGCGCGCACGACGAGGACGGTGCGGAGGACCCCCGCCGCGTCGCGGAACACCGGCGCCAGCACGGCCGCGACCCGCAATCCGTCATCGGGGGCGGTCACGGCTCGAACGCGAGCAGGTCTGCCTGTTCCTCGCGGCGGCGGATCACCTGGGCGTCACCGCCCGCGACGAGCACCGCCGCTGGCCGCCCGACCCCGTTGTAGCTCGATGCCATCGAGAGCGTGTAGGCGCCGGTCGCGGGGACCGCGAGCAGATCGCCGCGCCGAGGGCTGGGTAGATCGATGTCGTCGATCAGCACGTCGCCCGACTCGCAATGCATCCCCGCCACGCTCACGCGCTCGTCCGTGCGCTCTTCGGTCCGTTCGGCGGACAGCGCGACGTATCGCGCGTCGTACAGCTGCGGGCGCGGGTTGTCGCTCATCCCCCCGTCGATCGCAACCCACGTGCGTCCGGGGAGGCGCTTCACCGCCCCAACCCGGTAGAGCGTCACCCCCGCGCGTCCGACGAGCGAACGGCCGGGCTCGAACCACGTCTCCGGTTCCTTGACCCCTGCCTCAGCGAACGCGAGCCGGGCCGTCTCCGCCGCGCTCTGCGCGAGCGATGCGGCATCGACCGCGCGCTCGTCGGGGTGGTGGCGGATCCCGAACCCGCCACCGAGATCCACAACACGGGGCTGCCAGCCGCGTTCGGCACGGCAGCGCGCCGCGAACGCGGCGAGCCTCACGATCGTCTCGGCCTGCGCGTCGAAATCGGCGAGCTGCGACCCGACGTGGACGTGGAGCCCGATCGCGTCGAGGCCCAGGTCGAGCGCCTCCGCGAGGAGCGCAAGCGCCTGGTCGGGAGGAAGACCGAACTTCGAGCCGTGGTGTCCCGTCCGGATCGCCTCGTGCGTATCGGCGTCCACCCCCAGCGTGACGCGCACGAGCACGCGCGCGATACCCGCCCGTGCTGCACGTGCCGCCTCGTCCGGCCCGTCGAGCACCACAGCCGCGTCGAGCGCCGCCGCTGCGTCGAGCAGCGCGTCCGCCTTGTTGTTCCCGTGGACGACGAGCTCGGAGCCGCCGAACCCTGCGGCGCGGGCAAATGCGAGCTCGCCGGTCGATGCGACGTCTGCACCGATCCCCTCCTCGCGCAACACGCGCATCAGCGCCGCGTTCGGGAACGCCTTTGTCCCGTAGAACACACGCCCGGTCGGGCCTACCGCCGCGCGAAGGGCGCGTGCGCGCGCACGCAGCGTGTCCGCGCAGTACACGACGAGCGGCGTGCCGTGCGCAGCGGCGAGCGCGCCTGCATCGACGCCTCCGAGCGAGAGCCGCCCGCCGGTGACCGACGCGCTGTCGGGGAGCAGATCCAGCACGCCTCGACGCTACCAGCGGGGCTCGCCGGGGCCGGTTCGGGCCATTGGTATGCTCGAAGGCGTGCGGCTGCTTCTCGGATAGGGTCGGGAGGATCGACGGCCGACAGCCGTCACGACTCCCTCCGAGCCTCTCCCCCGAGAGGCTCTTTTCGTAGGACGACGAAGACGGGCGGGATGGACGGGTACGACCCACAGGCGATCGAGGCGAAGTGGCAGCGGCGCTGGGAGGACGAGGGCGCGTTTGTCGTCCCCAACCCCTCGGCGGACGACGATCTCGGCCCCTCGACGTACGTGCTCGAGATGCTCCCGTATCCGTCGGGCGAACTGCACATGGGGCACGTCTTCAACTACACGCTCGGCGACGTCTTCACGCACATCCGGCGGCGGCAGGGCCTCCGTGTCCTGCGCCCCATGGGGTACGACGCATTCGGTCTCCCGGCCGAGAATGCGGCGATCCGCGAGGGCGGTCATCCCGCGGTGATCACGCGTCGCAACATCGACGCGATCCGTCGCCAGATGCGACGGATGGGCTGGGCGATCGACTGGTCGCGCGAGGTCTCGACCTGCGAGCCCGACTACTACCGCTGGACACAGTGGCTCTTCCTCCGGTTCTACGAGAAGGGTCTCGCGTACCGGCGGGAGGCCCCCGTGAAGTGGTGCCCGGTGGATCAGACGGTCCTCGCGAACGAGCAGGTGGTGGACGGCTGCTGCGAGCGGTGCGGGACCGAGGTCGAGTCGAAGAGTCTCACCCAGTGGTTCTTCCGGATCACCGAGTACGCGGACGCCCTGCTCGACGAGATGGAGCTGCTCGAGTCATGGCCGGAGCGCGTGCTCACGATGCAGCGCAACTGGATCGGCCGGTCGCACGGCGCCCGGGTCGTCTTCACGGTGGAGGGCTCGAACGAGGAGCTACCCGTGTTCACGACGCGCCCCGACACGCTGTTTGGTGCGACGTTCTTCGTGCTGGCGCCCGAGCACCCGCTCGTCGCCTCGCTCGTCGCGGGCCGGGATGAGGAGGCGGCGGTGCTCGACTACGTGCGTCGGACCGCAGCCCGCTCGGCGGTCGAGCGCGAGACGAAGGAGAAGGACGGCGTCTTCACCGGGCGCTTCGCGGTCAACCCGGTCAACGACGAGTTGATCCCGATCTGGGTCGCCGACTACGTCCTGATGGAGTACGGGACGGGGGCGATCATGGCCGTCCCCGCCCACGACGAGCGAGACCACGCTTTCGCGAGCCGCTACGGGATCGAGATCCGGCGCGTCGTCGCGCCGCATGACGGCTCCGAGACCGAGCTCCCGTGGACCGACAAGACGGATTCCGCGGTGGCGGTCGCGTCCGGACAGTTCAGCGGCCTGCCGACACCCGAGGCGATCGCCGCGATCGTCGCCTGGCTCGCCGAGACGGGTCGCGGCGAGGAGACCGTCGGCTACCGGCTGCGGGACTGGCTGCTCTCGCGTCAGCGCTACTGGGGCTGCCCGATCCCGGTCGTCCACTGCGCGACGTGCGGCACCGTTCCCGTCCCGGACGAACAGCTTCCCGTCCCGCTCCCGGAGGTGGAGGACTACAAGCCGCGCGGCCGCTCCCCGCTCGCAACCGCCGAGGAATGGCTGCATGTCGCGTGCCCGTCGTGCGGTGGCGAGGCGCTGCGAGAGACCGACACGATGGACACGTTCGTCGACTCCTCCTGGTACTTCCTCCGGTACGCCGACCCCAAGAACGACACTGCCCCGTTCAGCCGTGAGATCGCCGACTACTGGCTGCCGGTGAAGCAGTACATCGGCGGGATCGAGCACGCGGTGCTCCACCTGCTGTACGCGCGGTTCTTCGTCAAGGTGATGAACGATCTCGGACTCGTCGGCTTCCGTGAGCCGTTCGCGCGCCTGTTCACGCAGGGGATGATCTACCGCGACGGCGCGAAGATGTCGAAGTCGAAGGGCAACGTCGTCTCGCCGGACGAGGCTATCGCGCGGTATGGCGCCGACGCGCTCCGTCTCTACATCCTCTACATGGGGCCCGCCGAGCAGGACAAGGAGTGGCAGGACGCGGGGATCGAGGGGACGGCGCGGCTGCTCGACCGCGTGTGGCGACTGGCGCACGAGGTCGCGGCGCGCGGGCCTGTCGACCCGCCTGCGGACGCGCCGCTCGTCCGGGCGGCGCATCGGACGATCGACAGGGTGTCCGACGACATTCTGCGGCGATTCCAGTTCCACACCCCGATCGCCGCGCTGTTCGAGCTCGTGAACGAGACGTACCGGGTGAAGGACGACCCGGCGAGGGCGGGCGAGGTGCGCTTCGCGGTCGAGACCACGCTGACGCTCCTCCAGCCGTACGCGCCGCACCTTACGGAGGAACTGTGGGAGCGGCTCGGTCACGAGCGCCTGTGGGCGAGGCAGTGGCCGATCGCGGATCCCGCGCTCGTCGCGCAGGACACGGTCGAGATCGTCGTGCAGGTGAACGGCAAGGTCCGTGACCGGCTGCGCGTCGCTCCCGACACCTCCGGTGAGGAGCTCCTCGCCCTCGCGCTCGCCTCCGAACGTGTTCGCGCGTTCCTCGACGGCGAGCCGCGGAAGACGATCGTCGTGCCCGGGCGCCTCGTCAACCTCGTCGCCTAGC
>CAYXAS010000014.1:0-41650 GCA_964461665.1 uncultured Gaiellales bacterium
GCGGGAGGCCCGGACGCGATCAGGCGTCTCGAAGGTGTGTGGTTAGTCCACCTAGGAGGCGGCGCGGAACGCAACGACTGTCTGCGCGATCCCCTCGGAGAGCGGAGTGCGCCGCTGCGGGCCGAGTTGCTGTTCGAGCCCAACCGCCTCGTACTCGGCCGGGAACGGGAGCAGCGGACCGTCGAACGTGATCTCGGCTCCGGGGACGACCGCTCGGATCCCGTCGACGATGTCCTCGAGCTCGGCGGGAGAGCTCGGGAGGTTGTGGACGCTTGCGCCGGTCGGCTCCGCGCGCGCGGCCGAGAGGAACATCCGGGCGACGTCAGGTGCGAAGTCGTACGAGGCCCGGCCGCTGAACTGGATGTGGAACGGCTCACCGAGCGCTGCGGCACGCATCGCGACCGAGGGGCCGGATGTGAGCCCCTGATCACGTCCCGGGCCGTAGACGCAGTAGGGGCGAAGACCGATCGACGGCATCCCGCGATCCGCCGCGTAGACGCGCGCCATGCCCTCGTCGGCGAGCTTCGAGACGCCGTAGAGCGTCGCGGGCGGGGTTCCACCCCGTTCGGGCGCGGGGGAGGGGGTGTCCGGCCCGTAGATCGCGGCGCTCGACGCGTACGCGACACACGGGATCCGGTCGAGTCGCGCAGCTGCGGCCTCGAACACGTTGACCGTCCCCTGGACGTTGATCCGCATCCCGCGCGGTGGGTCGGCACGCACGAACGGGACCTGGAGCGCGGCGAGGTGGATGAGTCGCGTCACGCCGTGCTCGTCGAGTGCCCGTTCGAGCATCTCGAGATCGGTCACGTCACCGGGGAGCACCGTCACCCGGTCTGCGTCATCGCCGAGCACGAGTTCGAGCCGCGAGCGGTTCTCTCCGAGGTCGTACCCGATCACCTCGTCCCCGTCGTCGAGCGCAGCGCGCGCGACCCACGAGCCGATGCAGCCAAGGATCCCGGTGACGAGAACGCGGTCGGCCATCAGTAGACGGCGCGACCGCCCGAGACGTCGAATGTCGCCCCGGTCGAGAACGAGCACTCGTCGCTCGCGAGCCAGCAGATCATCGAAGCAACCTCGTCGGCCTCGCCCATCCGGCCAAGCGGGACCCGCGCGACCATGTAACCGATGTGCTCCTCGCTCATCCCCGCGAGGATCGGCGTCTCGATCACCGCAGGCGCGACGCAGTTGACGAGCACGCCCGTCCCCGCGACGTCCTTGCCGATCGCCTTCGTCATCGCGATCACCGCCGCCTTCGACGACGAGTAGGCGGTCGCCATCGGATTGCCTTCCTTCCCGGCAATCGAGGCGACGTTGACGATCCGGCCGTACCCGCGCTCGACCATCCCGGGCAGCGCGGCGCGGTTGCACCAGAACACGCCGTCGCAGTTGATCGCGAGCACGCGCCTCCACTCGGCGTCGGAGACGTCCACCGTTCGCAGCGAGTTGCCGGGGACGCCAGCGGAGCAGACGAGGATCGAAAGGGGTCCGAGTTCCGCCTCGACCCGCGCGATCGCTGCTGCGACCTGCGCCGAGTCCGTCACATCGCCCCGAATCGCGAGTACGCCGTCGGGCGCGCTCTCGGAGAGATCGAGCGAGGCGACCTTTGCACCGTCGGCCAGAAGCCGCTGCGCAGTCGCGGCCCCGATCCCGCTCGAGCCCCCGGTGACGAGTGCCACCCGCCCGAGGAATCGATGATCGTTTATCGCGGTCATTTGCACTACCCTAGCCCGTCGGGATGGAGTTCGACCCCGCAACCGATTACCCGCTCGGGCTTCGCCGCCCGGACCTCGTCACAACCCCTTCCGGCCTGTCTCTCGCCGACGTCACGCTTGACGCGGCCCGCGCCGGAGCGCTCGGCGCCGACGATTTCCGCGCGACCGCGCAGACACTCGAGCTCCAGGCGCAGGTCGCGCGTTCCGCGGGGAGGCGGCAGCTCGCCGACAACCTCGACCGGGCGTCCGAGCTCGTCCTCGTGGGCGAGGAGGAGCTGCTTGCGATCTACACCGCGCTCCGCCCCGGTCGCTCGACCCCGGAAGAGCTCGAAGGATGGGCGGAGTTGCTCGACGCGCGGGGAGCGAGCCGCGTCGCCGCGTTCGTCCGCGAGGCGGCTGCCGCGTACCGCTCGAGTGGGCTCGTCGCGGGTGGCTGAGCCGCGTCGTTCGAAGCGGTTCGCGGCGCGGGCCGCGACCGATCTTCATCGTGAGGTGCTGATCGAGCCGTGGCCTGAACTCGGACTCGTCGCGCTCGACGGCCCGACTGACCCGCTCCCAGAGCTCGTCGTCACCGACGGGGTCGTGACGCGGCTCGATGGGCGAGGGATCGACGAGTTCGACGTGATCGACCGGTTCCTCGTCGCGCACGGGCTCGATCTCGAGATCGCGCGCGAGGCGATGGCGCTCGACAACGTGACGCTCGCACGGATGCTCGTGGATGTGAATGTCCCGCGGCGCGAGCTCGTGCGGCTCGCGCGCGGGCTCACCCCGGCCAAGCTCTCTCGGGTCGTGACGCTGCTCGACCCGGTTGAACTGATGATGGCGCTCCGCAAGTTGCGCGCTCGCCGCGACCCCGGGAACCAGGCGCATGTCACGAACCTCGAGGAGAACCCGGCGCTGCTCGCGGCCGATGCGGCCGAGGCGGCGCGCCGTGGGTTCGACGAGCTCGAGACGACGGTGGGGGTCGCCCGCTACGCGCCGCTCAACGCGCTTGCGTTGCTCGTCGGGTCGCAGAGTGGCCGTCCGGGGACGATGACCCAGTGCGCGGTCGAGGAGCGCCGGAACCTCGAGCTCGCGATCCGCGGGCTCGTCACCTACGCGGAGACGCTCTCGGTGTACGGGACGCAGCCGGTGTTCGTGGACGGCGACGACACGCCGTGGTCGAAGGCATTTCTCGGAGCCGCCTATGCGTCGCGTGGCGTGAAGGTGCGATTCACCTCGGGGACCGGATCCGAGGCGCTGATGGGCCACGCGCAGGGACTCTCGATGCTCTATCTCGAAGCGCGCTGTGTCTCGGTCGTGCGCGCCTCGGGCGCACAGGGCGTCCAGAACGGCTCGATCTCGTGCGTCGCGCTCGTGCTCTCGCTCCCGGGCGGGACGCGGGCGGTGCTTGCAGAGAACGTTCTCGCGGCGTGGCTCGATCTCGAAGTCGCGTCGGGGAACGATGCGATCGCCTCGCACTCGCCGATCCGGAAGACCGCGAAACTGATGGGCCAGTTCCTCCCGGGGACCGACTTCGTCACCTCCGGCTACTCGGTGATGCCTCGGCGTGACAACACGTTCGGGGGCGGCAACTACGACGCGGACGACCTCGACGAGTGGCTCACGATTCAGCGGGACTGGCAGGTGGACGGTGGGATCGAGCCGGTCTCGGAGGAGGAGTTGCTCACGGTGCGCGAGCGCGCGGCGCGCGCGGTCCAGGCCGTGTTCTCGGAGCTCGGGCTTCCGCCGGTGACCGATGCGGAGGTGGAGGCTGCGACCACCGGCCACTCCTCAGCGGACATTCCGCGACGCGATCGCGCGGCCGATGTCGAGGCGGCCGACGCGCTGCTCGACCGGGGCACATCGGCACTCGACGTCGCGCTTGCGCTCGACCGTTGCGGGTTCACTGACGAAGCGGAGGCGGTGATCGGGATGCTGCGACAGCGGATCGCGGCCGACTACCTCCAGACCTCTGCGGTGATCGAGCCGGACGGTCTTGTCCGTTCCGCGGTGAACGACCCGAATGTTTACGAGGGACCCGGAACGGGATACCGGCTCGAGGGCGAACGGTGGGATCTGTTGCGTGCGCTCCCGCACGGGATCGACCCGCGGACGCTGTTCGGTGGCGCGGTGGACGCGGAGCCGCCCGTCGTGGACGTCGGGCCGGCGTCGCCAGGCACCGATCCTGCCGAGGTCGTCGTCGCGGTCGGCCCCGCGTTCGGCGCGGAGCTCCGCGAGACGATCGGCGGACTCGCCCACGGCGCGGTGCTGGCCGCGCTCGTCGAGGGCGTTCGGGAGGGCGGCGCCGTGCCGCGTCTCGTGCGGGTCCGTCGCGTCGCGGATGTTGCGTTCGTCGCACACGACGGTGCCACGCTGTCGGGCTCCGGGGTTGCGATCGGGCTCCAGTCAAAGGGGACCGCCGTGATCCATCGCGCCGACCTGCAGCCGCTCGACAACCTGGAGTTGTTCGGGATGAGCCCGCTCTACACGCTTGAGAGCTACCGGGCGATGGGCCGCAACGCGGCTGGGTACGCGCTCGGGCAACGGGTGGGGCCTGTTCCGACGGAGCTCGACAACTTCGCGCGCGCGAAGTTGATCGTGCTCACGACGCTGCTCCATGCGCGCGAGCGCCGAGCCGTGGTTCCCGGGGCCGCGCCCGTCGAACTGCGCCTCGTCTGAGTTCGGTCGCGTCGAGCGCCACCACGAGGGCGGGCAACTGTCGCATGTCGCCGGAGGCGAGCCGCGAGCGGATGACATCCCGCAGCCGGGCGACCGACACCACAAGACCGGGCTCCAAATCCATCAGCAGTGCGTGCCGCGCCAGTTCCGCATGGCGCGGGAAGCCTGCGCCGTCGTAGTGGATGTCGAGTTGTCCGTACCGGGTGTTGAACCGGTGATCCGTGGGCGCGGGCGTCCTCTCGCGGCCGCCGATCTCGGTGAGAGCGGCCCTCAGCCGCGACGCGTTGCTTCGCCCGGGCGCGGCAGCGATGTCGACGTCGAACGTCGGGTGCGGTGATCCCTGTAGCACCGCTGCTACACCGCCGATCACCACATACTCCACCCGATGCAAGGCGAGCACCCGCAACAGCGGGAGCGGGTCGAACGGCCGCTCGTGCCAATCGTCCGACGACCGAGTCACGAGGCGTTGTCCCGGAGACGTCGCAGGAGCACCTCGAGTCGCGGCACGGCGTCGCGATCCTTCGGCCGATTGCACGCCCGCTTCGAAGCGATGACGCGCTCGAGATTCGCGACGCGCACCTCGATGCTGCCGAGTCGGAGCACGAACGACTCGCTGGCACGTGCGAGGTCGGCATAGCCGTCCGCGGCGGCGGGGTTGAGGACGATGTCGAGGTCCCCGTGCCGCGTCGAGAGGAACGTCGTCCCGCGAAGCCGGAGGTGCTGGTCGTCGATCGGCCAGCCGGGATCGGGATCGCCGGACGGTGTCAAAGCGACGGCGTCGATCTCGCGCAGCGCCTCGGCGAGTCGCGCGAGGTTGCGGATCTCCGCGTCGGGCGTGATGTCGAGGTCGCTCGTCGGCTCTGACCACCCCCGCACAACTGCGGCATACGCGTCGATCAGCACGAACCGGACGCCGTGCCGGACCAGGACGGCAAAGAGCGCCTCCGGATCGAGCGCACGCGGCGCTCCCGGATTCCGGTCATCCACCGGACCCACTAGTCGATGCCCGACTCGACCGCCGCGCGGCGTATCGCCTGGGCCGCGTGCGCGGACGCGACAGCCCGTTCGAGGCGTTCGGCAGGTGAGAGGGCGAGGCTGCGTCGTATGTCTCGGGCGAGCGATTCGTCGCCGGCGACGAGCGCGATCTCGGGCTCCAGCCCGCACGCCCGGACAAGGTGCACGACCGTGTCGAAGGCGGGATCCACGTCGCCCCGCTCGATCCGCGAGACAGCGTTCTGCGCGATCCCTGCGGCCGCACCGAGTGAGGCCTGGCTGAGCCCCGCGCGCGTACGTGCGAGGTACACGAGGGCGCCCGCATTCATTCTCCAAGCATAGCACAAATATGTACTTGTTCAGTGATCGCGGAGACCCGCGGCGCGCTGGGCATCCGCGAGGCGCTGCTCCTCCTCCGCCTCCTCGCGGAACAGGACGAGGAGGAGCCACACGATCACGGCGAGGAACACCGCCGCCTGCTCGGCCGACATCAGGATCCCGCCGTAGCTCTGATCTCGCGCGGCGGAGATCCCCCACAGCCGTTCCGGTCGCTCGGCGTACCAGTCGTAGATCGGTGGTGCGAACGTGAGCGCGAGCCCGAGGAACGCCGAGGCGAAGAACGCAGCGAACACGTAGGCGAGGCGCCCGAGGGTCGAGACGGCGCGGGGCACCTCGATGAGCACCGGCCACCAGAAGAGGAGTCCGAGCGCGATCAGGAGCGCGTGCTCGACGTTGAGCAGAACCCCGTTTCGGACGAACGCGTCGAACACGGGGCCGAGGTGGATCACGTACCAGCCGACGATCCAGACGGGGAGCGCGACCTGCGGCCGAACGAGCCGAGCAAGCGGTCGGCCACCGCGCTCCGCGAGGCGCGTGCGCATCCCCGGGGTGAGCCCGAGCAGGAGGAGCATCGGGGCCCAGTCGCCGATTGCGACGTTCTGGAGCAGGTGTGCGACGACGAGGTGCTCCACCGCGATCGTCTCGAGCGGCGAGTCGAGTGCGACGACGATGAGTGCAAGCCCGCTCCCGAAGCAGACGGCGTGCCGGCGGCGGGCGGACGGCTCGGCGCGTCGAGCACGCAGCCACCACCAGCCCGCGACCGCCGCCGCGACGACGAACACGGGCTCGAACGACCAGGCCCAGGGGGAGGACGTCATGCAGGAACCGATCTGGTCACAGGGCGGTTGCGCGCCTGGGCGCGCGCCGTGCGGAGGAGGAGCGCGAGCGCGATCCCGATGGTCAGCGTCTGCTCGACCATCATCACGACCGCAGCGAGACGCTGGTCGGCCAGCGGCGAGAGGCCGAGTAGCCGCTCCGGCTGCTCTGCGTATCGCGCGTAGCGCGGCGCAAACGCGAACGCGGTGACGTATGCGAGCGCCTGGCTCACCCAGAACAGGAGCGCGGCGACCGCGATCCGCCCGCCGATCGTCAGCCGCCCGTGGCGTGCGGGGTCGATGATCAGCGTCCAGACCAGCGCGCCTGCGACGAGGAACGTCAGGTGCTCGAGCACGTGGACGACCGGCCGGTCGAGAGCCGCCTCGTAGAGCGCGGGGATGTGCCAGACGATCGCGGCGGCGAGCCAGAACGGGAGCGCGACCCGTGGGCGGAGGACCGTCGAGAGGCCGAGACGGAGGGCACGCGAGCGGGCGAGTGGGGCGAGCAGCCCGGGTGGGAGAAAGAAGACCGCGAGTGGGCCGCGTGTCGCGAGGAGTGTGAGCGCGACGCCGAGATCGGCGATCAACACGTGCTGGAGCATGTGTGCGGACTGGAGGTACTCCTCCGCGACCGCGTCGAGCGGGGAGACGAGTCCAGCGAGCACGGCAACGATCCCGGCAACGAAGAGCACGGCTCGTGACCATGGGACGAGCGAGGCGCGGCGGCGACGGAGCCGTCGGAAACCCTGGGCGAAACAGCCGAGCGCTGCGGCTGCGGCCAGGAGCACGAGCGGGTCGAACGACCACGCACGCCAGAGCGAGCCGTGCGCTGCGGCGAGCGTCGAGATCACCGCCGCAGGCTAGCGCCGCGCCTGTCCGCCATCCGCGCCGTGCGCGCGGGTGGCGCTACCGCTCGACGTGGAGAGAGCCCGCGAGATCGCCGAGCACGAGGTCGCGCTCGCGATCCGGGATGTGGTCGAGCGGCACCGGGCCGAGCGCCTCGATGAACACGACCCCCTCGGCCGAGTGGAGCTCGTGCTCGACCGTGCGGTTGACGATGCAGACGTCACCCGTCCGCATCGTGCGTGTCTCATCGCCGATCGTCATCTCGAGCGAGCCCGAGAGGATCAGCATCGCCTGCTCGGTCGCCTCGTGGCTGTGGCGGCGCACTGTCGTCCCGGGCTCGTAGGTGACGTGCCCGAGGAACACCTGGTCGCCGGCGATGCCGTGGAGCCCCACCCCCGGGAAGATGGGGTAGGGCTCGATGCCATTGAACGTCCTGAATCCGCTCATGCCGTCCAGGCGAGCGTGCCGTCACCGATCCGGTTGATCGAGATCGCCTCGTCGAACACGAGCGTCTTGCCGTCACGTCGCGGCGCCCCCGCGCCTTCATCGCGGGCCGCGATCGCGCGCAGCACCCGCTCGGGGGTGATCGGGAGCTCGGTGATCCACACGCCGATCGCGTCGTGGACAGCCGCCGCGATCGCCGGCGAGTGCGGGTTGTTCGCCATCTCCGAGATCCCCTTCGCGCCGTACGGGCCACGCACCGACGGGTTCTCGATCAGCACCGTGGAGATCTCGGGGAGATCGTCCATCGAGGGTGCGAGGTACGAGCCGAACTGCGAGCCTCGATGGTCGGGGGATGGGTAGGCGGGGTAACTCGCCTCGAGCAGTCCGAGCCCCAGCCCCATCACCGCGCCGCCCTCGATCTGGCCCTCGACGATCGTCGGATTGATCGCCCGCCCGATGTCGAACACCTGCCACATCCTGAGCACCGACACCTGGCCGGTCTCGTCATCCACCTCGACATCGACCGCGCACCCGGCGTACGAGATCGCTGCGTGAGGCGGCTTGTCTACCTCCCCGGTGGTCGGGTCGGTGATGGTGGCGTAGGGGTTGAGCTGTGCCCCCGTTCCCGTGATCAGCTCCCCGTGCACCCAGGTCGCCGAGGCGGCGACGTCTGCAACCGAGAGCTTCGTCGAGGGTGAGCCTTTCGCGACGACCTCGCCGTCGATCACCTCCAGGTCGGCGGGATCGATCTCAAGGTCCTTCGACGCGATCTCGAGGATCTTCTCGCGCACCTTCTGCGCCGCCTTCAGTACCGCGTTCCCTGCCACGAACGTGGCGCGGGAGGCGAACGTTCCGGTGCAGACCGGCGACGAGTCGGTGTTCGAGTTGTCGTAGGTAATCCACTCGTACGGGACGCCGATCGCGTCCGCGACGATCTGGGACTGGATCGTCTTCGACCCGTTCCCGATGTCAGCCGTCCCGGAGAACACGTCGACGCGCCCGTCCGGCTTGAGCTTGATCCATGCCTGCGACGGGTCGCCGTTTTGGTTCATCCCCGTCGGGTACTCGATCGCCGCGATCCCGCGGCCGCGATGCGTGGCCATCAGTGCGCCTCCGGTGTGCCCTGCTGTGCGACCAGATGGGCCGGAAGGAGATCGCCGGTGCGGCTGTCGCGGGTCATCGCCGCGTACGCAGGCGCCAGTTCGACGCCCACCGCCTTCGCGAGCTCCTGCACGACCGGGACGGTCGAGGGGTCGTAGTAGTGGATCCGGTTCGGGGAGGAGTCCCCGGCCCGGTTCGCGTTCTTGAGCCGAAGCTCGTACGGGTCGATCCCGAGCTCCTGCGCGACGCGGGACAGGTGCAGTTCGGTCGCAAACGAGACGCTCGTGACCCCGAATCCGCGCATTGCGGAGGTCGGGGTGCGGTTCGTGAACACGACGTAGCCGTCGAAGTGCAGGTTCGGAATCGTGTACGCCCCGGTGTGGTGGAAGCTGTGCTTCGTCAGCCCGTACGGGGAGAACCGCGCGTAGCCACCCGCGTCGTGGAGCGTGAGCATCTTCCGGCCGAGGATCCAGCCGTCCTTCGTGACCGCATCCACGATTTCCATGTGCCACGCGGCGCGCGTGGACGAGCAGAGGAACTCCTCCTCGCGCGTCCACCGCCACTTGACCGGGCGCCCCGACTTGAGCGCGAGCAGGCAGGTGAGTGGGTCGCTGACCGAGTCCACCTTCCCCCCGAATCCACCGCCGGTCGTGCCGCCAACCACCTTGAACGCGTTGAGCGGCCGCTGGAGATGGGCCGCGACCACACCCATCGTGAAGTAGAGCGCCTGGGTGCAGGAGTGAATCGTGAGGCGTCCGCTCGGCTCAGGGATCACGAGGCAGACCTGCGGCTCCATCGGCATCTGCTCGATCGCGGCGGGTCGGTAGGCCCCCTGCACGATCAGATCGGCCTTGTCGAACGCATCCTCGATCGATCCCTTGCGGATCTGGCGGCGATCCATCTGCCCCTCGAAGTGGGGATACCAGTTGCCCCAGTGATGGATCTGCGGTGCGTCCTTGTCGAACGCCTTCCGCATGTCGAATAGCGGCTCCAGCTCCTCGATCTCGAGCTCGATCGCCTCGACTGCGGCCATTGCGGCCTCTTCGCTCTCGGCTGCCACAACCGCGATCGGCTGGCCTTTCCAGCGGACGTCGGTGTCGGCGAGGAGCGGCTCGTCGCCCGGGATGCCGAGCGCTTCGAGGTGGCCGTAGACGAGCCGGGGGACGTCGCGGTGTGTCACGATCGCGCGCACTCCGGGGAGCGTCTCCGCCCTGCTCGTGTCGAGTCGGACGATGTTCCCGCGGTGCACCGGCGAGCGGAGCGCCTTCGCCCACAGCATCCCCTCCACGCGGACGTCGTCCACGAAGACGGTCCGCCCGGTCGAATGGGCGACCCCGTCGTAGCGGGGGAGCCTTGCGCCGACGGCCTTCATGCGACACCTCCGAGCACCACGGTTGTCGAGTTGCCGTGCGCGGTGATCGTGATGTCGAACTCGTCGCCGCGTGCGGTGGCCGCGACCGCGTCCACGATCTTGACGTAGCCGGTGCAACGGCAGAGGTGCCCGCCGAGCGCCTCGGTGATCGCGCTGCGATCATCTGTGCCACCCGCTTCGACGTACGCGTGCGCGGCGAGCTGCATCCCGCTCGTGCAGAACCCACACTGGGCCGCGTAGTGATGGATGAATGCTCTCTGCACCGAAGCAAGCGCCTCGGGGGTGCCGAGACCCTCCACGGTGGTGATCGAGCGGCCCTCGACCACTGCGACCGGGGTGAGGCATGACCGGCGTGCCTCGCCGTCCACGAGAACGGTGCACGCGCCGCAGCCACCCTGCTCGCAGCCGACCTTCGGAGAGCGGATCCCAAGCTCCTCTCGGAGCACGTCGAGCAGCGATGTCAGGGGGCCGCTTGCGACCGTCCTCGCGGTGCCGTTGACGGTGAGTTTCATGCGTCCTCCTGGATGGTCGTCAGTGCGCGCCGGACGAGCGTGGGGAGCACCCGCGCTCGGTACCAGGCGGTTGCGAGCGCGTCGTCGAACGGCTGCGCGTCGGTCACCGCCGCGATGCCCGCGGCCTGCGGGTCGGCGGCCTTCGCTTCCGCAGACGGGAGTCGGATCCCCTTCGGGGCTGCGCCTGTTGCGGCGAGCCGGACAGCGCCGTCTTTGCCGCGCACGGCCGAGACCGCGATCGTTGTGTACGCGTGCGTGTGTGCGCGCGACAGTGGCGCGAAGGCACCAGCGGCGGGCTCGTCGAACGAGATGTCGAGCACGAGCCGGTTGTCTCCGCGTGCGAGGAACGCCTCGACGGGCTCCGTCACCTCGCCGCCCGCGCCCGTGGAGCGGACGTCGGCGCCGAGCGCGAGCAGCGCGCCCTGGAGGTCGCCGCGCGGCGCCTCCGTCCCGGGGGAGGCGCAGAGGTTGCCCCCGAGTGTCGCCTGCGCGCGGATCTCGCTGTCTGCGACGTTCGCGGCACACGGCCCGAGCGGTGCGGGGAGGCCGAGGAGGTCGGCGATCGGGGTGGTCGCGCCGATCGTGACGCGACCGCTCGAACGGGTCACGCCTGCCAGACCCGCCTCGTGGAGGAGGATCGTGGTGGGGGCGCTGAGTTGACCGCGTGCCATCGCGGGCATCGCGATCGTCCCTCCCGCGACGACGGTCACGTCGGTGCCGTCCCCGAACGCGGCGACCGCCTCGGCGGGCGACGCGGGAATGGTCACAACGGTATTGGTCATCGGTGTTCCTCGTTCTGGTCGGATGACGGGTGTGGGCTGCGAGTCTATACACCCGCAGGGAATAATCGATTATCGGTCAGTCACTCAGGACTGCTGCTTGCCGCCGATCCCCCAGTGCCGCGGCGAGACGCCGTGGATCACGACCTGGATGTGCTCCTTCGCGGCTCCGCTCGACTCGGCGAGCGCGTCGGTGAGCGCCTCGATCATCTTCGGCACCGACTCCTCGGTCACGCGACGGTCGTACAACTTGACCTCGATCACGGGCATGTGATGCTCTTCTCGTCTTTTGGGATCACGAGTGGCGCACGCGCGCCCTGCACGACGTGCAGGTTCTCGGAGCTTGCCCTGTGGGGCTCTCCGCGCCAGCCGCCCGTTGCTGTGATCTACCCTCCCCGCATGACATTCGACTCGATCGACGAGCTGGAGGGCGCGCTCCGTGGCGTCGACTATCTCCCGGACCGGGGACTCTCGACCGCGCTCTACCTCGCCGGACGGCTCTCGAAGCCGCTTCTCCTCGAAGGTGAGGCAGGCGTCGGGAAGACCGAGGCGGCGAAGGCGCTCGCGGCTGCGACGGGTGCACGGCTGATCCGGCTGCAGTGCTACGAGGGGCTCGACGTCGCTCACGCGGTGTACGAGTGGAACTACCCGCGGCAGCTCCTCCACATCCGCGCCGCGCAGGAAGGGACGGTCGTCGAGAACGAGCTCTTCGGCCCCGAGTACCTGATCCGCCGCCCGCTGCTGGAGGCGATCGACACGGACGAGCCGGTGGTGCTGCTGATCGACGAGATCGACCGCGCCGATGAGGAGTTCGAGGCGTTTCTGCTCGAGGTGCTCTCCGACTTCCAGATCACGATCCCCGAGCTCGGCACGATCCAGGCTCGCCGCCGCCCCGCGGTGATCCTCACCTCGAACCGGACGCGTGAGCTCCACGACGCACTCAAGCGGCGCGCCCTGTTCCACTGGATCGGTCACCCATCGATCGACCGCGAGATCGAGATCGTGCGGCTCCGCGTCCCGGGGATCTCGGAGGCGCTCGCCGCACAGGCCGCCACGTTCGTGCGCGGACTCCGGGGGCTCGAGTTGTCGAAGTCGCCGGGGGTCGCGGAGACGATCGACTGGGCGCAGGCGCTCCAGGCGCTCGGTCGGCGCGAGCTCGACGCCGAGGTGGTCGAGCAGACGCTCGGTTCGGTGCTGAAGTACCGCGAGGACATCGACGCGGTGCGCGACCTGACCCTTGCGCGGCTCGTGGACGAGGCACGCGCCGCCGCCGTCGCCTGAGGGATCGTCGGGTGGCGACCGGAGACGCGATCGCACGGCACGTCGTCACGTTCGGCCGCGTGCTGCACGAGGCGGGACTCGAGATCGGGCCGGGGCGGATCCAGAACGCGTTGCGCGCGCTCGCCGCAGTCGATCTCGCCGAGCAGCAGGACGTCTACTTCGCGCTCCGACAGACGCTCGTCTCCCATCGCGACGAGCTCGAGCTGTTCGATCGAGCGTTCAACGCCTGGTTTCTTCGCGCTCCAGTTGTCCCGCCTGCGCGTGCTCGCATTCCGCAGGCGGTCGCCGTCGCGAGCGACTCGTCCGTTGCAGGGTCTCAGGGGGAGGAGGACGGCGTCGCGGGTGACCCACTCGAGCTCGGAGCGTCTGCGCACGAGCTGCTGCGGGACAAGGACTTCGCGGAGCTGACCGGCGAGGAGCTACGGCTGCTCCGATCACTCATCCGCACCATCGCATGCAGGCGGCCGTTCCGCGTGTCGCGCCGCAGGCGTTCGGATCCGCGCGGTGACGCTCTTGATCTGCGGCGGCTCGTGCGCAGGAGCCTTCGCACGGGCGGCGACCCGCTCGACCGGCCGTTCCTCGCACGCAAGCGCGTTCACCGGAAGCTCGTCGTGCTGTGCGACGTCTCGGGCTCGATGGACGCATACGCGCGTGCGCTGATCCTCTTTCTCCACGCGGTGGTCGGGTCGGGGTCGGGCGTCGAGGTATTCGCGTTCGGCACGCGCCTCTCGCGTCTCACCCCGGAGCTCGCGACGCGCGACCCGGAGGCGGCGCTCGAGCGCTGCACGCAGGCGGCGGTGGATTGGGGCAGCGGCACGCGGATCGGCGGGTCGCTTCGCGAGTTCAACGAGACGTATGGCCGTCGTGCTCTCTCGCGCGGCGCCGTTGTCGTGATCGTGTCCGACGGGTGGGAGCGCGATGACCCGGGGCTCGTCGGCCGCGAGATGGCACGCCTCGCCCGCGCCGCCTACGCCGTCGTCTGGGTCAACCCGCTGAAGGGGAACCCGGAGTACCAGCCGCTGGCGGGTGGGATGCGTGCGGCGCTTCCGTTCATCGACCGGTTCGTCCCCGGCCATAATCTCAGGAGTCTGGAAGAGCTCGCGACGATGCTCGCGGGGATCGAGAGGAGACACGCCGCATGAAGGAGATCCTGGGTGACATCGAGCGCTGGCGCGCGGACGGCGAGGCTGTCGTCGTCGCGACGGTGGTAGCCACCCGCCGTTCGGCGCCGAGACCCGTGGGGACAAGCCTTGCGGTCTCGGCCTCAGGACAGATGTGCGGCTCGGTCTCCGGTGGCTGCGTCGAGGGCGACGTGTTCCATAACGCGATGGAGGTGATGGCGTCGGGTGAGCCGCGGCTCCTCACGTACGGCATCGCAGATGACGAGGCGTGGAGCGTCGGTCTGCCGTGTGGCGGCGAGATCGACGTGTTCCTGGAGCGGGTGGAGTGACGCTCGTCGATCGACTCGTCGCGGTGCAGTCGTCGGGCGCACGCGCGGTGCTCTTCACCGTGGTCGAGGGCGATGGCGCGGGCTCGAAGGCGCTGCTCGTCGAGGGCGAGGCGGGCTCCGGGGACGGCGGCGTTCCCGCCTGGGCAACCGGCCAGGCGGACGAATTGCTGCGCCGTGGACGGAACCGGCTCCTTTCCCAGGACGCCGTGAAGGTGTTCGCCGAGTGGTACGGACCGCCACCGCGGCTCGTCGTGGTCGGGGCCGTCGATACCGCCGAGGCGCTCTGCCGCGGCGCGAAGCTCCTCGGTTGGGAGGCGATCGTGGTCGATGCACGCAGCGCCTTCCTCACCCCGGAGCGGCTCCCGTCCGCTGACCGACTCGTCGCGAAGTGGCCGCGCGAGGCGCTCGCCGAGGTCGCGCCCGACCACCAGACCGCGATCGTGGTGCTGACGCACGACGCGAAGTTCGATGAGCCTGCGCTCGCGGCCGCGCTCGAGAGTGAGGCGTTCTACATCGGAGCGCTCGGCTCGCGCCGAACGACGACGCGCCGGCGTGAGCGGCTGCTCGAGCTGGGGGTGGCCGAAGCGAGTCTCGACCGGATCATGGGGCCGTGCGGGCTCGACATCGGCGCCGACACGCAGGAGGAGACGGCGATCTCGATCCTCGCGGAGATCCTCGCGGTACGCGCCGACCGCGCCGGTGGGCGGCTGCGCGACTCGTCGCAGCGGATCCACGTCGAAACCGCGTGACGCCCGCCCGCCCCACCTCGTAATCGATCATCGATCAGAGTTCGCGCGCGGGGTGATAGCGTCGCGCCGTCACTCGGCGATGTGAGCGAAAGGGGAACCTGTGTCGGGCATCGAAGCGAATTCGGATGCGATCTACGAGCTGGTCGAGCGCGGTTCCGCCGTGGATCGGCTCGCCACCGGTTTCACGTTCACGGAGGGGCCGATCTGGGACCCGACCGAGCAGTGCCTCTACTTCTCGGATATGCCTGCCGACGTCCGCCGCAAGGTGACGCTCGATGGATCGGTGACCGAGGTGCGCAGGCCATCACTCAAGTGCAACGGGATGACGCTCGATGCGAACCTCGACCTGCTCGTCTGCGAGCACGTCTCGAGTTCGCTCGTGCGCGAGCGCCGCGACGGTGTTCGCGAGACACTCGCGTTCCATTACGAGGGCGCATACCTCAACAGCCCCAATGACGTCACTGTCCGCTCGGACGGGACGATCTACTTCTCCGATCCGTGGTACGGGCGGTTCCCCGGATTCGGGATCGAGCGCTCCCGCGAGCTCGGCTGGCAGGGCGTCTTCCGGATCCCGCCCGGTGGCGGTCAGGACGAGCTCTCGCTCGCCGTCGCCCGAGACGAGTTCGAGATGCCGAATGGCCTGTGTTTCTCGCCGGACGAGTCGCTGCTCTACATCAACGACACCCCGCGCGCGCACATCAAGGTGTTCGATGTCGCCTCCGACGGAACGCTCTCCGGCGGCCGCATGTTCTTCGAGGGGGTCGGCACCGGAGTGATCGAGGAGGGGATCCCGGACGGGATGAAGTGCGACGAACGCGGCAACATCTGGGTCACTGGCCCCCGCGGCGTCTGGGTGATCTCGCCTGCGGGCGAGCACCTCGGCACGATCCCCGTGCCCGAGCACACCGGGAATCTCACGTGGGGTGGGCCCGACTGGAAGACGCTGTTTGTCCCGTCGTCGACCTCCGTCTACACCATCCGCACGCTCGTCGGCCCGCGCCGCGAGCCCTACATGCGCTAGCGAGAGGACACGGGAGCGATGAGCGACCTCACTCTTGATCCGGGCCGTTGCGCCCTGATCATCCAGGATCTCCAGAACGACGTGATCATCGACGGCGGCGCGTTCGCCGAGTCCGGCTCGCCGCAGCACGCGAAGGACCAGAACGTCGTCGCGAACGTCCAGCGGCTCGCAGCGACGTGTCGTGCGAAGGGCGTGCCGGTGATCCATGTCTGGTACGTGGTCGAGCCCGGCGCCCCCGGTCTGAAGCTCAACGCTCCGCTGTTCAATGGCGTGAAGGACACCGGTGCGCTCGTGCGCGGCACCTGGGGCGTGGCGCCCGCAGCAGGGCTCGAGCCGAAGGACGGCGATCTCATCGTCGAGAAGATGCGGATGTCTGCGTGGCAGGGGACGCGTCTCGAAAATCTGCTGGAGGGACTCGGCCGGGACACGGTGATCATCACGGGCGCCTGGACGAACATGTCCATCGAACACACCTCGCGCACCGGCGCGGACATGGGGTACACGATGGTGGTGCCTGAGAACGGCTGCTCGACGATGAACGCCGACTGGCACAACGCGTCGATCAACTACGCGCTCCAGAATGTCTCGACCGTGACGGACGTGGACGCGGTCGTCGCGGCACTCGGCGGCTGAGACCGGAACCGGCGGAACGGGAGCCACGCTTTGCGCACGCGCGCCGCCGTTTTCCACGGTCCTGACCTCCCGTTCGAGGTCACCGAGATCACCCTCGACGAGCCGGGTGACGACGACGTCGTCGTCCGGATGGCCGCGATCGGGATCTGCGGCACCGATCTGCACAGCATCAAGGGCGAGTGGTCACGGCCGCTCCCGGTCGTACTCGGACACGAGGGCGCGGGCGTGGTCGAGTGGGTCGGGCGGGACGTGTCGGGGCTCCGGATCGGCGACGACGTCGTCCTCTCGTGGGCCCCCGGCTGCGGCGCGTGCACGGACTGCACGGCGTTTCGGCCTGCGCGATGCTCCACGCTCAACCGGGCGATTGCCGCCTCGTCCCGCGCGGTTGGGGGCACGGGGATGGCGCTTCGCGGCGGCCCGCTCCACCGTGGAACCGCGACCGGCTGCATGGCGGAACTCGTCGTGCTGCCACAGCGACAGGTGCTTCCGACCGGCGGGGGAATCCCGCTCGCGGAGGCCGCGCTGCTCGGCTGCGCCGCACTCACCGGGGTCGGTGCGGTCTTGTTCGCGGCGCGCGTCCAGCCCGGGACGAGCGTCGTTGTCGTGGGTGCTGGCGGGGTGGGGCAGTTCGTCGTCCAGGGAGCGCGGCTTGCCGACGCAGGTCTCGTGGTTGCGGTCGACCCGCTCGAGGAGCGCCGTGCGGCGACTCTGCGGCTCGGAGCCACGCACGCCGTTGCGCCGGATGACCTCCGCGCGCTACTGAAGGAGATCGCCCCGGACGGGGTCACGACGGCGATCGACGCGGTGGGCGACCCGTCAACCACCGATCTCGCGCTCCGTGCGACCGGGGGCGGGGGCGTCACCGTGATCGTCGGGCTTCCTGCAGCAGGGAGACGCCTCGACCTCGATCCGATCGAGCTGATCCGGAAAGAGCGGTCGCTTGTCGGTTGCCTCTACGGCTCGGAGGATCCGGCGCGCGCGCTCCCGCTGCTGCTCGACCACGTCCGCGCGGGACGGCTCGAGCTCGCGTCGCTCGTGGGGACGACGCACCCACTGTCTCGGGTCGATGACGCCGTCGCAGAGTCGCTGGCGGGCGCGCCCGGCCGAGTGCTGCTCGATCCGTGTAGCTAAGGGCCGAGCCCGGCGGACAGCGCGCGCACGATCTCTTCCTGGAGCCACGACAACCACTGGTAGAGCGCGTGGCGTGGCGCTTCGGAATCGGAGGGGTCAATGACCCCCAGGTGTGTCTCCTCGCGGACGTCGAGCTGCGTCCCGAGCGCAAGCCGGAGGCTCTCGACCGCACCGAGCCACGCCTCGAGCTCCTCGCCGGTGAGGCGCTCCGCACGCGCGGTCGCCGCAAGTGCTGCGAGCTCGGCGCGCTTGCCGTTTTCGAGCGAGCGCCCGACCAGCTGGCGGTACTCGAGGTTTGCTGCCGCGTCATCCGCGTGTGCGGGCGGGAAGAGGCGGTAGAGCGTCGGCTCCTCGGCGTCGAGCGCCTCGAGGAGTTGTCCCGGAAGCGCGCCGAGAACCTCCCGTTCGTCGGCGGGGATCACGACGAGATAGCCGCCCTCTGGGGCTGGTTCGATCCGGCGTTCGTCGCTCACCCGCATGACGATAGAGCCGCGCGGCTGCGATCATGGGGGTCATGGCCGAGCGTGCACACACTGCACCCGTACGGGAGCGGCGCCGCGCCCCCCGCGAGGCGTCGCACGACGACCGTCCCTGGGTCGTGCTCGTCTGGAACGACCCGATCAACATCATGTCGTATGTCGCATTTGTCTTCCGCAAGCTGTTCGGTTTCCCGACCGCGGTCGCGGAGCGGCTGATGCTTCAGGTGCACGAGGAGGGGAAGGCGGTCGTCTCAAGTGGGACCCGCGAGAAGGCCGAGCTCGACGTCTCACAGCTCCACGCGCACGGTCTCTGGGCGACGATGCGCCAGGACTGAGAGCCCCCGGGGGTGGCCCTCGCCCCTCGCTGGACGTGCGCCTGGGCGCGGGACGAGGCGCTACTGTCACCCCATGACCGCTCTCGAGACCGACCTCCTCCGCACTCAGTCCTTCATCGACGGCTCCTGGCAGGACGCCGATGACGGAGACACGTACCCGGTAACCAACCCGAGCACCGGTGAAACGCTCGCCGAGGTGCCGCGAATGGGCACCGCCGAGACGCGCCGCGCGATCGAGGCCGCCAACCGCGCCTTCCCCGCCTGGAAGGCGATGCCCGCGAAGGAGCGTGGCACGCTTCTCCGCCGCCTCGCGGAGGCGATGGATAGCCGTAGCGAGGAGATCGCGGAGATCATGACCGCGGAGCAGGGCAAGCCGCTCGCCGAGGCGCGCGGCGAGGTGCAGTACGCCCTCTCGTTCTACGAGTGGTTCGCCGAGGAGGCGAAGCGGCTCGACGGGCGCGTGATCCCCTCTCCGTGGCGCGACAAGCGGGTCATGGTCACGCGGGAGCCGATCGGGGTCACGGTCGGGATCACGCCGTGGAACTTCCCCGCTGCGATGGCGACGCGGAAGTCGGCGCCAGCGCTCGCCGCGGGGTGCACGATGGTGCTCAAGCCCGCCGGGCAGACGCCGCTCACGACCCTCGCGATCGTCGCGCTTGCCGAACAGGTCGGGTTCCCTGCGGGTGTCCTGCAGGTCGTCACCTCCGGGGGGGCAGGCACGCGGCTCGTGGGCAACGAGATGACCTCGAATCCGATCGTGCGCAAGCTCGGTTTCACAGGCTCGACCTCGGTCGGCAAGCACCTGATGCGCCAGTGCGCCGACACCGTGAAGAAGGTGTCGCTCGAACTCGGCGGAAACGCGCCATTCATCGTCTTCGACGATGCCGACCTCGACCTTGCGGTCGCGTCTGCCGTCATCTGCAAGTACCGAAACGCTGGGCAGACGTGCGTGTGCGCCAACCGGATGCTCGTGCAGGACGGGATCTACGACGCCTTCCTCGAGAAGTTCACCGCTGCGGTCTCCGCGCTCAAGGTTGCGGACGGGTTCGAGCCCGGCTCGCAGATCGGCCCGCTGATCGACGAGGCGGCAGTTGCGAAGGTCGAGGAGCATGTCGGTGAGGCGATCGCGTCCGGCGCGAATGTGGTGGTTGGCGGAAGCCGGATCGAGGGCAACTTCTTCCAGCCGACCGTCCTCACGGATGTGACGCCGTCGATGCTCATGAGTTGCGAGGAGACGTTCGGGCCGCTCGCCGGGATCATCCGCTTCTCCACCGAGGAGGAGGCGATCCGGATCGCGAACGACACGCCGTACGGGCTCGCCGCGTACTTCATGACCCGTGACCTCGCGCGCACCTGGCGCGTGGGTGAGGCGCTCGAGACCGGGATCCTCGGGATCAACACGGGGATCATCTCGACCGAGGTCGCGCCGTTCGGCGGGGTCAAGGAGTCCGGGATCGGGCGTGAGGGATCCTCCTTCGGGATCGACGACTGGGTCGAGCTCAAGTACTGGGCGGTCGGCGGGCTCTGATCCCTGCCGACGGCTCGGTCGACGGCCGGGTCGAGTTGAGGTTCCGGGCGATCGACGGGCTCTGATCCGCGGTGGACGATCGGCGGGCCCTGATCCCTGCGACGGCCCGGTCGACGACTGGGTCGGACTCAGGTGCTGGGCGGCCGGCGGGCTCTGATCCGCGCTGGCCGGTCGATCGGCCAAGGCTGGGTCGAGTTGTAGGTTCGGGTGGTCGTCGGGCTCTGAGCCCGGTCGTCCGGTCGGTCGGCGTAGCGAGCCGCGGCGTGTGGATCGATCGACACGAAGCCGCCACACCCTCGGAGCACACTGCGCGCGGGTCTCGGGTGAGAATGACTCCAGGGGGGCCGCAAGCCCCCCTGGGGGTCGTTGGGCGTCGTTCGGCGCCCGTCGGCCCTGGTTACGGCTAGCCGGGGGCTCTCGGGGCCGCTGCGGCCGACCACGTCTGACATCGGCATGGGGCGACCGCAGCGTCGAGTTCAGGCAGGATCGTCGATCATCGATCGAACACGGCGGATGGGGGTTGGCAGATGATCGTCGAGCAGCGCGACTACCACGTGTACACGGGTCGGCTCCCGGAGCTCGTCCGGCTGTACGAGACCGAGGGGATCGTGATCCAGCAGGAGGTCCTCGGTGGGCTGGTCGCCGCGTTTACGACGGAGATCGGGGAGCTGTCGATGTACACCTCGATGTGGTCGTACCCGGATTTCGAGGCCCGGATCGCGCGGCGGGCGGTGCTCCAGCAGCGCGACGACTGGAAGGCGTTCCTCGGCAAGGTTGCTCCGCTGATCCACACGCAGCACAACCGGATTCTCCTCCCGACGCCGTTCTCGCCCCTCCGCTGACGATGGGGGCGCTCGACGGGAAGGTCGCGGTTGTCACCGGGGCCACCCGCGGGATCGGTCGCGCGATCGCGGACGGTCTGGCGGCGGAGGGCGCACGCATCGTCGTCGCCGACCTCCGCGGCGCGGAGGAGGCCGCCGCTCGCTACCCGGACGGAGTGGGGATCACGGCAGATGTCGCGGACGAGGCCGCGGTCACCGGGCTCGTGGAGGGAACGCTCGATCGGTGCGGCTCGCTCGACATCCTCGTCAACAACGCAGGGCTGTACGCGTCGCTCGCGATGCGGCCCTTCACCGAGATCCCACTGGACGAGTGGCGACGGGTGATGGATGTGAACGTCGCCTCGATGTTCCTCATGTGTCGCGCGGCGGTGCCCGCGATGCGCGCAGCGGGTGGGGGCGCGGTGATCAACATTTCGTCGGGGACGCCCTTCCGCGGCGTCCCGTTCCTCCTCCACTACGTCACGAGCAAGGGGGCGATCGTCGCGTTCACCCGTGCGCTGGCGCGCGAGTTGGGCGCGGACGGGATCCGCGTCAACTGCGTCGCGCCCGGGTTCACGATGTCCGACGGCGTGCTCGAACACCCGGAGGTGGTCGCGAAGCTGCGCGACGCGTCGGTCGGCGCGCGGACGATCCAGCGCGATCAGGTCCCCGAGGACGTTGTCGGCGCCGTCGCGTGGCTCGCAGGGCCGTCCGCCTCGTTCGTGACGGGCCAGACGATCGTGATCGACGGCGGCCAGTTCTTCCATTGAGCGGGCTCCGTCTGTCGCTCCATCCGCTCCCTGCTGGCACCGAGCCCGGTCCGGACGACGTCGTGTTCGAGCCGGGGACGGGTACGGCGCGCATCGGCGGCGGCTCGGCCACTGGAGATGCGCTCCGCTGGCGCCTCGGGCCGGACGGGGGAGACGTGGAGGGCGCGCTGCTCTCCGCTCCCGTCGCGCTCGGCGGCGACGACTGGCTCGTGCGCTGCGACACGGTGTGGTTCCCGCCCGGCTCGGTCGCCCACCGGCACGTCCACCCAGGCCCGGGGATTCGCTACCTCCTGCAAGGAACGCTGACGGTCGAGACGGCGGGGCACACGACGCCGCACGGCCCCGCAGGCGCATGGTTCGAGAGCGGTCCCGAGCCGGTTCTCGCGACCGCATCGGCCACGGAGGAGACCGAGTTCGTGCGCGTGCTCCTGCTCCCCCCGGAGTGGGCTGGCCAGCGGACGATCCGTTACCTCGATCCGACGGACGCGGAGCGGCCCAAGCTCCAGCGCGCCACCGTGCTGCTCGAGCAGCCGCTCGGAGCGCTGCCACGATGACCCGCCCAGGTGGCCGCATCCTCGTCGACCAACTCGCACTCCACGGGGTCGAGACGGTGTACGGCGTCCCGGGGGAGAGTTATCTCGCGGTGCTCGACGCGCTGCTCGATGTCCCGATCCGGTTCGTCTCTGCCCGCCACGAGGCGGGTGCGGCGAACATGGCGGAGGCGCACGGCAAGCTCACCGGCCAGCCGGGCGTCTGCGTCGTCACGCGGGGGCCGGGAGCGACGCAGGCGTCCGTCGGCGTCCACACCGCGTTCCAGGACGGGACACCGCTCGTGCTCCTCGTCGGCCAGGTCCCGCGCGGGCAGATGGAGCGCGAGGCGTTCCAGGAGGTGGACTACCGGAAGATGTTCGGCCCGCTCACGAAGTGGGTTGCGCAGATCGACGACGCCGCGCGGATCCCCGAGTTCGTTGCACGCGCCTTCCGGGTCGCGACCTCGGGCCGTCCTGGACCGGTCGTGCTTGCACTCCCCGAGGATGTGCTGACCGACGAGGTTGAGGCCGCGGACGCCCGTCCGTTCGTGCCCGCGCAGGCGGCCCCCGACGCGGCGACGCTCGCCCACGTGCGCGCGCTGCTCGACGCGTCGGAGCGTCCGCTCGCGATCGTCGGGGGGCGACCGTGGTCGTCGGCCGCGCACGGCGCATTCGGGCGCTGGTGCGAGGCTAGTGGCATTCCCATCGCCGCCGCATGGCGTTCCCAGGACTGTGTCGACAACCTGTCCGGCTGTTACGCGGGCCACCTCGGACTCGCGCGCGACCCGCGGCTCGCGGCGCGGCTCGTCGAGGCAGATCTGCTGCTCGTTGTCGGCACGCGGTTGGGGGACATCGAGACCGGCGGGTACGAGGAGATCGTCCCGCCCCGGGGTGCGGGGGCACTCGTCCACGTTCATCCCGCTCCGGAGGAGATCGGCCGGGTGTACGAACCGGCCCTCGGCATCGTCTCCTCGGGCGCGGCGTTCGCGGAAGCGCTCGGGGCGCTCCCACCGCTGGCCCCCGGTGGCCGTGAGGTGCGGATGCGCGAGGCGCACGCGGAGTACCTCGCGACACTCGAGGGGAGACCGCTCCCGGGCGCGGTCGATCTTGCGCGGGTGCTCGGAACCCTGCGCGACCTCGTCCCCGACGACGCGATCCTGACGAGCGGCGCGGGCAACTTCACCGTCTGGGCGCACCGCTTCTGGTGCTTCCGACATCCCGGGACGCAGCTCGCTCCGGCGAGTGGGGCGATGGGGTACGGACTCCCGGCCGCAATCGCGGCGAAGCTGCTCCATCCCGACCGCGTCGTGGCATGCGTGGCGGGCGATGGAGACTTCGTGATGAGCCTTCCCGACCTCGCGACCGCCGTCCAGCACAACGCCCGGATCATCGTGCTGGTCGTCGACAACGGGATGTTCGGGACGATCCGGATGCACCAGGAGCGTCACTACCCCGGGCGGGTGAGCGGGACGGAGCTTCGCAACCCGGACTTCGTCGCTCTCGCGCACGCCTTCGGTTGCCACGCGGAGCGGGTGGAGCGCACCGAGGACGCGGGTGCTGCGATCGAGCGAGCGCTCGTTGCGGACCGCCCTGCGGTGATCCACCTTCCGGTCGATCCCGACGCGATCACACCCCGCTCGACGCTGACCGAGATCCGCACCGCCGCGTCGCAGCGGTAGCGCGCCATCCCTCAAGTGGGGGACGGTTTCTGCCGACATCTGGTGTGTTGATCCTCGCCGGCGCCGAGCCGGAATACCCACACAAGCAGGGATTTGTCTCTACCATCGGAGGCAACATGATGACCAGAGGTATCGCAGCGGTTGTAGTTGCCGTCGCGGTGACGGCGATCTCGGCGGGCGCCGCGTCTGCCGGACGGGCGGATGTCGTCCGCGAATCCGGGGCGCAACTGACGATCCCCTCGGGCTGGGACGCGATCGAGTCCGCCCAGAGCGCGGGAGACACTGGGCCGAGAACATTGCTCGTGGTCGGCACGGGTGGCGCCCGCGCGGTCGAGTCAGAGTGCCTCGTCGCCGCGTACCACGTCCCCTCCGACGGCGCGGTCGTGGTCGTGGTCGGCTGGGAGACAAGCGTCGGTGCGAGCGGACTCCTGTCGCTCGCGTCGCTGAAGCTCCGCCGCGCGACATTCGCGTGCTTCCAGGGCCGGGGAGCCGCCGCCCAGGTGACGGCCGCCGGTCGTGACTTCCAGGTGAACGTGATGGTTGGTGACCGTGCTGGTCACCGCACGGTGGGACAGGCGCTCGCGATCGCACGATCGTTCGTCGCGCACTGACCGCCGCGCTCCGCCACTGCGCTAGCCTCGCCCGGTGACCGGGGATCCGTTTCGTGCGGGGATCACGTGGCTCGATGAGCCGCTGGTGCGCACGGACACGGGACCCCTCGCGGGGAAGCGGCTGCTCGTCAAGGATCTGGTGGACACCGCCGGTGTCCGCACCACGTACGGCTCACGGATCTACGCGGACCACGTGCCGGAGCGCGATGCGACCGTCGTCACACGCTCGCTCGACGCGGGTGCCGCGCTCGTCGGCAAGTCGAGCCTGCCCGAGTTCGCCTGGGGTGTGCTCGGGACGAACCCGTGGTACGGCACGGTCCGCAACCCGGTGAAGCCCGGGCGGACGACCGGCGGCTCGTCGAGTGGGAGCGGCGCCGCGCTCGCTGCCGGGCTGTGCGACATCGCGATCGGGACGGATACGGGCTGCTCGATCCGCCTTCCCGCGGCCTGCTGCGACGTGGTCGGGCTGAAGCCCCGCTGGGGCTCGATCCCGATCGACGGCGTCTATCCGCTCGTGCCCTCGCTCGACACCGTTGGCCCGATGGCCCGGACGGTCGCGGAGACCGCCGCGTTCTGGTCGGTGCTGGCGCAGCGCCCCATCCCCGAGCCGCGGCTCGACGGGCTCACCGTCGGGCTGCTCCGCAGGGCTCCCGGGATCGGAGACGGACGACCGACCGAGACGAGTGACGAGGCGGAGCGGTGGGTTGCGGATCTCGAGCGGCTCGGCGTCCGGGTGGTCGAGGCAGCGATCCCGGATGCGACGGCGAGCACGTGGCCGGTGTTCCTCCACGAGGCGGCTCGCTCGCACGCCGCGACGTTCCCGTCGAGGGCGGACGAGTACGGCGAGGTCCTGCGGGCGAAGCTCGCGGCCGCCCAGGACACCGATCCCGACGAGGTTGCCGCAGGATACCGCGCGCTTCTCGAGTGGCGTGCCTTCGTCCCCGAGGTCGATCTCTACGTCACCCCGTGCGTCGCGATCGACCTTCCCCCGGAGGACGCTCACGAGCCCGACGTGCGTCTGGCGCTCTCCTCGTTCCTGCGCTGGGGGAACCTGATCGGCTGGGCCGGGCTCGCGATCGGCAACCTTCAGCTGACCGCGCCCAGTGACGAGACGGTGCTTGCGGCCGGACTCGCACTTGAGCGCGGGTAGTCGCGGGGCCCGGGCTATCGTTCCGCGCCTCGTGGGCCGCCTGACTCTCATCGTCGTGATCGCCCTGACCGTCTTCGGGTGCGGTGGGGAGGAGCAGAGCGCCTTCGCGCATCAACTCGACGCGCTCTGCATCGAGGCTCGGTCCGATATCGAGGCACTCGGTCTCCCCGCGGAAGCGGGGTTCGCGGTGATCGCCCCGTGGGCGGAACGGGGGCGACGACTCGCCGCCGACGTCGGCAAGGTCGAGCCCGTGAAGTCCGAAGAGGCCGATCTCCGGGACGCGCTCGCCGCATCGCTCGAGGACTACTACGCCGGACTGAAGCTTGCCGCCTACATCTACGAGAGCACGAAGAGCTCGGACGGATACGTGATCGCGGTCGACCGCGCGACGGCATCGCTCGAGAAGGCCGAGCAGCTTGCGACCCAGGTCGGCGCGCACGCGTGCGCTGTCCGCCCGTTCGCGGACACCTCCGCTCCCTCCTGACGAGCCCGACCCGTCGCCGCGGGTTGTAGCCCCTCATCGTCAAAGAATCGATTATCGAGTAGCAACGATCGTTGATGGTTGATAGGTTCTCGCGCTGACGTGTCCGGATTGTCTGCCACCCTCGGTCCCGACTCGTCGTTGCGACGTGCCCTTGCGGGCGCGTCCGCTCGGCCCGGCCGCCTCGTCGCCCGCACGCTCGTCGGTGGGGCGATCGGGTTCGCGCTGCTCTATGTGGTGGTGCTCGCGAACCCGCAGGTGGACATCGGCGGCGACTGGCGCACGACGACATTCGGCTCGCTGCTCGATGACTGGCGCAGTTTCCTCCGGACGCTGCTGAACGGCATCACGTTCGCCGGGCTGCTGTTCATCGTTGCCAGTGGGTTCTCGCTGATCTTCGGGCTGATGCGGGTTGTCAACATGGCCCACGGATCGTTCTATCTGATCGGCGGCTACCTCGCCTACGAGGTTCAGCAGAAGATGACGGGGTCGGGCGAGGGCTACTCGATCGCTGGAGCCGACGTCTCGAGCAAGGAGTGGATCGTCCCGCTGCTTGTCGTCGCGGTCGTGATCGCGGTGCTCGGGGTGCTGGTGCAGCAGGTGTTCCTCCGCTGGAACCAGGGGCAGGAACTCAGGCAGGCGCTGATCACGATCGCGATCTCGGTGATCGCGGCAGATCAGGTGATCGCACACTTCAACGGCGGGATCCAGTCGAGCGTCACGTGGCCCGGCTGGACGAACCGGCTCGTAACGCTGCCGGTGCTCGACATCCAGTACTCGCTGGCGCGGCTCGTGATGCTCGCGCTCGGGGTGGCGGTCGGCATCGCGCTGTGGCTCTGGCTCTACCGGACCCGTACCGGGATGGTGATTCGCGCGGGCGTGGACGACCGTGCGATGACCGCGGCACTCGGAATCAACATCACGCTCGTCTTTGCGGCGGCGTTCGTGGTCGGCTCTGCGCTCGCGGGGATCGGTGGTGTCGTCGGAGCCTCACAAGGCGCGGTCGCCCCCGGGCAGGACGGGCAGTGGTTGCTGAACTCGCTTGTCGTCGTGATTCTCGGCGGGATGGGGACACTGCTCGGCGCAGTCGCTGGCTCGCTGCTCTACGGGCTCGTGTTCTCGTTCTCCGCCGTCTACCTGCCGACGACGGGTGACAACTGCTGCACCCAGTACTCGATCGTGTTCACATTCATCTTGCTCGCACTCGTGCTGGCGTTCCGGCCGCAGGGGCTGTTCGGGAGAGCGGGATGAGCGGCGTCCCTGCCAAGACGCTCGCCGAGCGTGGTCTCGGCGTTGCAGCCCTCGCGGTCGCGGTCGCCGGTCCCGCCCTGTTCGACGACTACTGGGTGAGTTTCGTGCTCACGCAGACGTTTCTGCTCGGGGTTGCCGCCGCGAGCCTCATCTTTCTCTCCGCGTACGGCGGAATGGTCTCGCTCGCGCAGGTGGCGCTGTATGGCGTCGCGGGATTCGCGCTCGGGAACATGGTCACGGTCGAGGGGAAGGGTCTCCATCTCGGGTGGAGCCCCTGGCTCTCGATCGTGCTCGCGATCCTGATCACCACGGTCGTCGGTCTCGTGTTCGGCGCGGTCGCGAGCCGGAGCGCCGGAATCTACTTCCTGATGATCACGCTCACCTTTGCGGTCATCGGCAACTACTTCTTCGGCCAAGTCACCCTGGTATCGGGGTTCTCGGGGATCTCCGGGATCGACCTCCATGCGCCGGCGTTCGTCGGTGCTGCCGCTGAGGACCCGGCGCGGCTCTACTACGTCGCACTCGCGGTCGCGGTCGCGGTCTACGCGCTGATCCGATTCGTGCTGCGCACCCCGTTCGGGCTCGCCCTCCAGGGTGTGCGTGACGAGCCGGTCCGCATGGCGTCGCTCGGCTACTCCGTGCCGCTGCACCGGACGCTCGCATTCGCGCTCGCCGCGTTCGTCGCGTCGCTCGCGGGGATCCTCTACGTTTGGTGGAACGGCCAGATCGACCCGCAGACGATCGGTCTGCAGGGGACGATCGACCTGCTGATCATCGCGGTGCTCGGCGGGCTCGGCCGGATCGAGGGCGCCTGGATCGGCGCCTTCGCGTTCATCGTGATCAACAACTACGTCCGTGACATCGAGCTCCCGCTGATCGGGGGAAGCTTCAACACCGTCATCGGGCTGATTTTCCTCGCCATCGTGATCGTGTCCCCCGGCGGGATCGTCGGGATCTGGGAGCGGCTCTGGCTGCTCACGGGATCCCGCGGTGCTGGAGGGGCGGCCTCGGCCACGAAAGCGACGGGTCCATGAGGAAGCACGAGTGGGATCGGGCCCGTCGCGCCACGTTGCACCAGTACGTCGTCATGCAACACAACGAAGGAGGGTAGGAGTGAGTCGTCTCACACGTCGCTGGAAGCTCATGCTTCCGCTTGGCGTGCTCGCGCTCGCGTCCGCCGCAATCGTCTCGACGTCCACTGCGGCGTCGAAGGCGAGCGAGGTACGCATCGCGATCATGACCGATTGCAAGGGGGCCTTCGGGTTCGGGTGGGAACTTGACATTGGCGGCGCACAGGCCGCTCTCGCCGAGTACGGCGGCGGGAAGGTCAAGGATGCGAAGAAGCCGTCCGCCGGGATGACGGGGATTACGATCGGCGGCACGCCGGTCAAGATCGTCGGCTACGGCTGCGGTGATGACACCGCCGCTGGGGCGGTGAAGGAGACCAAGCGTCTGATGGAGCAGCTCAAGGCCGATGTGATGATCGGTCCGCTCTCCGGTGACGAGGCCGTCGCGGTCGCTGCGTACGCGAAGGCGAATCCGAAGAAGACGATCGTGATCGGCACCGCCGGGTCCCAGGATCCGACGCTGCAGCTCGCGACGCCGAACCAGTTCCGCTACCACGGCGATGGTGCCCAGTGGAACGCGGGCGTCGGCGAGATCGCCTACAAGAAGCTCGGCTGGCGCAAGGCCGCGATCGTGATGGACGACTACAGCTTCGGCTGGACGTCGGGCGCGGGCATCATCGCCGACTTCTGCGCGATCGGCGGTCAGATCACGAAGCGGGTGTTCCCGCCGCTCGGCACGACGGACTACGCGTCGTTCGTGCAGCAGCTCCCGGCTCCCGGCGCGGTTGACGGCTACTTCTGGGTCGTCGGCGGCACCGGCACGGGCGCGAGCCTGAAGGCGTTCGAGCAGGCCCACGGGGCGCTGGATCCCAAGCAGCACATCGGGAACCTGTTCTTCGCGTTCCTCGGGGCCGACAAGGAAGTGCACCGAAGGTCGTCGGGTCGTACCTGGGCGGGTTCGGCACCGCTCCGGGGCTGCAGACGAAGCAGGCGAAGGCGTACGAGGCGATCATGGCCAAGCACTACCCCGGCCTGCCCGCCGCTGACGGCTTCGTCTACAACTACTACAACGCCGCGTGGGCGTTCGCACAGGGCCTCGCGGCCGCTGGCGGCGACCTCTCGAAGCTCCAGGCGAGCATGCCGCGCACGCTCGCATCGGGCTACCAGGTGTCGAACGGCGGGAAGGTCAAGCTGGACGCGCGTAACCAGGCGGTCCAGGACCAGTACCCGCTGCAGGTCGTGAAGGGCGCCGACGGGGCGATCTTCCCGTCGGTCGTCGGGTATGTGCCCGCCGTCGATCAGACCTTCGCGGGTCTGTTCAAGACGTCGAGCCCGGCCCCCGGCCGCACACAGCCGCCGTGCAAGAAGTTGACGACCCCGTGGCAGGGGAAGATCAAGGTCGTCAAGGGTGGCGTCATCACGAACGCGGTCATCAAGTAACACCGGTGACCGAAGCAGCACCGTCTCACGTCGTGCCGGCCCTCCGCTTGCGGGGGGTCGGCCGGCGGTTTGGCGGCGTTCAGGCTGTGCGGGACGTCGATCTCGATGTCCCGCACGGCCAGCGCCGTGCGATCCTCGGCCCGAATGGGGCGGGGAAGACGACCCTGTTCAATCTCGTCGCCGGCGACTTCGAGGTGTCGAGCGGATCGATCGAGATCTTCGGGGAGGACGTCACTGCCCTTCCCGCCCGCGCGCGCCCGCGACTCGGGGTTGCGCGCAGCTACCAGAAGTCACGCCTCTTTCTCGGTCTCACCGTGGAGGACAACCTCTTTCTCGCGCTCGTCGGTCGCCACGGGGGCCGGTTGCGCGTGTTCCCCGGTGCACGGGATCGCGTGTTTCGCGAACGGGCCCGGGTTGCGGCCGACCGGGTCGCGCTCGGCGACCGCACGCAGAGGCTCGTTGGCTCGCTCTCGCACGGCGAGCAGCGCCAGCTCGAGGTCGGAATGGCGCTCGTCACCGATCCGCGCGTGATTCTGCTCGATGAGCCCGCCTCAGGCCTCTCCCGCGGGGAGCGAGAGCGGCTCACCGAACTGCTGCTCGCGCTGCCGCGTGACGTGACGCTCGTCCTGATCGAGCACGACATGGACGTCGCGCTCCGCGTCGCGGACTTCGTCTCGATGCTGCATGACGGACGCAAGATCGTGGAAGGGACGCCCGGCGAGATCCGGGCGAACCAACTCGTACACGACCTCTATCTCGGCAAGGGGCACTACGAGTGAGCGCGCCCCTGCTCCGGATCGATGACGTGCACGCCTTCTACGGCCAGGCTCGAATCCTCGAGGGGGTGGGATTCGAGATGGGCGTGGAAGCGCTCGCGGTGATCGGACGGAACGGGATGGGGAAGACGACCCTCTGCCAGTCGGTGATGGGGATGGTCGGGCACGTGGAAGGCTCGATCCGGTTCGACGGCCAGGAGCTCGTGGGCAGGCCGTCGCACCGGATCGCGGCCGCCGGGATCGGGTACGTGCCACAGGGAAGGCGCCTCTTCCCGTCGCTCTCGGTGGACGAGCACCTGAAGATGCTGGCGAAGGGGACGCGTGGGAAGCGATGGACACCGGATGCGGTGTACGGGCTCTTTCCACGGCTCACCGAGCGGAAGAAGGTCTCGGCGACCCAGCTCTCGGGTGGCGAACAGCAGATGCTCGCGATCGGTCGTGCGCTCCTCTGCAACCCGCGGCTCCTGATCATGGACGAGCCGTCCGAGGGGCTTGCACCGACGATCATCGAGTCGCTCGTCGCGACGATCGGGACGCTCGTCGAGGAGGGGATGGCGGTGCTGCTCGTGGAACAGAACCTCGGGGTGGCGACCACCGTCGCTGAACGGCAGCTCGTGATGGTGTCCGGGACGATCGCGGCCGAGACGACCGCGACGGCGCTGCTCTCCGACCTGGATGCGCAGCGGCGCTTCCTCGGGGTCGAGCCGCTCGCCGCGATCGCGTAGTCAGCCGTCGCACTCCCGGATAGGCTCGACCGATGCTCCACGCGGAGACCTGGGGACCGAACGACGCTCCGACTGTCGTCTGCCTCCACGGGCTCACGGGGCACGCGCGCCGGTACCGGCGGCTTGCCGAGGAACGGCTCCCGCACCGCCGCGTCGTCGCGCTTGATCTGCGCGGCCATGGCCGCTCGCCGTTCGCTCCACCGTGGGGGATCGCGCAGCACGTCGCCGATCTCGTCGAGGCGGCCGATGCGCTCGGACTCCGGGGGGCGCCGTGGATCGGGCACAGCTATGGCGGACGGCTCGTTGCGGAGTTCGCGGCTCGGACGGACGGGGTAGTGGGGAGCGCAGTACTGCTCGACCCCGCGATGCACATCGATCCTGCGGTCGCGGGCGCCCGCGCAGCGCTCGCGCGCGGTGACCTCTCGTTCGGCTCGCACGACGAGGCGGTTGCCTACCGTCTCGCGGACGGCTCGCTGTTCACGACCACGCACGAGACGCTCGAGGAGGAGATGCGTGAGCATCTCGTCGCCGGCGCCGACGGACGGCTCCGCTACCGCGTGTGCCCCGAGATGGCGGTGGTCGCGTGGAGCGAGATGGCGACCCCGTCACCTGCCTGGCCGGTGTGTCCGACCCTCGTCGTGCTCGGCGCACGGTCGTGGCTACCGGTGGATCTCCCTGCGCGCGACGGGACAGAGATCGTCACCGTTCCCGGCGGGCACAGCGTTCTCTGGGACGACTTCGACGCGACCGCTGACGCGATCGCACGCTTCGTCGGCTGACGGGGGCTACGGCGCCTGGAGGCGGTGGCCGCCGTCCACGGGGACGACAGCGCCGGTGATGAAACCGTTCATCAGCACACCGAGGATCGCGCTCCCGATGTCCTCTGCTGTGCCGACGCGCCCGACGGGGTAGGCCGCAGCGAGCCGGTCGAACATCGCCGTCCGCGCCGCCTCGTCCAATCCTGCCCATGTGGGCGTATCGACGATGCCGGGTGAGATCGCGTTGACGCGCACCGGTGCGAGTTCGACCGCGAGCGTCCGCACCAGCGCCTCGACGGCACCGTTGACCGCCGCCACGATCGCGCCACCGCGCATCGGGGTGACCGCTGCGACCCCGGAAACGAGCACGATCGCCTCGCGCACCTGGGCCGCCTGAATCGCCGCGAGCGGGCCGAGCAGCTTGACGTCGAACACGTTTCGCGCCGCCGTGAGATCGAGGTCGCGGACGGGGCCGAACGCGCGCGCGACGGTGCACGAGACGAGGTAGTCGACCTCGCCGAGACGGTCGAGCGCGGCCCGAAGCGCGTCGTGGTCGGTGACATCGACCGCGATCTTCTCCGCGTCGATCGCTGCCCGCGCAGGGTCACGCGAGAGGATCACCGGTTCGATCCCCCAGTCGCGCGCGAGTCGGGCGGTCGCGAGCCCGATCCCGCTCGATCCCCCGATCACAAGGAGACGCTTCGCCATGGGGCGCGCTACGCGGTCTCGAGCGCGAGCAGCCGGTCGTACGCGGGGAGCGTGAGGAACTCGACGTAGTCGGGCTGGGTCGCGACGCGCTCGAACAGCACGCGCGCGTCCTCGAACGCCGGTCCGAGCTTCTCCATCTCCTCGTCCGTGATTCGCCGCACGTCTTCTGCAGCGACGCGGCCATGATGCAGCCACTGCCAGATCTGCGAACGGCTGATCTCGGCGGTCGCCGCGTCCTCCATCAGGTTGTTGATCGCGACCGCACCCGCGCCGTGGAGCCAGGCTCCGAGATACTGAATCCCGACCGAGATGTTGTTCCGGAGTCCCTGCTCCGTCACCTCGCCGGGGGTCGCGGCCACGTTGAGGATCGCCTCCGCCGACGGGACGACATCCTCGCGGAGCCGGCCGAGCTGGTTCGGGCGCTCGCCGAGCACCGCGTCGAAGCACTCCTGCGCGACCGGCACGAGATCGGGGTGTGCGACCCATGTTCCGTCGAACCCCTGGCCCGCTTCCCGCTCCTTGTCCTCGCGCACCTTCGCGAGTGCGACGGCGTTCACCTCGGCGTCGCGCCGCGAGGGGATGAACGCGGCCATCCCGCCCATTGCGAACGCGCCGCGCCGGTGGCACGTGCGGACGAGCAACTCGCAGTACGAGCGCATGAACGGCACGCCCATCGTCACGGCGCCACGATCGGGGAGCACGAACTCGGGCCGGTGCCCGAGCTTCTTGATGACGCTGAAGATGTAGTCCCAGCGGCCCGCGTTCAGTCCGGCCGAGTGCTCGCGCAACTCGTAGAGGATCTCGTCCATCTCGAACGCAGCGAGGATCGTCTCGATCAGAACGGTTGCCTTGATCGTCCCCTGCGGGACGCCGAGTCGGTTCTGCGCCCAGATGAAGACGTCGTTCCAGATCCGAGCTTCGAGGTGCGACTCGAGCTTCGGGAGGTAGAAGTAGCGCCCGTTCCGCCCGTGGTTGCGGAAGAAGTACAGCCCGAAGTCGAACAGGCTCCCCGACATCGCGCGTCCGTCCACCGGGAAGTGGCGCTCCTCCAGGTGGAAGCCGCGCGGGCGCACGAAGAGGACGGCCGGGTTCGGCCCGAGCGTGTACTGCTTGTCACCCGTGTCGAGCGAGATCGTGCGGTCGAGCGCGTCGGTGAGGTTGCGTTGCCCGGTGAGGCAGTTGTCCCAGGTCGGCGCGTTCGCGTCCTCGAAGTCGGCCATGAACACACGCGCGCCCGAGTTGAGCGCGTTGATCACCATCTTCCGATCGACGGGGCCGGTGATCTCGACCCGGCGGTTGGCGATCTCGGTGGGGCAGGACGCGACCGACCAGTCGCCGTCGCGGACGGCTGCGGTCTCGGGGAGGAACGACGGAAGCTCGCCCGCACGGAGCCGCGTGGCGCGCTCGGCACGGCGTGCGAGCGCCTCGCGACGCCGGTCGCCGAACGTGCGCTCGAGGTCGGTCAGGAACGCGCGCGCCTCGGGGGTGAGGATGTCGTCGTAGCCCGTCACCGGGGCATCATCGCAGCAGGGCGCCGCTACCTGCCGCACCAGCAGGCGGCCCCGTCCGGCTCAGTGCGCTGTCGCGCTGAACTGCTCCTCCTCGGTCGAGCCGGTGAGCGCGAGGGTGGACGAACGCCCGCCGCTGACCGCCTCGACGACCCGATCGAAGTAGCCGGCGCCGACCTCGCGCTGGTGGCGCGTCGCGGTGTACCCGTCCGCCTCGAGCGCGAACTCGCGCTCCTGCAGCTCCACGTACGCGCTCATCGCCTGGTCGCGGTAGCCGCGCGCCAGCTCGAACATCGAGAGGTTGAGCGCGTGAAACCCCGCGAGGGTGATGAACTGGAACCGGTACCCCATCGCCGCGAGATCCGCCTGGAACGATGCGATCTCGCGGTCGGAGAGGTGGCGGCGCCAGTTGAACGACGGCGAGCAGTTGTAGGCGAGCACGCGGTCGGGGTGTGCCTCGAGGATTGCGGCCGCGAACCGCTCTGCCTCCGAGCGGTCGGGGGTCGAGGTCTCGCACCAGATGAGGTCGGCGTACGGCGCATACGCGAGTCCGCGCGCGATCGCCGCCTCGATCCCGTCACGGACACGGAAGAACCCCTCCGCGGTGCGCTCGCCGGTGGCGAACACGCGATCCTGCTCGTCCACGTCGCTTGTGAGGAGTGTCGCGGAGAGAGCATCGGTGCGCGCGACGATCAGGGTCGGCACGTCGGCCACGTCTGCGGCGAGCCGCGCGGCTGCGAGCGTCCGGATGAACTGGCTGGTGGGAACGAGCACCTTGCCGCCGAGGTGGCCGCACTTCTTCTCGGATGAGAGTTGGTCCTCGAAGTGGACGGCCGCGGCGCCCGCCTCGATGTACGCCTTCATGATCTCGAACGCGTTGAGCGGCCCACCGAAGCCCGCCTCGGCGTCCGCGACGATCGGCGCCATCCAGTACGTCGAATCGTCGCCTTCGGCGTGCGCGATCTGGTCGGCGCGGAGGAGCGCGTTCGAGATGCGTCGCGCGAGCGCCGGCCCGGAGTTCGCGGGGTAGAGGCTCTGGTCGGGGTACGTCCCGGCTGCGAGGTTCGCGTCGGCGGCAACCTGCCAGCCGGAGAGGTAGATCGCCTGGAGCCCCGCGCGCACCATCTGGACCGCCTGCCCACCCGTCATCGCGCCGAGCGCTGCGACCCTGCTCTCCTCCGCGAGGAGCGTGCGGAGCCGTGCTGCTCCGAGACGCGCGAGCGAATGCTCGACCGCGACCGTGCCGCGGAGCGCCTCGACGTCGGCGGGGCCGTACGGACGGGTGACGGTCGGCTGGTAGGACACGGCAGCACTCCTTTTCGGATCCAGAATGAAGGTGTCTCGGATCCTACATGAGGATTCTGACACGGTCGATCAGCGAAATCGTCATATTTGGGATCCAAAAATGGAATACTGGGATTCGTCGTGCGCTCCCCCTATGCTGTCGGCGTGGCCACCCTCTCGACGAAGGCCGATGACATCGCGCGGCTGCTCGAGGATGAGATCGTCTCGGGCTCGATCCCGCCCGGGGTCGTGCTGCGACAGGAGCAGCTGTCGGAGCGGTTCGAGGTGAGTCGCACCCCGGTGCGCGAGGCGCTGAGGCGGCTTGCGGCGCTCGGGCTTGTCTCGTTCGAGCCGAACCGTGGGGTCCGCGTCCGCTCGATCGCCGCACACGAGCTCCGCGAGGCGTTCCTCGTTCGCGCCGAACTCGAGGCGCTCGCGACGGAGATAGCGACCCCGCTCATGCGCCCGGAGGATCTTGCGGAGCTTGATGTGATTGAGAAGCGGTTCTCGCGGCTCACGCTCGAGCTGCGCGAGCAGGCGCGGAGTGGCGAGGGGCGGGACGCTCAGCTGTTCGTCGAGTGGATGCAGGCGAACTACGCGTTCCACGACGTCATCTACCGCGTCGCCGCACTCCCGCTCGTCGAGCGGATCGCGAAGGGGGCGCGGCGCACGTTTCTTGGCGACCGAGTCTGGCGCGCGAAGGCGGAGCTCGACGATCTGTACGCGAAGAACGACTTGCAGCACCGGGCGATCCGCGAGGCGATCACCGCCGGGAGCGCGCAGGCTGCGCGGGTGCTCGCGCGCGAGCACGTGCTCTCGTCCGCCCGGTTGATCGAGATGGTCCTGGAGACGCTCGGCGCTGTTGGACGCGAGCCCGGCTGGGGCGTCTGACTGCCGCCCAGGCCGCACCCGCTCCCGGGCGGCGGAGCCGCCCTCCGCAGGCGCTGACGACGCTCACGGCACCTCGCTCTCCGGGTCTGTGCTCGCGCACTATCCCCTCCGGCGAGGCACCGTGACCGCCGCCCCTGGACGCCAGCAGTCAGCCGCCCCGCGAAGCCTCGTCTCCCGCCGAGCAGAGCCCGGCTCTGCCCCGCCTGCCGCCTGACGATTCCTGTCCGCGCCCGCCCGACGGGCGTCAGACGTCGTCGAGCGCTGCCTCGGCCGCGACCGCAGACGGCCGTCCGCGTGGCCTGACCGCAAGCAGCGCGAGTCCCGCGAGCACGAGCGCGGCACCGACCGCTCCCGCGGCGCCGACGCGCTCCCCGAGCGCGAGCGTCCCGAGCGCTGTCGCAGTCACCGGTTCTGCGAGGACGATCGTCGTGACCTCGGCTGCCGACATCCGCTCGAGGCCGCGCGCGAACAGCACGTAGGCGAGCGCGGTCGGGAGCAGCCCGAGGTAGAGCGCGAGCGTGATCCCGCGGCCCCCGCCGAGCCACGACGGATCACCCAGCACCAGGATCGGAAGGAGTAGCGCGCCCGCGATCCCGAACGACGCGCCCATCACCCCGATTGCGCCGTGGCCCGCGCGGAGCAGCCGCTTCGCGACGACGGTGTATCCCGCATAGGCGGAGCCCGCGACGAGTGCGAAGATGATCCCCGACGGCGAGAGTTGCGCATCGCCTGCCGAGGCGAGCACGAGTACGGCCATCCCTGCGAGCGCGAGCACGGTCGCGGCGGCCCACGTGCGGCCAGGCCAGACGCCGTCGAGGATCCGCTCGAGCAGCCCGGCCCCGATCGGCCCGCTCCCGATCGCGACGATCGCCCCGACCGCGACCCCCGTCCGATCGACTGCCTCGAAGAACGCGAGCTGGTAGACCGCGACCCCCGCGCCGGCGAGCGCGAGCGGCATGATCGGCCAGCGGCCACGGAGCTGCCCCGTGACGAGTGCGAGCATGGCGAGCGCGCCGCCTCCGACCACGATCCGCGCGGCGCCGACGGAGATCGGACTCGCGTCGTCGGGACCGAGCGCGAGCGCCGTCCCCGTGGTGCCGAACAGCACCGCGGCGAGGAGAACCTGGAGCCGCGCCACCGCTACGCCCAGAACGCTTCGAACGCGATCGGGTCGGAGGGGAGCGCCACGACACGGGTGATCACACCGGCGGCGATGTCGAGCAGGAGCACCTGTTCGAGATCGAGGGTCTTCCCGTGCCGCTCGCCGCGAGCCCGATAGAGCGCGGCGGCGCGATCAGGTGAGGCGAGCACGTCGATCAGTTCCGACCGGTAGGTGCGGTCGGTCTCCGTTGCGAGGCGCCCGAGGAATCGGAACACCTCATCGCGCCCGCGGTGGGCCCCGGCCATCGCGCCGCGCCCGGGGACCGTCCACGTGACGTCGTCGTGGAACAGGGCGCGCAGCGCGGCACCGTCTCGCCGCGCGAACGCATCGAACATCCCCCGTGCGACGGCTTCGTTCGCCGCCGCCCTCTCAGCTGCCACGGCGCGCGCGCTCCCATCGCTCGATGAGCCCCTCGACGTGGCGCCGCTGCGCGTCCCCGAAGGGGAGCCCCGCTAGCAGGCGTCTCGCCTCGGCCGGGTCGTCGTGCGCCACCGCCGCCTCGAGCCGTTCGCGCTGCGGGGTCGGCTCACGCAGTTGCCGCCGCAGCCAGCGCAGCAGGCTCACGCTTGCCTGGTCGAAGCGCTCCACCATGGGCCGAAGGCTACGCGCTCCACTACCCTGCGACCGATGGAGACACGCCTCGCGATCACGAGTCGGCGCGATGAGCGCCAGTATGCGGCGGCCGCGCTCGGCGACGACGTGATCGATCGGATCCTCGACGCGGGCCGTCTCGCGGGTTCGGCGCGCAACCGGCAGCCGTGGACGTTCGTGACGGTGGCGCCCGGGGCGCGCCGCGAGCAACTCGCCGCTGCGGTCTTCGTCCCGGAGAACGTCCTGAGCGCGGGGCTTGTCGTCGCGATCGTCGTCGCCGGACGGTCGGCGACCACCTCGTTCGATGCGGGTCGGGCGGCGCAGAACATGTTGCTCGCGGCCTGGGACGCGGGGCTCGCGTCCTGCCCGAACGGGGTCGCCGACGAGGCCGCGGCGGAGGCGGCCGTCGGGGCGGGGCCCGACGACCGGGTGGCGATCGTGCTCAGCTTCGGCCTCCCCGAACGACTGCGCGACGTGGCGTCGCGCGGCGCGGACGAGTGGAGCGCCCGCGCGAACCGCAGGCCGCTCGACGACGTCGTCCGCCGGCTGACCTAGCCGGCCCGTCACCTCGCCCGGCGCCCGTTCGCCCGGGCTGCCCGTTGCGCCTGGGCAGGGTGCGGATGGCACTTGACACCGTCCGCGGGTTGCTTTAGTTTGCTCGCCCACCGAACGAATGTGCGCGCGCAGATTCCCAACAGCACGGCAGTCACCGAGCGGCCCGACCACGGGACGCGTCGTCGTGCGCGGTGCCACGTGGCGTCGGGCAGGCGCGGCCCCCGCGGCGCGCAGTCCTCGCATCGCGGGCGGGGCGACCGCATGAAGGGGTTCGAGCGGACGCTGGGCGGTGCCCCCGCCGACCAGACGAACGTCCGGCGGGCAAACCTCGGGCTCGTGCTCCGGCACGTCGCCGAGCACGGGCCGTGCTCGCGCGCGGCGGTTGCTGGCGAGACGGGTCTCACGCGGGGCACGGTGTCGTCGCTCGTCGGGGAACTCGTCGAACTTGGTCTCGTCCGCGAGACCGGAAGCCCGCTCGGGCCGCGCGGTGTCGGGAGGCCCGGTGTCGCGCTCGACCTTGCGGGCGCGATCGGGGCGCTCGGACTCGAGATCAACGTTGAGCACCTCGCCGCGCGGATCGAAGACGTACGCGGAGGCGAACGGTTCGAGCGGCGCGTCACCCAGCACAACCGCGGTTCGGATCCCGGAGAATCGCTTGATGCCCTCGCCGCGCTCGCCATGGAGGCGCTCGACGCAGCGCATGAGCAGGGGATCACCATCGTCGGCGCAGCGGTTGCGCTCCCGGGTCTCGTGCGGCTCTCGAGCGGCACGCTTCTGATCGCCCCGAACCTCGGCTGGACCGATGTTGCGGTTGCCGCCGAGCTTCGGCAGCGACTCGGGCGTCCGATGCCGGTCCACGTGGACAACGAGGCGAACCTCGCAGCGGTCGCCGAGCACCGCGCGGGTGTCGCGCGTGATCTTCAGAGTTTCATCAGTGTGTTCGGCGAGGTCGGGGTCGGTGGTGGTGCGTTCGTGAACGGCGAGTTGTTCCGCGGTGAGCACGGGTTTGCCGGCGAGATCGGACACGTCACGGTTGATCCCGCGGGCGCGCCGTGCGCCTGCGGCAGCAACGGCTGTCTCGAGACGGTTGCCGGACTGGAGGCGATCGCCCGTCGCGCTGGGCTGTCGAACGGGGAGCCGGTGCGCGCCTGGGAGGTCACCGGGGAGGTCGCTCGCCGCGCCGCCGCTGGCGATGGAGCGGCGCTCGCGGCGCTCGACGAGGCGGGTCATGCGCTCGGGCTCGCGCTCGCGAGTGCGATCAACCTCTTCGACCCGGAGGCGGTGGTGCTCGGCGGGACGCTCGGCTCGCTCGCGCCGTGGCTCGCCCCCGCGGTCGAGCGCGCGCTCGCGGTGCATGTCATGGCCACCCGCTCCACGGTGTGTGAGGTGCGGGGATCCGTGTTTGGCGACGCCGCCCCGGTGCGCGGGGCGGCCGCGATGGTGTTGCGATCGGTACTCGCTGACCCACTCGTAGCGCGGGTCGGCGAGTTGTCGGCCGTCGGCTGAGACGGCGAAGGGAGGAACGGGTATCGAGAGAGGTTGTGTCGACTACGTTTCTGAACCGGGCGACGGCACCTTGCCGTTGGATGCCCAACGAATCATCAACAGGAGGACAGGGTGAAGAAAGTTCTGATGGGGCTCGTCGTGGTCGCGCTCGCCGTTGCCGGCGCCGCGTCCGCGAAGTCGGTTGCGGGCGGCGACATCTGCGTGCTGCTCCCCGACCCGAAGTCGTCGGTGCGCTGGGAGACGCAGGATCGTCCTGCGCTCGTCGCAGCGTTCAAGAAGTCGGGCGCGTCGTACACCATCTCGAACGCCGATGGTGATGCCCAGAAGCAGCGCTCGCAGGCGGATCAGTGCCTCTCGAACGGTGCGAAGGTCGTCATTCTCGTCTCGCTCGACGCTGGTTCGTCGATCGCGATCGAGAAGGCCGCGAAGGCCGCAGGCGCGAAGGTCATCGAGTACGACCGCCAGGTCGTCGGTGGCGTGGGCGACATCTACATCTCGTTCGACGGCGCGGCCGTCGGCGTGCTGCAGGGCCAGGGCGTCGTCGACGGTCTGAAGGCGAACGGCAGCTACGGGAAGAAGCCGGTGGTCGCGCGCCTCAACGGCGGCCAGACGGACAACAACTCGTTCCTGTTCAAGGGTGGCTACGACTCGATTCTCGTGCCGCTGTTCAAGAACGGCACCCTCACCGCTGGGCCGGAGCAGTTCGTGCCGGGCTGGGACAACCAGAAGGCCGGGACGATCTTCGAGCAGATGCTCGTGAAGACGGGTAACAAGATCGACGGTGTTGCAGCTGCGAACGACGGCATCGCCAACGCGGTGGTCGTCGCCCTCAAGGCGCACGGCCTCAAGCCGGTGCCGCTGTCCGGTCAGGACGCGACTCCGCAGGGCGTGCAGAACATCATCTCCGGCTGGCAGTCGATGACGGTGTGGAAGGACACGCGGGCGCTCGCGACCGCGTCCGCCGAGGCCGCCATCGCCCTCGCAAGCGGGAAGGCCCCGAAGACGACCGGCACGGTGAAGAACGGCAACAAGAAGCTCGCCGCCTTCATCATTCCGCCGACCGCGATCACGAAGGCCAACTGGTCGATCCTGCTCAAGTCGGGCTATCTGAAGAAGGCCGACATCTGCGTCGGCGAGTACAAGCAGTACTGCTAGATGTACTGACCACAGACGTGTGAGACGCGGCTGATGGGTGGTCGGGCTGC
>CAYXAS010000015.1:0-40469 GCA_964461665.1 uncultured Gaiellales bacterium
GAAATGACCTGGCCCCCGAGCACGGTTCGCTCGGCGGTAACAACAACTGTCGGTCCCTATCCGCCATGGGCGCTGGGAGCTTGAGAGGAGTCGTCTCTAGTACGAGAGGACCGAGATGAACAGACCGCTGGTGTACCAGTTGTCCTGCCAAGGGCACCGCTGGATAGCTACGTCTGGACGGGATAACCGCTGAAAGCATCTAAGCGGGAAGCCCACCTCAAGATGAGGCTCCCCAGCCCCTCGAGGGAGTAAGGGTCGTGGGAGACCACCACGTTGATAGGCGGGCGGTGCAAGCGCAGCAATGCGTGTAGCTGACCCGTACTAATTGCCCGAGGTCTTGATTTAGAACACCGCAGGTCGCTATGGAGTTTTGAGGGTTCGTGCGGAGCCACGTCCAGTGGCGCGCCCCCTTGACAGTTCGGCGGTCATAGCAGCGGGGAAATACCTCTTCCCATTCCGAACAGAGAAGTCAAGCCCGTCTGCGCCGATGGTACTTGGGGCGAAAGCCCCTGGGAGAGTAGGGAGCCGCCGGTTTTTCTTACGCAGAAGCGCGTCCCGAGAGGGGCGCGCTTCTGCTTGCTCACGGAGAGGGCACCGGAACCGCGTCAGGGCGTCAGCGGTGCCCGCAGGGCGGCAACTCGTTCCGTGAGCGGCGGGTGCGTGTCGAACATCCGGGCAATGCGGTCGGCCGGATCGAAGACCGACACCGGATAGAGGCACGAGGTAGCCGGCGATGCCGCGAACCCCACCGCACCCGCAGCCGCGTCCAGCCGCGTGAGGGCATCCACGACAGCCTCCGGCGACGTCAGGGATGCGGCTGCACGATCGGCTGCGAGTTCCCGCTGCGGGCTCAGCACGAGGTGTCCGCACGCGGCCGCGAGGGGCGCAACGAGGAGGAGGAGGGCGCGCTGGAACCGCCAGCCGAGGCGTGTCAGCTCGAGCAGGGTGATGCCGACAAGGACGGCGGTGGTGTGTGGGAGGATGTCACGCGCACGGACGTGAGCCAGTTCATGCGCGAGGACCGCTTCGAGGCGGTCATCGTCGAGCGAGGTGATGAGGCCGCGACTGACGGCGAGGCGGGCGCTCGACGGCCCCCGGCCGACCACCAGCGCGCGCGGGAATGGATCGTCGAGGAGATACAGGCGTGGCGCGGGAATCCCGAGCCGCGTGGACAGACGCGCGACCGCGGTGCGCACGCCGACGAGCTCGGCCTCGGCGGCCGGGCGCGCGCCGAGCGAGCCGAGGATGGCGCGGTCGCCGCCGACCCATCCAGCGATCGCACCGAGCGTGGCCGCGAAGGCGAAGACCTGGGCGCCGCGGAGGTCTGCGACGGCGTGGCCGACCGCCGCAGCCGCAGCGATGAGAAGAAGGACGAGCAACGCGGTCTTGCCGACGTTGCGTGCGACCGACGCGCGGGCGTCGGTGGGTGGCTCAGGGTGCGGAGTCGTCCTCGTCGTCCCCGCCGTCACGATCAATCCCATCAAGACCTCTCGGCGGCCAGTCCGGCTCGGGCGCATCGCATCGGGTCGAGCAGTGCAGCGACGCGACATTCTGGAGCGGGACGAGGATGTGCCCGTTCAGCTCGATGTGGGGAACGTCCTCGATCGAGCAGTACGCGGTCAGCACACCTTCCTGGTACTCCCCGCCGAAGAGCGCGAGCTCGACCGTCTCGCCCTTGTACTTGTTCGTGTAGTCCTCCACGACTCCAGTCTACCCCCGCGCCAGCGCCTCGGCGTCGTCTGCGACCGAGTCGCGAAGCGGGTCGCTCACCGATCCGTCGGCGATCGTCATCCGCCCGTCGTCCCATTCGATCCTGACCATCGCGCAGTTGCCGAGCGGCTGCGAGCGCTCCCCCGTGACGTGCGCCACGAGCGCGCCGATCGAACCACCATGGGAGACGACAAGCACACTCCTGCCACCGTGCGCGGCCGCGATCCGGTCGACGGCGGCGACGACCCGGGCCCGATGCGCGTCGCGTGACTCGCCGTCCGGGCGGGTAGTGCCCTCGATCTCGCTCCAAAGCCGACCAGACCACGATCCGAGATCGACCTCGCGGAGACCGACATCCTCGGAGACGGTGGCGCCGATGGCGGCCGCCACGATCGCCGCCGTTTCGGTCGCACGCCGGAGATCACTCGTCACGACGGACGAGATCGGCTCCCCCCGTATGGACGCGGCGAGCGCGCGAGCCTGCTCACGACCGTCGGCGTTGAGCGGAGGGTCGGCCCACCCCTGGAGGCGGTGCTCGCGGTTCCAGTCGGTCTCGCCGTGACGGACGAGGATGAGCGTGGTCGCCACGACCGAACCGTAACCGCGCGAGCGCGTACCCTTCCCGCCCGATGGATCTTGGGCTCCAGGGGAAGGTCGCACTCGTCACCGGCTCGAGTCGGGGAATCGGACGCGCGATCGCCCTTCGGTTGGCGGAGGAGGGGGCATCCGTCACGCTCACCGCACGCGGCGCCGAGGATCTGGAGAGGACGTGCACGGAGATCGGCCACGTCGGCGCGGCGCATGGGATCGTCGCGGACGTGACGACCCGCGAGGGCGCGCACGCGGTGGTCGCGGCTGCGCTCGAGACATTTGGGCGCCTCGACATCGTCGTCAACAACGTGGGGGGGCGCGGGGCGGCAACGCTCGCGGAGACGGATGCCGACGACCTGCGGGCGGTGCTCGACCTGAACGTCGTGTCCGGGCTGGAGGTGGCTCGCGCCGCGCTGCCGGCCCTCCGCGACGCGCACGGGGTCGTGGTCTTCGTCACCTCGATCTACGGGCGCGAGGCGGGCGGGCCACCGAGCTACAACATCTCGAAGGCGGCACAGATCAACCTCGCGAACGTGATGGGCCGTGAGTTGATCCGCGAGGGTGTCCGCGTCTGTAGCGTCGCACCCGGATCGATCCGTCATCCTGGCGGGAGCTGGGATCGGCGCGTGCTCGCCGACCCGGAGGCGATGGCGGCGTTCGTCGAACAGGAGATCCCTGCCGGCCGGTTCGGGACAGCCGAGGAAGTGGCGGACGTGGTCGCATTCCTCGCCTCGCCGCGAGCGTCATGGGTGGTCGGCTCGTGTGTCGTGGTGGACGGCGGTCAGTCACGCTCCCTCTGAAGTGCCGGCGATGGCCGGATCTGGATCTACCCTGATCCCCATGGGAGACGCACGCCCGCCGACGGAAGCGTTCGCGGCGCGGATTCGGGACCTTGAGGAGCACTCGCTCCAGCCTCTCGCCGTCCGGAGCTACGCGACACGTGGGCGCGAGCGGCCGGAGGAGCCGTGCGAGTTGCGGACGCCGTTTCAGCGCGATCGCGACCGCCTGATCCACTCGAAGCCGTTCAGGCGGCTGAAGGGGAAGACGCAGGTGTTCGTCGACCCGCGCGGCGACCACGTCCGCACCCGCATGACCCACACGCTCGAGACGACCGCAATCTCGCGCGTCGTCGGTCGCGCGCTGCGGCTGAACGAGGATCTCGTCGAGGCGATCGGGCTCGGCCACGACACCGGACACACGCCGTTCGGGCACGCGGGTGAGTCGGCGCTCGACGAGATCGTGCACGAGCGGTTCGGGCTCCGGTTCAGGCACAACGAGCAGTCACACCGGATCGCCCGCCGACTCAACCTCACCCACGAGGTGCGGAACGGGATCCTGACGCACACCGGTCCGGTGGAGCCGGAGACGCTCGAGGGGAAGATCGTGCGGCTCGTCGATCGTGTCGCGTACATCAACCACGACATCGACGACGCGATCCGCTACGGGCTGCTCGTCCCCGGCGACCTCCCGCGCGCGGAGATCGACCTGCTCGGGCCGACGGGCGCGAAGCGCATCGACACGCTCGTCCACGACATCGTCGCGGCCTCGTGGGAGGCGGGGGACATCCGCCAGACCCCGGAGATCGGGGAGGCGATGCTCTCGCTGCGGTCGTTCATGTTCGCCCGCGTGTATCTCGGTCCACACGTGAAGCCCGAGCACCAGCGGGCACGGGACGTCGTCCATGCGATTTTCGAAGCTCTCGTCGCCGAGCCCGAGCGCCTCCCGCCCGCGGAGGGCGATCTCGCGGAGCGCGTGGTCGATTACCTGTCCGGGATGACCGACCGGTTCGCGCTCACGTACGCGGCGCGGCTGTAGGTTCGCCCGGATGAGCCGGATCAAGGACTCGAGTGTTGCCGAGGTCAAGGCGGCAGCCGACATCGTCGAGGTCATCTCGCAGCGGACATCGCTGCGACGCGCGTCCAGTTCCCGGTACACGGGCCGCTGTCCGTTCCACGAGGAGAAGACTCCGAGTTTCTCGGTCGATCCGGTGGGGAAGCTCTACTACTGCTTCGGGTGCGGGAAGGGCGGCGATGTCGTCCGCTTCGTGCAGGAGACGGAAGGACTCGACTTCGCCGATGCGATCCGGTGGCTGGCCGACCGGTTTCGCGTCGCGATCGAGGTCGAGGAAACGTCGCCGGGGGCGGAGCGCGCGCGCGATCGCCGCGAGCGGCTCCTCCGGGTGCTCGACCAGGCGGCGGCGTTCTTCGAGCGCGTCCTGTGGGAGAGCGAGAGCGGGGCGGAGGTGCGCGCGTATCTGGAGAGTCGCGGTCTCGGTGAGGAGATCGCGCGGACGTTCCGGCTCGGGCTCTCGCCCGGTCGCGGGCTCGTGGCGAAGGCGCGCGAGAAGGGGTTCACGACCGAGGAATTGCAGGAGGCGGGTCTCGCGAGCCGCCGCGGGACGGACTACTTCCCGTTCCGGCTGATGTTCCCGCTCGCGGACGCGCGTGGCCGCGTGATCGGGTTCCAGGCCCGGCGGCTGCGCGAGGACGACCCGCTCCGTGGCAAATACGTCAATACGCCCGAGAGCGAGTTGTTCAAGAAGGGCGCAGTGCTCTACGGACTCCATCTCGCGCGGCCCGCGATCGCGAAGCAGGACAGGGCGATCGTGGTCGAGGGGAACACCGACGTGATCGCGCTGCGGCAGGCAGGGCTCGAGCCGGTGGTGGCGTCGATGGGGACTGCGCTGACCGAGCAGCATCTGCGGGAGCTCGGTCGTCTCACGAAACGGCTTGCGCTCTGCTTCGACGCGGATGCGGCAGGTCAGGACGCGACGCTCCGGGGGATGGAGCTCGCGATTGCGCAGGGGTTCGACGTTCGCGTCGTGACGCTCCCGGAGGGGCAGGATCCCGCCGACGCGCCCGAGGCGTTCGCCGGGCATCTCGAGACCGCGGAGGGGTACTTGCCCTATCGCGTCAGGATCGAGATCGAGCGCGCCCGAGATCGACAGGAAGCCTTCGCGAAGGCGCGCGAGATCCTCCGGGCGGCGGACGACTCCCCGGAACGGCAGGAGGCACTTCGGCTCGTCGCCGACCGGCTTGAGCTGCCGCGTGAGACGCTCGCCGGACTCGCGCCCGTCCGGCGCGGTCGGGTGACCGCCACCGCCACCACCGTGGTCGAGACACCCCGCATCCTCGAGGCGGGACTCCGACTGGAGCGGGACACGCTCGCGGCGTGCGTCGTCTCGCCATCGCTCGTGGCGGCGCTCGGGAGCCTCGGCGTCGACCACTTCGGCGATCCGCTCCACCGGCGCTTCCGAGATGTGCTCGTCGAAGGCGCGGCAGAGGACGACGAGTTGGTGGCGCTTCGCGCCGAACTTGGCGCGCGGGCAGCGCGGGACGCGATTGACGAGCGCACGGGACGCGAACTGCTGCTGCGGCTCCGGGAGCGGCGCCTGCGTCGCGACCTGCAGGGAGCCGATCTGGCGCGTGCGACCGAGATCCAGGCGCATCTTGCGCGGCTCCAGGAGGCGCTCGCCGCGCTCTGAGCGCTGACGCGACCGCGAGGACTCGATCCTGCGGCACATCTCTTGTCGCGCCGCGCCTTCGCCACGACGTCTACAACGGTAGACTTGTCAGGAGGAGGGTCCGATCCACCACCCTGCGGGCGCCCCTGCCGACGACCCGCTGGGTCGATGGACGCCAACGTGGAGGAGCCACATGTCCACCATGAAGCGCATCGTGTGTCTCGCGAATTCCCGCATGCTCTCTGGCCGATGTATTGCCGGGATCGAACTTGACCCGAGCGGGCGTCGGGTCGGGTGGATCCGGCCAGTAAGCGACCGCGAGAATGGAGAGGTGTCGGAGTACGAGCGCGCCTACGAGAACGGGAGCGACCCAGCGGTGCTCGACGTGGTTGACGTCCGCCTGCTTGAACCTCGACCGCACGACTATCAGCGCGAGAACTGGCTCCTAGATCCCGGCTTCTACTGGGTGAAAGCAGGGACCGTGAGTTGGGTCGACCTGGAAACCGTGAAGGAGGAGCCCGGGCGACTATGGCTCGACGGCAACTCGACGCACGGGGGGATGAACGATCGCATCGCGCTCGCGAGCGCCCATCAGCTCGACAGTTCGCTGTGCCTGATCCGAGTCCCATGGTTGGTGCTCGGCGTCGTAGTCTACGACCCGCCGTACGGAAGGTCGTCGCGCCGTGTACAGGCGCGATTCGTACATGGCACCAGCGAGTACTGGCTTTGGGTGACGGACCCGATCTACGAAACCAGATACCTTGGCATGCCGAACGCTGACTAGAAGCTTGGCGAGTGCCTGCTCACCGTGAGTCTGGGAAAGCCGTGGCATGGGTCCACCTACAAGCTCGTCGCGGCGATCATGGAGCGACCGGCGTCATAGATATCCGTATGCACCCAGTCTTCACAATCGGCCACTCCACGCACCCTGTCGACGTGTTCGTGTCGCTGCTGGAGCGGAACGGGGTGACGGCCATCGCAGACGTGCGCTCGTCCCCTGCGAGCCGTTTCAATCCGCAGTTCAACCGGGCGGCGCTCGAGCGAAGCCTTCGAGAGCGCTCGATTCAGTATGTGTTCCTCGGTCGGGAGCTTGGTGCCCGATCCGAGGATCCGTCCTGCTACGAGAACGGGCAGGTTCAGTACGCACGCCTCGCGCGCACCGAACTCTTTGCCCAGGGGATTGACCGCGCGATCGAAGGTGCGTCTCGATACCGGCTCGCCCTCATGTGCGCGGAGAAGGACCCGCTCGACTGTCACAGGACGCTACTCGTGGCCGAGGCGCTCGTCGAACGCGGGATTTTGGTGGAGCACATCTTCGCCAACGGCACCCGGGAGACGCACGCCGAGACGCTTGAGCGCCTGGTCGGCTCCCAGCAAGAGCTTCTGGCCGACCCCGAACAACTGCGGGCAGAGGCGATCCGCAGACAGGTGGAGCGGATCGCGTACGTTGACGAGAGCCTCGTCGCGGGGATGGCGGCCGAGACGCAATGAAGGTCTGCACGATCGGCTTCACGAAGACAACGGCCGAGCGGTTCTTCGGGCTGCTCGGGGACGCTGGTGTCCGGCGTGTCGTGGACGTGCGTCTCAACAACGTCTCGCAGCTCGCGGGCTTCGCCAAGCGGGACGATCTCGCGTACTTCTTGAAGGAGCTCTGTGGGATCGAGTACGTCCACGTTCCAGATCTCGCGCCCACCGCCGAACTGCTGCTCGACTACCGCAAGCGACGAATCGACTGGGCAACGTACGAGGCGCGGTTCCTCGCGCTGATGGCGGAGCGGAAGATCGAAACGACCGTGTCCAGGGACGTGATCGCGGACGGGTGCCTGTTGTGCAGCGAGGACACCCCGCACCGCTGTCATCGCCGCCTCGTTGTCGAGTATCTGGGCGGTCACTGGGGCGACCTCAAGATCGCCCACCTCGGTCAGGGTGCCTGACGGCGGCGAGGTGGCCGCGCGCCGATCATCGCGACCGCAGACGCGATCCGACGCGCCCGCGTTTCGGGTCGCTTCGCCGCTTCGATCGCCTCGACGTGCTCTCGCTGGTGGCTGTAGCTCAGCTCCTGCCACCGTTCCCACGCAGGCGCGGTCGCCTGCAGCGCGGTGGCCAGGTCGGACGGCAGCGTGACCTCGCGCGGTTCGGTGTCGAGCTCGAGCGTCACCGTCACTGTCTCGTCGCCCGCCAGGCCTGCAGCCTCGCGGTTGCTCCGCCGGAGCGGGATCCACAACGAGCCGCCCATCGAGGTGATCGTGCTCCGGTACGTGGTGGCGCCGACGGTCACGCGGACGGGCGCGCGCACCTTGCCAAAGAGCGGCTTCGGATCGAAGGGCACGGGGATCGCATGAAACGGCCCCTCGCGGACGAGGGTCGTCTCGTAGGTCGTGCTCGGCGCGTCGCCCACCCGGCCGCCGACTCTACTCGGGTCGGAACGGGGTCACGATGCGCCCGCGAGAGGACGAGCTCCCCGGGTTGGACTCGAACCAACAACCCTCCGGTTAACAGCCGGATGCTCTACCGATTGAGCTACCGGGGAAGGCAGCGGCGGTCAGTGTAGCCGCGCGTGATCCGCGCTCTACGGGGCGACGGCGGTGATCGCAGCATGGGCGCGACGGGCCGCCTCGGCTGCCGGGAGCGCCCAGAAACCGCCAGGCTCCGAGAAGATCTCGACGTCCAGCGAGCCTGAAAAACCGGCGAGCGCGAGCGCATCGAGTAGCTCCCGCGTGCCCGAGACACCCTTCCCGGGGAGTGCGCGCTCGGCGCTCTCCTCCGCTGGCCAGTCCGCGACGTGGACGCCCTTGATCCGGTAGGCGGCGCGGCCGATCGTGTCCCACACCGACGGGTCATCCCAGACGTGGAACGTGTCGAGCAGCAGCCCCGCGTCGTGAAGCCCTGCCTCGTCGAGCAACTCGAGCGCGTCTGGGATCGTGTTCACGAACGAGACGATCTCGCGCTGCGAGCGGTGCACCGGCTCGAATGCGAGCGCGACGTCCACTTCCCGCGCGACGGCGCCGACGCGGCGGAGACCCTCGATCACGAGCGTCCGCGCCGCGCTCTCGTCGCGGTTACCCAGTGGGCCGGTGAGACACACGATCGACTCGGGGTCATAGGCGGCAAGGCGGCGCACCGATGTGCAGAGCGCCTCGACCCGCTCCTCGGGGTCGTCTGGGCCCTCCATCCCGGGGATCGCGAGCGGGAGAAAGGACGGGATGAGAGGGATGCAGTTCGCGACTGCGAGCCCGCTCGCGGCGAGCAGGGCGCGATTGGCAGCGTCGTCCGACGGGAGCTTCATCTCCCACAGCCCGATCGCGTCGAAACCCGCCGCAGCGTACGCGGCGACATCCTCCTCCAAGGAGGCCATCACCGTCGAGATCTGCGAGAGCGCGAGCCGCATCAGCGGCCGGGGAGCTTCGCGAGCAGACGCTTCGGGAGTGGTGGTCGCGTCAGTGCCTTCGCCACCAGGTACCCGGAGCCTGCGCCGAGACCCGGCCCGGGGTGGGTCGAGGCACCGATGTGCCAGAGGCCGTCGATTGCGGTCCGATGGCCGGGCGCCGCCGCGAACGGCCGCCAGAGGAGGTTCTGGTCGAGCGCGCACGAGCCCGAGTAGATGTCCCCACCGACCAGATTGCAGTTGAGGGCCTCGAGATCGACGGGGGAGAGAGCGATCCGATCGAGCGTTGCCGTGCCGAGATTCTCGATCGACTCACCCAGCCGGGTGCAGATTCGGTCGGCGTACGCCTCGCGCAAGCCTTCCGTCCACGACCCGTCACCGGTGTCGAGATCGCCTGCGGCGTCGCCGCGCACCCGGCCCGCGGGCAGCTCCTGGAGCTGGAGCCACAGAATCGACTTCCCCGCTGGCGCGCGGGACGGATCGACCGCGCACGGCTGTCCGACGACGATCGTCGCCTCCGACGGGAGGAGCCCCCGCTCTGCCTCGTTGACCGCACGCGAGACGCCGTCGAGCCCGGATGTGACATGCACGATCGCGGTACGACCGAGCCGCGCCGCCTCCGACCCCCGCCAACGGGGTGGTTCGTCGAGAGCGAGGTGGATCTGCATCCCCGCGCGGCCGTAGCGGTAGCGCGCGGCCGCGTCACGGGCGTCGGCGGGCGCCGCGTTACCGAGCAGCGGGCCGTAGAGCTGCGTGGGCGTCACCCCGGCGACGACCGCGCGGCGCGCGTCGAGCCGCTCACCGTCCGCGAGCACGACCCCGGTTGCGCGGCCGCCTGCGACCGTAATCCGCTCGACGTGCGCGCCGACGCGCACCTCTCCACCCGCGTCGGTCACGATCCCGGAGAGCGCCTCCACAAGTCGGATCCCGCCGCCCACCGGGACGGGCATCCCCCCGAGTTGCAGCGCGCACGCGATCACCTGCGTCATGAACCCCGACATCGCCGCGTCGGGCCCGAGCCCGGTGTGCAGCACCCAGGGGGCGAGGAGCCCGTGCGCGCGGTCGGAGTCGAATGTCGCGTCGCACCAGTCGCGGCAGCTCGCGAGCGTCGTGCCTGCGAAGCCGAGCAGACCCTTCCTCCCGAGCCGCTTGAGCGCGGTGCGCCCGAGCGCAAGCCCCTGCGACGACCACAGTTCCGCGCCGAGCACCCCAAACCCGAGGTCGGCGTTCGCCATGAACGCCTCGAACTGCGCCTGCCACGCGGCGCCGTCGCCCTGATGGAACCGGTCCAGTTCGGCCACGTTCGCCTCGAGAGAGGTGGAGAGAAACGCGGCGTTGCCGTCCGGGAACGCGGTTGCGGTCGGCAGATCCGTGTTCGCGTACTCGAGGCCGCGCCGCCCGAGCTCCGCGCCGAGTTCCGCGTAGGTAGCCGAGCCCGCGAACAGCGGATGCCAGGAGCTCAGTACCTCGTGGGTGAATCCGGGTCGCGTGTACCCCGGAACGGTGCGGATCGCGCCACCCGCGCGCTCGGCGCGCTCGAGTACACAGACCGACCAGCCATCGCGTGCGAGCAGGGCAGAGCCCGCCAGCGCGTTGATCCCAGACCCGATGAACACGGCGTCGTACGCGGCCACGGTGGGCGACTCTACACCGCTCGTCGGTTCGTTGACATGTCACCGATCGGCTCGCGTAGACTCGCGCCCATGCTGCTGCGCGAAGTCGAGTACGTGCGTCCGGACACCCTCGAGGAGGCCGTTCGCCTGCTCGGCGAGCACGACGGGGCGCGTGCGCTCGCCGGCGGACAGACGCTCATCAACGTGATGAAACAGCGCGCCGCCTCGCCCGACGTGCTCGTCGATCTCGCCCGTCTCGGTGAGCTCCGGACGATCGGGTTCTCTGCCGACAACAGCACGCTCGAGATCGGCGCGATGGTCACGCTGACCGGCATCGTCGCCTCCGACGAGGTAGCGGTCGCTCGACCGGAGCTGGCGGAGGTCGCACGGACCGTCGCGGACGTCCAGGTGCGGAACCGCGGCACCCTCGGCGGCAACATCTGCGTGAACGATCCGACAAACCACTTCCCACCGCTTCTCGTCGCGCTTGGCGCCACGATGACGATCGTCGGGCGGGACGGGGCGCGTGATGTCTCGGCCGAAGACTTCTTCGTCGGGGTGTACGAGACAGCGGTCCGTGAGGGCGAGCTCCTCACGCGGATTGCGATCCCGACGCGCTCGAGCGGCTCCGGCGCCGCGATGGCCGGTGTGACGCTTGGCGCCCACGGGACGTACATCGCGAACGCGGCCGCGTCTGTTCGTGATGGAGCCTGGCGGATCGCGATCGGCTGTGTCGCGGCGGTTCCGGTTCGCGCAGCTGCGGCCGAGGCGGCGCTCGCAGGGGTCACCGTCGACGAGGCGGCCGCAGCCGCAGCGATCGCGGGTCTCGGGGCGACACTCGATCCACCGGCCGATGTCCATGCTTCCGCGGAGTACCGCAGCCACCTCTCCGAGGTGTCCGCAGCCCGTGCCGTCGTCGAGGCCGCGAAGAGAGCGAGAGGCTGACCGTGAGCGAACCGACGACATTCCGTCGCATCACCCTGACCGTGAACGGGGAGCGGGTCGAGCACGAGGTGCCAACGCGGCGCCTGCTCGTCCACTTCCTGCGCGACGACCTGAGTCTGACCGGCACCCACATCGGATGCGACACGGGGAGCTGCGGCGCGTGCACCGTGCACCTCGACGGCCTGACGGTGAAGAGTTGCGCCGTGCTCGCGGTGCAGGCGGACGGTGCGACCGTGACCACCGTCGAGGGACTCGCTCCCTACGGCGAGCCGACGCCGTTGCAGCGGTCGTTCCAGGAGCACCACGCGCTCCAGTGCGGCTACTGCACCCCGGGGATGCTGATGAGCGCCACCGCGCTGCTCGCCGAGAACCCGTCTCCGAGCGAGGACGAGGTCAAGGTCGCCATTCAGGGGAATATCTGCCGCTGCACCGGCTACTGGAACATCGTCGAGGCGGTCGTTGCGGTCGGCAAGGGGGGCGGACGGTGACCGCGGTCGAGACCGACGCGACAACGCTCCGGAAGGGACTCGTCGGGGTGAGCGTCCCGCGCAAGGAGGACGCGCGACTCGTCCAGGGTCAGGGCGTATTCGTCGACGACGTGAAGCGGCACGGGATGGGGTACCTCCACTTCGTGCGCTCGCCGTACGCCCACGCGCGGATCGAGTCGGTGGACGTCAGCGCCGCGCTCGAGCTCCCCGGGGTGTACGGAACGCTGACCGGCGACGAGGTCGCGCTCCACACGGACCCGTTCTTCCAGATCGCGGCCGCGCCCGGTGGCAACGTGAAGGACTACGCGCTCGCGGTTGGCAAGGTGCGGTACGTCGGCGAGCCGGTCGTCGCGGTCGTCGCCGAGACGCGCGAACTCGCGCGTGACGCCTCGGAGCTCGTCGTGGTCGAGTACGAGCCGCTGGATGTCGTCGTCGACGCGCGGAAGTCGCTCGCCGAGGGTGCGCCGCTCCTGCACGATGAGGTCGGCTCGAACTGCTCCTACAGCGGCACCTGGGCGTGGGGCGACATCGACGCGGCGTTCGCCGAGGCCGACCACATCGTCAAGATCGGCGAGCTCCACTTCGATCGGTTCAACTCGACCCCGCTCGAACTCGACGGTGCGCTCGTCGAGTACAACCGCGGCACAGCGCAGTGGACCATCCACACGAACAACCAGTTCCCCGGATTCGCGGTGATCATGATGGGTCCCGCCCTCCGGGTGGGGATCGACAAGCTGCGCATGGTGACGCAGGACATCGGGGGCGGGTTCGGCAACAAGATCACCTCGCACCCGCAGCTCGTCGCGTGCTGTCTGCTCGCGCGCAAGCTCGGCCGCCCGATCCAGTGGACGGAGTGGCGCACGGACTTCCACCAGTCGATGTCGCACGGGAATGAGCGCTGGTTCGAGAACACCGAGGTCGCGGTGAAGGCCGATGGCACGCTGCTCGGGTTCCGGACGAACGCGATCGACGACGCGGGCGCGTATCTGCGGTACGAGCCGCTCGGCGGCGTGATCTGGTCGCAGGTGGCGGCAGGGCTGTACCGCTGGCGGTCGATCCACCTCGAGTTCACGCAGGCGATGACGAACAAGGCGCCGGTCTCGCCGAACCGCGGGTATTCGCGGATGCAGCAGCTGTGGCTGACGGAGCGGATCATCGACATCGTCGCGCAGACGCTCGGTTTCGACCCGGTCGAGATCCGCAAGCGGAACTACGTGCAGCCGGAGGCGATGCCGTACGAGACGCCTAACGGCTGCGTCTACGACTCGGGCGACTATCCGCGCGCGCTCGAGATCGCGCTCGAACTCGTCGGCTACGACCGGATCGAGGAGCGACGGGCCGATGCGCGGTCGCGCGGGAAGCTTCTCGGGTTCGGGATCGGCTCGACCCTCGACTCGGGCACGAACAACTTCGGCCAGTCGCAGCTGATCAACCCCGACCTGCAGTTCTCGGGCAACAACGAGGTCGCGACGGTGAAGCTCGACATCTTTGGCGAGATCGTCGTGACGCTGGGGACCACGCCACAGGGGCAGGGGCACGAGACGACCGCAGCACAGGTCGTCGCCGACATCCTCGGGTGCGATCTCGACAGCGTCCACGTCCGGGCGGGCCACGACTCGTACTGGAACTCCCACGCAGGCTTCTCCGGCACGTATGCGAGCCAGTTTGCGGTTACGGGTCTCGGTGCCGTGAAGGGGGCGACCGACGAGCTCGCGATCCAGATGAAGACGCTCGCGTCGTGGATCTTCGGCTGTTCGACCGACGACATCGAGCTCGCCGACGGCTTCGCGCGGATCAAGGGGAACCCGGAGGCAGCGCTCCCGTTCATGGCGCTCGGCGCAATCCCGAACGCGAACAACGCAGGGTTCCCGGAGACACCGCCGCCGATGAACGCGCGGTTCGTCTACCGGCCTCCATTCCAGGTCCCCGACAAGGAGACGAAGTTCGGGAACCTCACGCTCACGTATTCGACCCAGATCCACGCGTGCGTGGTCGAGGTCGATCCCTCCACCGGGGTCTACGAGATCGTGGACTACGCGGCGGTGGACGACTGCGGGGCGCGCATCAATCCGCAGATCGTTGAGGGCCAGGTGATGGGCGCGACCGCGCATGCGATCGGTGCAGCGATGTTCGAGTCGTTCGTCTACGACGAGGACGGCAACCTGCTGACGCCCAACTTCTACGACTACCACGTGCCGCACGCGCTCGACATGCCGCCGCTCAAGACGGGGTTTATCGAGTCGCCGTCTCCGTTCACCCCGCTCGGCACCAAGGGCATGGGCGAGGGCGGCGGCGGTGGGATCCACTGCGTGTGCTCGGCAATTCAGAACGCGCTTGTCGAGGCTGGTGGCGCGCTCGTGTACGACAGCCACAACCCCTACCACCGCGTCTGGGAGATGCTTGCGCACCCCGAGAAGGCGCTTGCGAACGTCGAGGTGACGAGTAGATGAAGGTCGAAGGTGTGAAGGAGTTCGACGCGCCCCGCGAGATCGTGTGGAGCGTGCTGAACGATCCGGCGAAGCTCGCGAAGACGATGCCCGGGGTCGAAAGTTTCGAGATCGAGAACGACCGTGTCTGGTCCGCGAAAGTGAAGATCCCCCTTGGGCTCGGCGGACTCAAGATGTCGATCCGGTTCGAGAAGGCCGAGGAGCGCGCACCCGAGTTCGCATCCCTCAACGTGCGCGGGCAGGGTGTCGGCGCGATGATGAACATGACGACCTCGTTCGCGCTCTCCGAGGCGGGCGAGGGGACATCGATGCACTGGGAGGCGGACGTGCGGATCGCCGGCCCCGTCGGCTCGATGGGGCAGCGCGTGCTGCAGCCGATCGTCAACCAGCAGGTCTCGAACGCGCTCTCCGCGCTCGACGACCAGATCCAGGCCGTACCCCGCTAGAGGAAGCGGCGTGGGTCTCGGTGCGGTGTTGTGCCGCGGCCCGAGCGTCCGACGCTGCGTGACATGTCACAGCGTGGTACGTTCCTGTGACATGTCACCGATTTTGAGCGCCCAGCGGGAAGAAGGAGCACTACAGCGATGAGCGTGCCGTTTCGCATCGGCGTGATGCAGCTGACGATGGAGCCGCTCGAGGAGATGCTGGCCTCTGCGCGGGCGATGGACGAGGCCGGGATCGACACGGTTTGGCTCGCGGAGGCGTATCCGTGGTGGCGCAAGCACCAGATGGAGGCGCGCGGCTCGACGGTCGTCTCGGCGCTCATGGCGCGGGAGACGAAGCGGCTCACGATCGGCTGGGGGATCATCTCTCCGTACACGCGCCACCCGGTGCAGGTCGCGATGGACGCGCGTGTCGTGCAGGAGGCTGCGGGCCCTGGCCGATTCATCATCGGGTTCGGGACCTCGAAAATCTTCCTCAACAACACGAAACAATCGGGCGATCCGAAGGTGTCGAAGCCGCTCTCGCACATGCGCGACTCGGTCGAGATCGTCCGCGGGATCCTCGGTGGCGAGCGGTTCGAGTACGAGGGCAAGGCGTTCTCCGCCGACATCCCCGCGCTCTCCGACGAGGCGCACATCCCGCGCTGGGAGGTTCCCGTCTACGTCGCCGGCACCGCGCCGATGATGCAGCAGCTCGGTGGAGAGATCGGTGACGGGCTGCTGACGCCGTCGATCACGACCCCCGCATTCGTGCGGTACACGCGCGGGAACATCGAGCAGGGGGCCGCGAAGACGGGTCGAAACCCGGATGACGTGGACCTCGGATGCACGGTCGTCGCCTCGATCCACTGGGACGACCGCCAGGCGGGCCGTGACGGCGCGCGCGAGATCGCCGGGATGTATCTCGCGAACAAGGTGCAGAACATCCGTGGCTCGGCCGACACCCTGCTCGACCTCGCCGAGATCGACCCGGAGGAGATCCGTCCGGTCGCGGAGGCGATGGAACGAGGCGGGCGTCTCGCAGCGAAGGAGCTGGTGACCGACAGCCTGCTCGACCGCTGCAAGCCGATCGCAGGCACACCTGCCGACTGCATCGCAGCGATCGAGGAGTACCGCGACGCGGGCTGCACCCACATCATGCTCGAGTTGTGGGGCGAGGACCGTCTGAAGCAGATCCGGCTCTTCGGGGAAAAGGTGCTCCCGTACGTTCGGAGCTGACCGAGTGAGTCTCCCCGCCGTCACGGTCGATCGCGACCGGCTCGTTCAGACAGCGGGCCGGATGATCGACACATGGAGCTTCACGGGCGACGAGGAGGGCATGGCCCGCCTCATGGTCTCGCTCTACGAGGACCTCGGGCTCCAGACGCAGTGGCAGCAGGTCGAGGACGGCCGCGCAAACGCACTCGGGACATGGGCGGGCACGGGCGGCGGCAAGAGCCTGATGTTCAACGGGCACGTGGACACGTCCTACTCGGGGCGCGAGCCGTGGCTCCGTGACGTGCCGGGGTTCCAGCCGAAGCACTTCGTCGAGGACGGCCGGCTCTACGGACTCGGGATCTCGAACATGAAGGGCGCGCTCGCCTGTTACGTGGAGGCGGTTGCGGCGCTCAGGGATGCGGGTGTGCGGCTGCGGGGTGACGTCCTGATCGCCGCCGTCGCTGGCGAGATCGAGAAGACGCAGCAGGGCTCGGCGCAGGGTGCCCAGTACCGCGGCTACGCGGCGGGGACGCGATACCTCGTCTCGCACGGCGGCGTCGCCGACATGTGTCTGCTCGGCGAACCGACCGAGGGGAAGGTCGTGCTCGGCCACTTCGGTGCGCTCTGGCTCCGCGTGCGCGTCCACGGGAACTTCATCCACACCGCGTTCAGCGAGGGGAAGCGCGACCTGAACGCGATCCTGCGTGCGCAGGACGTGCTCGGAGCGATCAGGGAGTGGATCCCGACCTGGGAGGACGACCCCGCGAACAGCTACCGCGGCGCGAAGGCGATCGTCAACGTCGGCGCGATCGACGGTGGGTTCGGCTGGCGCGCCTCGCGCACACCGCACCATGTCGATCTCTTTCTCGACATCCGTGTCCCGCCGACGAAGGAGATGGCGGTCGCGAGGCGCGAGGCGCTCGCGCTCGTGCGGTCGCTGGCGGAGCGGTTCCCCACCTACGGGATCGAGGGCGAGGTCTACGTGACCGCCCCAGGCGCCGAGATCGAGGAGGGGCACGAGTTGGTGGCGGCGGTCGACGCGGCGCACGCGGAGGTGTTCGGCGCGAAGCCCGAGCGTGACGTGACGCGCTGGTTCTCGGATGCGTCCGCGCTGAGTCGCTACGGGGTGCCGACGCTCAACTACGGCACGTCGACGGGGTTGATGGATGTCGAGAAGGGTGAGAACCTCGAGATCGAGGGGCTCGTCCGCACCGCCGAGACGTACGCGCGGGTCGCGATGACCGTCTGCGGCGTGGCCTGACGACAACGAGCGGGAAGGACACGGGATGGCGAAGCTGGTGACGTTCGGTGAGGGTGAGGGGCGCGTCGGTGTCCTCGAGGGTGACGAGATCGCGGTGCTCGACGTCGCGACGATGCGCGAGTACTTCGAGCGCGGCGGCGCGGACGAGACCGGTGAGCGTGTCGCGCTCGCGGAGACGCGGCTCCGCGCCCCGATCATCCCGAAGAAGTTCTTCCATACCGCGGGCAACTTCCGCGAGCACGAGGAGGAGTCGAAGAACGTCGGCTGGGCGCACGACATCGCCCCGTGGATCAACTTCTTCCAGAACGTCGACGCGATCGTCGGCCCGGACGAGCCGATCGTGTACCCCGAGCACCTGACCGAGGAGCTCGACTACGAGCTCGAGCTCGCGATCGTCCTCCGGAAGCCGGGTGCGTGGTTCTCGCCCGAGGAGGCGGCCGACTACATCGGCGGCTATGTGATCTTCAACGACATCACCGCACGCGACATTCAGCGCGGCGAGATGCGCTCGGGTGTGTTCTCGTTCTGCAAGGCGATCGACACGTTCTGCCCGCTCGGCCCGTGGATCGTGACCCCGGACGAGATCCCGAACCCGCACGATCTCGCGATGCAGCTCCGCGTCAACGGCGAGGTCCGCCAGGAGTCGCACTCGGGGCGTATGGCGGTAACGATCCGGCAGATCCTCTCGAACTTCTCGGGGCTCACCTACTCGGCGGGCGACGTGCTCTCGACCGGGACCGTGTCCGGTGTCGCGGGGTTCAAGTCGCCGGAGGAGCGGGCACGGCTGTATCTCAAGCCCGGCGACGTGATCGAGGCGGAGATCGAGCGGATCGGGATCCTGCGGAACCCGGTGATCTCGTGGAGCGAGGGACACGGCGGCGCGCCCGCCCCGCCGCGCGTGCGCCCCTGGGGCAACGCGTAGTTCGAGGTACGGCTAGCCGCGAGACCTACGCGTCGGCCGGCAGCAGGACGAACGGCGCACCACGCGATGTCCTGAGTGCCCGAAAGTGGCGCTCGTCAAGCGTGAGAACGCGATCGGTCTGGTAGCGATCGGCGAGGAGCACGATCGACGCGTCCGCGAGCCCGAGGTTGACGTCGCCATATCGCGCAACCGTCTCGACCAACGCGGGGGCGTCATCTGCACTGATCGTCGCCAGCTCGTACGCGCCATCGGCGACGTCGCGCAGCAACTCGAGGGACGCGTGCGGGCCGATGCGCGTCGCGAGGAGGTAGTCGAGCTCTGCCAGGACGAATGGGGAGATAACGACCGCGGAGGCACTCTCAAGGGCGCGCCGCGCCGCATCGTGGCTCGTCTGCGACCGATCGAGCGCGGCAAACACGCCGCTCGTATCGGCGACGATCACCGCTCGCCGAAGCCGTCGAGCGCCCTGTCCCAGTCCGTGATCGGGGCGCCACTCTCGTAAAGCGCGGTGCGGGGGAGCGGGCGCTCGACGTCATCTGTGTAGCGCTCGAGCGCATCACGCATCACCGCTGCCTCCGAGACGCGTTTCCGCGCCGCGACCCGCTTCACCCGCTGGAGGAGCGACGCGGGTAGGTACACGGTCGTCTTCTCCATCCCACGAGAGTGCCATACGTAGCGCCATATGTCAAGGAACTGCATGAATCCTTGCCGCGTGGGCAGGCGTTAGGCTCGCGTCATGGTCTGGCCGCGCGACGACGAGAGGCTCGACCGCGTCCGCGCCCTGATGCGGGATCGCGGGATCGACGCGATCGTGGCGCGTGCGCCCGACAACGTCCTCTACCTGACGAACTTCTGGGGGATGAAGGGGTACGACGCGGTCGTGTTCCCGGCCGACGGCTCACCGACGCTCCTCTGTCTGGAGGCCTCGGAGGCGGACGCCGCCCGAATGGCGTGGACGACCGACGTGCGGCTCGTCCGCGGCTACGACCCGCGCGACCCGCGGCCCGTCCCCGCACGGACGCTCGAGGCTGCGGTGGTGGCGGCTCGCGAACACGGAACCGTCGGGCTCGAGCTCTCGCTCGGGACGCAGGCCTCCGACCGGATGGTCGGTGAGCCGACCACGTTCACGAAGGGCTGGTTCGACGCATTCCCGGGTGCAGCGGACGCGACCGGGCTGCTCGCCGAAGCGCGGATGATCAAGACGCCGCAGGAAGTCGAGCGGATCCGACTCGCAAACGCGATCGCGGCGGCCGCGATGGAGCACGTTCGCGTGGTGCTGAGGCCGGGGATGACCGAGGCGCAGGCGGCGGCCGAGTGGCTCGGCTTTGTCCACGGGGAGGGCACCGGCTGGGAGGGACGCGTCGAACTCGCGCTCGGGTTCGCGCTCGTCTGGTCGGGCGCGGGGATCCGGACGTTCACCGCGACGACGTCGCGTCCGGTGGTGGAGGGCGAACCGACGCTGTTCGAGATCTGGGTCTGCGCCGACGGGTACTGGTGCGACCACACAAAGAACGTCGTCCCCGGCGACCTCTCACCGCGCTACCGCGAGTTGGAGCGGGGGTTGCTCGCCGTCTATGACGAGGCGATCGCGTATGCGCGGCCAGGAGCGAGCCTCGCGGAACTCGACCGGAGCGTCCGTGCAGGGATCGAGTCGATTGGGTTTCCCGGCCAGCCGTCGCACCCGGTATGTCACGGGGTGGGCGCACGCGCGCACGAGCCGCCGTACGCGCACCAGGCGGGCGGTGGCGAGATCCGTGAGGGGATGGTGCTCGCGATCGAGCCGGGCTGTTACTGGCCCGATGGGGGAGGCCTCCGGGTCGAGGACAACTTCCTGATCGGCCCAGGTGGTGCGGAGAAACTCTCCGCGTTCCCCGACGGAGTCGTCCCCGCCGCAGCCTGACAGTGCCTCAGAGTGCCTCGTGTAGGCTCCCCGCCGTGACATGTCACCGCAGAGCGGTCTCCGGGGGGAGCGCGTGACGCTCGACCGGTCGCAGCTCTGGACGGGATCGCTGAACTCCCGCGCGCTCGATCCGCAGCCGACCGGGACGGTCGGTCTCTACGACACGACCCTCCGCGATGGCGAGCAGACGATCGGGGTCGTGCTCTCGCCCGAGGACAAGCTCGAGATCGCCCGCGCGCTCGACGCGGCGGGCGTCGATCGCATCGAGGCGGGCTTTCCGCGGGTTTCGGCGGACGACTACCGCGCCGTGCAACTCATCTCGGAGGCAGGGCTCCGCGCCGAGGTCTGGGGCTTCTCGCGTGCGGTCCAGGCGGATGTCGAGGCGCTCGTCGAGCTCGGGGTCTCTGCCTCCGTGATCGAGAGCCCGATCTCTGACGGGAAGCTCGCGGCGCTCGGGGTCTCGCGCGAGAAGATGCTCGAGCGGATCCGTGCAGCCGTGGAACACGCGGTTGCGAACGGCATCCGCGTCGCGTTCTTCGGCGTCGACTCGTCGCGCGCCGACCTCTCGTTTTTCGATCGCGTGTACGCGGCAGCGGTAGAGGCGGGGGCGAGCGAGGTCGTGGTGGTGGACACGCTCGGAATCGCGACGCCCGAAGGCGCAGCCTTCCTCGTCGAGCGCACGCTCGATCACGTCGGAGACGGGATTCCCGTTCACTGGCACGGGCACGACGATTTCGGACTCGCGACCGCGGCCGCGATCGCCGCCGTGCAGGCGGGCGCCACCTGGGTTCAGGGCACCGTGAACGGGATGGGGGAGAGAGCGGGCAACGCCGACCTGATCGAGGTCGCGCTCGCGCTGGAGGCGCTGTACGGGATCCCGACGCGGCTCGATCTCACGCAGGCGCGGACGCTGTCCGCCCTCGTTCGCGATCGCTCGGAGACACCGCTCCCGCCCTGGAAGCCGGTGACCGGCGAGGCGCTGTTCACGCGTGAGTCAGGCGCGGTTGCCGCGCAGTTCCATGATCCGCCGGCGATCGAGCCGTACGCATCGACCCTCGTCGGGGCTGACCGCGGGATCGTGCTCGGGAAGAAGAGCGGGATCGATTCGATCCGGATCGCGCTCGACCGTCTCGGCCTCGAGCTCGATGAGGAACGTCGCCCGGCGCTGCTCGCTGCGGTCAAGAAGCGGGGGACGGAGAAGCGCGGCCTCGTCACCGACGACGAGTTGCGCAAGCTCGTCGCCGCCGCAAGGCGTTCGAAGCGCTGATCGCGCTGACCCGCTCGTCGGGTCAGGTACCTGGGGAGTACGTCCGGAGTCCGAAGAGCCTCGCGGCGGCCGCCTGGCGGCCGTCGTAGGTGAGGAACCCGTCGAGCCCGTCGAGCGAGAGCGCGGCCGCGACGTGGATCGCATCGAGGGAACGCAATGACGGCTCCGGGAGGTTGCCGGCCGCGGCGAGAAGGGCGCGGTTGAGAGGGAGGAGAGCTGTCGCGTCGAGCACCGCCGTCGCCCTGCTCGCGAGCAGCTTGCTGTCAGCAGATCGGTCGCGTTCGGCGAATCGGATCAGCGCGCGCGCGAGCTCGGTCACCGCGAGCTCGCAACTGACCGCGGGTGTCGCATTCAGAGTGACGCGGAGCGGTGCGCTCTCAGGCTCGTCGATCACGAGCTTGACGAGCGCAGAGGAGTCCGCGTAGAAGAGCCGCACGTCAGCGGTCGCCGCGGACTTCGTCGAGCGCCCGCGAGAGGGCGTGCGAGTGATCGACGCTGCCGAGCGGCGGCGGGTAGCCGCGGCCCGCGGGTGCCTGGATGCGCCCCTCGGCGATGAGGCGGTCAAGCACGCTCGCCTGGGCGGGTGGCGGACCGAGTTCTGCGACGGCGCGGTTGTGATCAGTCACGACGAGGCGCTCGCCTGCAGCGACCCGCTTCAGGTACCGGCTGAGGTTCTGGCGCAACTCCGCCACACCTACGGTCGCCATGTACATAAAGGTAGCAGAACGGGTCTCGGCTTGAAGCGCCCCCGCTGGCGTGCGATCCTGCACCGCACACGACCTGAGATGTCAGATGGAGGTTCAAGCGGATGAGGTTCAGTCTCTACTCGGAGCTCCAGCTCCACCCGAACCAGGACGCCGACCGGCTGTACGCCGAGGTCCTTGAGCAGATCCAGCACGCCGACAGGCTCGGCTACGACGCCTACGCCGTGATCGAGCACTTCTTCTTCCCGAAGTTTTCGATCTCCGCGAATCCGACCGCGCTGTTTGCGGCGGCAGCCCAGCGGACGAACGACATTCGCTTCCGCACGATGCTGCACGCGCTCCCGTTCCACAACCCGACCGTGCTCGCGAGCGTCATCAACACGACGGACATCCTCACCGGCGGACGGTACGAGTGGGGCGTCGGTCGCGGCCACGGCTGGCTCCCGCCGCTCGCGGGCGAGCCGCTCGACGAACACGCGCGGCCGAAGTACGAGGAGGCAGTGGATCTCCTGCTCGCGGCGCTCGACAACGAGCAGTTCACGCACGAGGGCACCTACTTCAACGTGCGTGACTCGCACGTCGTTCCGTTCCGAAAGACGAAATACCGCGTCTATCTCGGTGGTACCTCCGACCGCACCTACACGCTGGCGGCGGAGCGCGGTTGGGGTGTCGCGGTGCCACCGCTCCTCCCGTACAAGGTGCTCGAGCAGCAACTCGATCTCTATCGGACGACGTGCGCCGAGCAGGGAACGGAGCCCGACATCGTGTGGATCCACGCCTGTCATCTCGACGAGGATCGCGAGACCGCGTTCCGCGAGGGGCGCGACTGGATCACCGGATTCATCAAGGGGAATTGCTCCCCGCTGACCGAGTGGCCGAAGCCACCTGCGGAGGATCTCGTGAAGGCGGGGTACGGGTTCTACACGGCCGGGATCATGGAGCAGCTCAACGATGTGCCGTACGAGCAGCTCATCGAGGAGGACTACGTCTGGGTCGGGACGCCCGACGACATCGTTGCGCGGATCGCGGAGACGCAGGCGGTGTGCGAGGGGCTGACGGAGATCGGGATCACCGTCAACGCGGGCGGCGCGCCGCACTGGATGGCGATCAAGAACCAGCAGCTCTTCGCCGAGAAGGTGATTCCGCGGGTGGCGCCCGCTGCGGGGAAGGGCCAGGCGGGCTAGAGGTGAGGACAGCGCGCCGGAGCTTCGGCGCGCGTCGAGTACCAGGGGGGGCCGACGGTGCGCGGGGGTGCCGTCGGTTCCCGGTTGACTGTCATGTCACACGTCGCGATACTTCCCGTCCGTGAGTGACATGTCAGAGAAACCGGTGAGCGCGCGGCCATGATCGGGCGCGTGTGCATTATCGGCGCCGGCTCGATCGGGAGCCTGTTCGCTGGACACCTCGCGCAGGTCGTGGACGTGTCGGTCCTGACGCGGCGCCGCGACCACGCGGAAGCGCTGATGCGAGACGGGATCCGGGTCACCGGGCGGAGTGACCTCCATGCGCATGTCACCGCGACGGCGGACCCCGACGAACTCGAGCCGTTCGACGTCGGAATCATCGCCACGAAGGCGACGGGTCTCGAACAGGCTGCGCGGGCACTCGAAGGCCGCTTCCACGACGCGATGATGGTCACCACCCTGAATGGCCTCGGGGCCGAGGAGATCGTCCGCGCGCACGGTGACTGGCCGCTCGTCTCCGGAGTGACTTTCATGTCCGGGACGAAACACTCCGACACCGAGGTCGAGTACATCCTCGACACCGAGACATGGCTCGGCCCGTACGAGGAGACGCCGTACGAGCGCGTCGAGGAGATCGCTGACCTGATCGCGCGCGCCGGGCTCAAGGTGCAGGCGCTCCCCGACCTGCGGTCGGCGCAGTGGTCGAAGCTCATCTTCAACGCGACCGTCAACACGGTGGCTGCGCTCACGGGGCTTCCGCACGATCCCCACTTCGCGGAGGAGGACGAGCCGGGCGACCTCGGGCGTCTCGTCCACGCGCTCGTGGACGAGGGCAAGGCGGTGGCGGCGGCTGCCGGGATCGACCTCAACGACGATCCCTGGGAGATGAACGTCCACGCAACGCGGCGCGGGGCAGCACACTTCCCGTCGATGTTGGAAGATGTGGAGGCCAGACGGATGACTGAGATTGACCTCATCACGGGTTCGCTTGTGCGTGAGGCTGAAAGAACCGGTGTGTCGGTACCACTGCACACCGCGATGTACACGCTGGTCAAGGCAAGGGAAGCGTCGTGGGAGGCCACGGGGGAGGCCGCCCACGCATCGCCAACGTCAACAGGAGGATCCGCATGACGAGGAAGAAGAGCGCGCTCATCGCTCTGCTCGTGACTGCCGTCGCAGCCGCGACGTTCGCCGCGAGCATGGCAAGCGCAGGTGCCGGCCCGATCGTGATCGGCTGGGCCTACGACAAGTCGGGTCAGATGGCCCCGTTCGACAACCCGGCGCTCGCAGCTGCCGGAATCCAGGTGAAGAACATCAACGCGAAGGGCGGCGTCACCGGCCGCAAGCTGCGGATCATCACGTGTGACACGCAGAACAACGAGCCGGCGATTGCGAAGGCGTGTGCCGCTGATCTGCTGAAGCGCGGCGCGCACATCATCTTCACGACATGCGACGTCGAGTTCGCAGCACCGGTCGTGACCGAGGCGATCAACAGCGGTGTGCTTGCGGTCGCCGCATGCATCGGCACCGACCAGATGGGTCCGAAGCGCTTCGGCGCGAAGGGTCGACTGGCGTTCTCGTTCGGGAACGTCGCTCAGGATGAGGGCGCAGTCATGGCCGAGTGGGCGATCAAGAAGGGTTGGAAGTCGGCGGCGCTCGCGACGAACAACCTGCTCGTCTACTTCAAGAACGTCGTTCAGGCGTTCGAGAAGCGCTTCGTCGAGAAGGGCGGCACGATCGTCGCGCGCGAGAGCTACACGAGCTTCGCGAACGACTACACGAACGCCGTCACCCGCCTGAACGCGGTGAAGGCCGATGTCATCGTCACCTCGACCGCGTTCGCGGAACTGCCGGGCATCGTCGGTGGTCTGCGGTCGCTCGGGAACGAGACGCCGATCCTCAACTCGTGGGCCGGTGACGGTCTCTACTGGGTCGGCAAGCCGCCGGTCACGAACTACTACTTCGTGACGTACGCCTCGGCGTTCGGCGACGATCAGACCCCGGCCGTGAACACGCTCGCGAAGCAGATCACGGCGTACACCGGTGGGTTCGTCACCGGTCCTGCGGCGATCGACGGCATCGTCGCGGCGATCAAGGCGGCGGGCGGCTCGACGGACGGCGCGAAGCTCGCCGACCAGCTCGAGAAGTTCAACAAGGTGCAGACGATCTCGGGCAAGGTCTCCTTCTCGAAGGAGATGCACTCCGTGTTCGGGCGCGAGTACCGCCTGATGCAGATCCAGAACAACGTGGCGAAGCGGGTGGGCAAGCTGTCCGCCTCGTCGCCCGCGAACATCGGGTAGTGAGCTCGGAACACACGCAGGTGCACGATCGGCGGCCCGGGACACTCCGGGCCGCCGACGTGACCCGGTCATTCGCGGGCGTTCACGCTCTCAATGGCGTCACGCTCGAACTTCGGCGGCATGAGGTTCTCGGGTTGATCGGGCCAAACGGTGCAGGCAAGTCGACACTCGTGAACATCCTCACCGGCTTCGACTTCCCCGACGGGGGCAAGGTGGAGCTCGAGGGACGCGAGATCACACGATGGCTGCCGCACCGCCGAGGGCGCGCTGGCATCGCACGCACGTTTCAGCACAGCCATTCCTTCCGCGCGCTCACGGTGCGCGAGAACGTCGAGGTGTCCGCGCTCGGGTCGGGCGCAGGGGTCGGTGAGGCGCGGCGACGTGCGGCGACGCTGCTCGACCTCCTCGGCCTCGAGCGGTCGGCCGATTCAGCGGCTGGTGCTCTCGCGCACGGGGACGAGCGCCGCCTCGGTGTTGCATGCGCACTCGCGACCGAGCCCCAGTTCGTGCTGATGGACGAGCCCGCCGCAGGGCTGCCCGAGGCGGAGATCCCTGATTTCGCAGCCGTCGTCCGGTCTGTACGCGACGAGCACGACGCGGGTGTGCTGCTCATCGACCACAACATGGCTCTCGTCCTCGAGGTCTGCGACCGCATCCAGGTGCTTGACGAAGGGCGCACCCTCGCGGAAGGGACCCCGGCCGAGATCCGCGTGAACCGTGACGTGACCGCGGCCTACCTTGGGGAGAGCGGCACAGCCTGATGAGCGACGTTGCGCTGGAAATCGAGAACCTCGACGTGCGCTACGGCGCGGTCGGCGCCGTCCGCGGACTGTCGCTCCAGGTTGGCAAGGGGGAGATTGTCGGGCTGATCGGCCCGAACGGTGCGGGCAAGTCGTCGACCCTGCACGCGATCATGGGACTCGTCCCCACTGCGAGCGGGCGCATCTCGCTCGGCGGGCGTTCGCTCACCGGACGCCGTCCCGAGGAGATTGCGCGTCTGGGCATCTCGCTCGTCCCGGAGGGGCGGCGGATCTTCGCCGAGTTGTCGGTGGATGAGAACCTCCGGCTCGGCCTCTCGGGGCGACGGGAGGCACAGGGAGTTGCGGAGGACATCGAGTACGCGCTCGACCTCTTTCCGATCGTGCGCGAGTTCCGCCACCGGACCGCTGGCGCGCTGTCGGGTGGCCAGCAGCAGCAGCTTGCGATCGCTCGCGCGCTCGTCGCGCGCCCCGACGTGCTGCTGCTCGACGAGCCGTCGCTCGGGCTCGCACCCGTGATCGTCGATGTCGTCTTCGGCGCGCTCTCAGAGATCCGTTCCCGCGGGGTGACCGTGCTGCTCGTCGAACAGCGTGCCCAGCGGACGGTCGCGTTCTCCGATCGGACCTACGTGATCGCGAACGGCGAGCTGCGTCTGACCCTGGTGCCCACGGATGCGGGCGACTCCGCGAAGCTCATGGGGGCGTACTTCTCATGACCGGCGGTTGGCAGGTCGTCGCCGCGCTCGACGCGCAGGTGCTCGTCGATGCGATCGGCCGGGGCGCGATTTACGCTCTCATGGCGGTCGGCATCGGCCTCGTCTTCGGCGTGCTGCGACTCGTCAACTTCGCGTACGGGCAGCTCGTGATGGCAGGCGCCTTCACGCTCGCCTTCGCCGACGTGCGTGGCTGGTCGCTTGCAGCCGCTCTGGCGCTCTGCCTCGTTGTCGTCGTCTCGCTCTCGCTTGCACTCGAGCGGCTCGTCTTCAGGCCGCTTCGTACGCAGTCACCGGCGGTCATGCTCGTCACGACCTTCGCGGTCGCGTTCCTCATGCAGGCAGTCGCGCAGGTGCTCGACTCCCGCGACAACACGCTGGGAGAGGCCGCAGGTTCGATCGCAGCGCTCAACCAGCCGGTGACCGTCTGGGGACTCGATATCCGCAAGATCACGCTTGTCGCGATCGCCACCGCGATCGTCTGCCTCGTCGCGCTGACCCTCCTCCTCGCGCGGACAAGGGTCGGTCTGCATATGCGGGCCGCCGCAATGGACTTCCAGACCGCACGCATGCTCGGCGTCAAGGCGAACCTCGTGATCGCCTCCGCAGTCGCGATCTCCGGGGTGCTCGCCGCTGTGGTCGCGCTCATGCTCACAGTGCAGATGCCGCTCGTCACCTCTGGGTTCGCGCTGCGCGAGACGATCATCGTCCTTGCGGGCGTGGTGCTCGGTGGGATCGACCGTCTCGGGACAGCGACGCTCGGAGGCTTTCTCCTCGGCCTCACGGAGGGCTTGCTCGGAGGTCTCCTCCCGACAGAGGCGAGCGTCCACCTGCCATCGTTCCTATTTGGCTTCGTGATCCTCCTCCTCATCGTCAGGCCCTCCGGCCTGTTCGCTCGAAAGCGAACCGTGAACGGGGTCGGGCGCGTATGAGGACCCTTGCCCGGGTGCAGCAGGTCGCCGGCCCATCGCTCATCGTCGCGCTGGTCGCGCTGGCCGGTACTCAGTTCGACCGCTCGACGCAGATCTACTTCGTCAACGGCATCGTCGCGGTCGCGATCGTCGTCGCGCTCTACACCTTCGTCGGCAACTCCGGCGTCCTGTCGTTCGGCCACATCTCGTTCGTGGCGCTCGGAGCATGGACGGCGGGTGTCCTCTCGATCCCGTCCGACGTGAAGCCCGCGATCCTGCCGAACCTCTTCGGCTTCCTCCAGCACACAAGCGTCAGCAACGTTGCCTCGCTCGCGATCGCGGCCGCAGTCGGGGGGATCGCGGCGCTCCTCGTAGGGCTGCCACTCATGCGGCTCTCGGGTCTCGCCGCTGGCATTGCGACCTTCGGCGTCCTCGAGATCTTCCACAACGTGCTGCGGTACTGGGAGAAACTCGGTCCGGGAGCCGGCGCGTTCTCGTCCGTGCCGGAGACCACAGGCCTCCTCCAGGCTGCGCTCGGGGCGATCGTCGCGATCGTCGTCGCGTTCGGCTACCAGTCGCACCGTCGGGGGCGGTTGCTCCGAGCGACGCGGGAGGATGCGGCGGCAGCGCAGGCGGTCGGCGTTTCTGTCTTCCGGGAGCGGTTGGTCGCCTTTGCGCTCTCAGGTGCGCTGGCGGGTCTCGCTGGCGGCCTCTTCATCCACCAACTTGTGATCACGAGCGAGGACGTGTACCTCGATCTCACGTTCATGACGCTCGCGATGCTCGTGATTGGCGGTTCCGGAAGCCTGTTCGGCGCGGTCATCGGTGCCCTCGCGGTGAGCGCTCTCGACTCGTTCCTGGCGCAATCGGAGAACGGCGCGGTCGGTTTCATGCCAGATCTCCCGTCTGGCACGCGGCTTGTCGCGGTCGGGGCGCTGATGGCTGTCGTGCTCGTGCTCCGACCCGCCGGTATCACCGGCGGACGGGAGTTTGCGCTGGGTCGGAGAAGGGGAGTCCGATGAGGGTGTGCGTGGTGGGGTGCGGTGCGGTCGGGTCGCTGTTCGCGGCGAACCTTGCGACGCTCGACGACGTCGAGGTGTGGGCCTTCGACCTGAATGAGGCCCACATCGCCGCAATCAGGAGCGACGGGCTCCGTCTGACCGGGGCCGGCGACGTGCACGCGCGCCTCAACGCGACGAGCGACGCGGCCACGATCCCGCCCTGCGACTACGGGATCGTCGCCACGAAGGCGATGCACGCGGACGCGGCGATCGCAGCGACCGCGCACGTCTTCCGCGACGGTGCGGTCGCGAACGTGATGAACGGCGTCGGGAACGAGGAGACGATCGCAGCGCACGTCGAGCGCGTGATCCGGGGAACCACGTTCCCCGCAGGCAAGCTCCTCTCGCCAGGCGTCGTCCAGTGGGATGTCAGGGGCGACACGACGTTCGGGCCGTACGAGCCGCGGCCGGTCTCGCTCGAGGAGATCGCACCGCTCGCCGAGGCTTGCGACCGGGCGGGGATGCCCGCCACCGCCGTACTCGATGCACGACCGGGTCAGTGGCGGAAGGTGATCTTCAATGCCTCGACGAATCCGATCGGCGCGCTCACGCGGCTCACGCACGGGCGGGTCTGCGAACGACCCGATCTGCGCGCGCTCGTCTCCGACCTCGTGAACGAGGGGAAGGCGGTCGCTGCTGCACAGGGGATCACGCTCGATGCCGACCCCGAAGCGCTGATCGACCACGCGGCGAAGCCCGAGGTCGCCTACGGCCACAAGGCGTCGATGCTCCAGGACGTGGAGGCACGGCGCCGCACCGAAATCGACTATCTCAACGGGGGGATCGCCCGGTTTGGCCGGGAGCTCGGGGTTCCGACCCCCCTCAACGACGCGATCGTCGCGCTGATCAAGGGAGTGGAAGCCTCGTGGAACTGAAAGCCGAGTTGGAACGCCGTCACGCCAACATGCGGGCGGCGATGGCCGCACACGACCTCGACGCGCTCATCGTCGCGGGCACCGAGTACAGCGGGTTCGAGGGGTCCGTCACGTACATGTCCGGTTTCCAGATCGTCCACCGGTACGCGTACGTCGTGCTCCCCGCCGACGGGGAGCCGGTGGTGGTGTTCCCGACCGAGGCGCGCTACGTCGGTGAGCACGGGCAGACGCCGCTCGAGCAGGTGTTCCACCCGCGCCCCGGGGAGGAGATCGCCGCCCGCGTGCGCGACGCCGGCTGGAAGCGGATCGGTGTCTATGGCCTCGACTACATCATGACGGTGCGCGACTACCAGTCGCTTGCGGAGCTCGACCTCGTGAACTTCGACGTCGAGTTCGACATCGCCCGTGCGGTCAAGAGCGACGCGGAGATCGTCTCGGTACGTGACTCGGTCAGGATCAACCAGCGCGGGTTCGAGATCTGGTTTGAGCACTACGCGCCCGGTCGCACCGCCGCCGAGGTGATGGCGGCGGCCGAGGAGTACTTCATCACCGAGGGATGCGGCCGTCTCACGATGAACATGGTGCTCACGGCGCCCGGCCGTTCGGGTCTCGCCTTCCCGGAGTTCCGGATCGCCCGGAAGGAGGAAGTGCTCGGCGACTTCGTACTTCCCTCGCTCGAGGTGGCAGGCCCGGGGATGCACTGGGTGGAGGTTTCTAGGGCTGTGGCCGCGGCCGGCACCGTGATCTCGGCCCCGACACGCGCGATGGAGGAGGCATACGTCGAGTACTACGAGGCGGCGCGCACGGCGATCCGCGCAGGCGCGACGTGCCACGACGTCCACGTCGCTGTTTCGAAGGGGTTCCACGACCGGGGGTTCAAACTCGGTCACGTGACCGGTCACTCGATCGGGATGACGATGATCGAGTTCCCCAAGATCGGTGAGGGCGTCGAGACCGTGCTCGAGGAGAACATGGTGCTCTCGATGCACCCACACGCGATCGCGCAGTCGGGCGAGGACTGCCTGTACATGCAGGACACGTGGCTCGTGACAGCGACCGGTGGCGAGCCGATGGCGACGCTGCCGATGGAGATCTACGTGCGATGACCGGGGCGGACGGTCTCGTCGTCTGTGAGGACGGGGCCGCGAGGTGCCGGTGGGGAGTGGCGCCCGACGACTATCGCGCCTACCACGACGACGAGTGGGGGCGGCCTGTCGGCGACGACACGCGGCTCTTCGAGAAGTTGTGTCTGGAGGGCTTCCAGTCGGGTCTCTCATGGTTGACGATCCTCCGCAGGCGTGAGGGATTCAGGCGAGCGTTCGCGGGATTCGACGCGGTGGCGGTTGCGTCGTTCGGTTCGAAGGACGTCGAGCGCCTGCTCGGGGATCCGTCGATCATCCGGCACCGCGGAAAGATCGAGGCGACGATTCGCAATGCGGGATGTGTACTCCGGCTGCTCGAGGCGGAGGGTTCGCTCGCCCGCTACATCTGGCGCTTTGAGCCCGTGGCTGCGGAGAGGCCGGATCGCGTGACCGGTGAGTGGCTGGCGGCGAACCCCTCGACCGCTGCCTCGACAGGACTCGCCCGCGACCTTCGACGGCGCGGCTTCTCGTTCGTCGGGCCGACCACGGTGTACGCATTCATGCAGGCGATGGGTCTGGTGAACGACCACGTTCACGGGTGCGTCGCGCACGGGCGGGTCGAGCACGAGCGGGCGCACCTCACGGTCCGGTCCGACGTGCAGGCGGGAAGTACGATCGGGTCATGAGCTGGGTCTGGGCACTGCTGCTCGTCGCCGCGGGAGTGCTCCTTGCCGCGGCGGAGTGGCCGCGGCTCCAGACAGCCCGTCGGGGCCGGACGCGGGCGCGGCGGCGAGCGACCCTGGCGGTCGTCCCCGGGAGCGATGACGAGTTCGTGCGGAGCGTGCAGAACGACCTCGACGCGCTCCCGACGACCGACGAGCCGATCATCCGTCGCCGCCCGTAGCCGGGGGTGCGCCTACGCGCGCTTGCGGACCGTGAACGTCGTCTCGAGGACGGTGGTGTTCGGCAGGATTCCACCGACGTTCTCGGTGTTCCGCGTCTCCTGCCAGTCCGAGACGCGGAGATGGAGCCGGTGTCGTCCGACCGTCAGCGCGGGGGTCGGGATCTCGACCGTCTGGCCGCGGAGCCGCGCGGTCACCGGTTTGCCGTCGACCCGCGCAACGATCGATGCTGCGTGGACGCCTGAACCCCCATCGAGCGAGGCGATTCGGAGCGGCCTGCCGCGGACCACGTCACGGGCGACGAGGCGGAGCCGCGGGGGCGTGGTGTCGTCGACCCAGACGCGGAACCGGAACGGCCCTGCGCCCTTGACGGTCGGGCTGTCGAAGACGAGGTGGTACGTCCCAGGGGCCGGCGCGAGCACCCCCGCCGCGAGCGCTCGCGTGTCGAACTGCGCCAGGTAGGGATTCCCGACGATCGGGAGAGCGGCATGGCCGGCGAGGTGGTGCTCGCTCGCGCCGACGATGCGTGGTTCGACCGTGACCCCGCGGTCGCGCCAGGTGACCACCACGCCGAAGTTCGCGACTCTCGCACCGATCGCGAGCCGGAACACGACCTCGGGGCCGTTGAGCCGCGCGGTCACGGTCCCACCCGGAGTGAGATCCGGGTAGCGGTAGCGCGAGACGGCGGCCGTGCCCAGGCGCGTGTCCGACGAGACGGTGGCGCTCCCTGCGAGCGTGATCGCGGTGGCTGTGTCGAGGCGCGCCGTTGCGAGGAGCCCCCAGAACGGAATCCGGCGCGTCACGCCGTCGCGCTCGAGAAGCACGACGCCAGCGACCTCGTTGTCGCTGGCTGTCGTTCCGGCCGCGACTGTGAGCGTCAGCAGGCCCGGAACGGTTGCCGTCGGCGGTGCCGAGACGAGCGCGTCGGCGGTGTCTGTGCGCTCCACCCGGACGACCCAATCTCCCGACCCGCCGCCGAGGTCACGGAGCTCGACCACGGAGGATGAGGTCGCGCCGTCCTCGAGCCGCCCGAACGAGACGCTCGACGATCGCGCCGCGACGAGCGGTGTGTCGGCGGCGGTCCCGTCCACGAGCCCCGCTCCGACGGAGGTGACGCCGTCACCCGGGAGCGGGCGGGCGGTGGCGATGAGCGATGCGCGTACGTCGTCGGGCGTCCACTCCGGGTGTCGCTGGACGAGCAGCGCCGCCACTCCTGTGACGTGCGGTGCGGCCATGCTCGTTCCCGACAACGCGCTCCAGCCGCCGGGGACAGACGAGAGAATCCCCGCGCCGGGCGCGACGAGGTCTGGCTTGAGGCGGAGAGAGAGCGGTGTCGGCCCGCGGGCGCTGAACGAGGCGGCCCTCGGTGGATTCGCTGCAGTGACCGCACCGACGGTGATCGCGGACTGTGCTGTGGCTGGCGAGCCGACCGTGCCTGCTCCCGATCTGCCCTCGTTCCCGGCCGCGACGACGACGACGACACCGCTACGTGCTGCCGCATCGAGCGCGAGCGCGACCACGTCGTTCGCCGGCTCGATCTCGGGCTCGCCGAGCGAGAGGTTGATGACGTCCATCCCGTCGGCGACCGCAGCCTCGATCGCGGCGACGAGTTCCGGCGCGTTGCCGTCGAGGCCGAGCCCGCTGTCGGCCGGGATCGTCAACACGCGGTAGTTGCCGATCCACGCGCGCGGGGCGACCCCGGAGACCGCCGCGCCGTCGGCGTCTGTCGCAGCGTTCCCGGCGGCGATCCCGGCAACGTGGGTGCCATGGCGCGAGTGCTCCGTGTCGAACGCGAGTCGCGCCGCCGCGTGCGTTGCGCCAGGGGGAGCGAACGCGCGGGCGACGATCACTTTGGCGCTCGTGTAGCGGAGCTGACCCTTCGGGAAGCCTGCGGGAGCGGTGAACCCTCCAGCCGCGAAGAACGCGTGGCCGACATCGACGCCGTCATCCAGGAAGCCGATCTTCACGCCGTCCCCGGCGCCAGCAGCCACAGCCGTGAGCGCATCGGCTCGCACCCCGACCGCATCGGGCCCCTCCAGCGCGCGGTACGTGGCGGACGGGTAGACCCGCGTGACCCCAGGGAGCGAGCGCAGGCGCGGCAGAGCACTCACCGGGAGGCTGACAGAGAGCCCGTTCACCGTGAGTCGGTACCGCCAGTGGATCCGCGCATCGGGAATCGTCGTATACAGCGCTTGCTCGAAGCGGGCTGTGGACCCGGGCGCGAGCGCGACGACGACATGACTTGGCGCCGTGGGACCGGCCGTGCCGAGCGCGGTTCCTGCCAGACATGCGATGGCGACCGCGACCACCGCGAGGCCGCCCCGGAGGCGGCGCTGCGATGCGGATGAGAGGACTTGAACCTCCACGCCCTTTCGGGCACACGGACCTGAACCGTGCGCGTCTACCAATTTCGCCACATCCGCGTGGGGGGGCCAGTGTAGCGACCCACCCTCCGCCTCACTCCTCGCGTAGCGCTGCAAGTACCTGCTCCGTGTGACGGTCGGGTTTCACCCGGCGGAAGACGTGGGCGAGGGTCCCGCCCCTCCCGACAACGAAGGTCGAGCGCTCGATCCCCATGATCCGGCGGCCGTAACTCGCCTTTTCCACCCAGGTCCCGTAGGCAAGCGAGACGGTGCGGTCGGCGTCCGAGAGGAGCGTGAACGGGAGTCCATGCTTCGCCCTGAAGCGCGCGTGACGCTCAACTCCGTCGGGGCTGATCCCGAACAGCACAGCCCCGGTTGCCGTGATCTCCCCCCACGCGTCTCTCACGCCGCACGCCTGTCGGGTGCAGCCGGGCGTGTCGTCGCGGGGGTAGAAGTAGAGGACGACGGGGCGCCCGCGGAGCGCGCTGAGGGTCACCGCCTCGCCCGTGTCCGACGGCAGCGTGAAATCCGGAGCGAGTGTTCCCTCCTCGACCATCGCCCGGCGAGCCTATCGCGCGCCACGGCGCGTGCGCTGGTCGGCACGACGATGGCTCTAGTACGCTCGCCCGGATGGCGGAGATCCACCCCTGGCTCGGGCTCGCGGCGATCGTGATCTGTGTGCTCGCGGCGGTTGTCGGGGGGATCCGGTACCGGCGGGGCGAGCCAGGCCGCGTCGCCGCGCACCTTCTCGCCCTCGCCCAGACGGCGCTTGTGGCACAGGTTGCAGTCGGGCTGCTCGTGCTTGCGAGCGGACGGCGGTCACCGCACGAGCTCCACTACGTCTACGGCTCACTCGCGCTCTCAGCGGTGCTCGCGCCCTGGTTCTACGCGCCTGCCGATGGAAAACGGCGACTGGCGTGGTTCGCCGGGTCGTGTGCCGTTGCGGCAGCGCTCGCGGTCAGGGCGTTCACCACCGGCGGATGAAGGGGCTGCGCGACAACCGATTCCTTCGAGGGGTCACGCTCGTACTCGCATTCTCCGCCGTGGTCGTCGTTTTTTCGCTCGAGGAGGCGCTCCAAACCGCGCGAGCGCTACTCGGGGTCGCATTCGTTCTCGCGGTCGCGTTCTTTCTCTTCCAGGTGTGGAGGCGCCGCAGCAGCGAACTCGACGGGTGGTCGGCCAGCTCGCGTCGGGTGTTCTACACCGCGGTCGCGCTCGCAGTCGTGACCGTCGGCGTCTACCTCGGCGTGGAGGCGAACGGGCCCGAGTCGGTCGCGTTCGTCTGTGTGCTCGCCGCGTGTGTGATCGCGGCGGTGCGCACCTGGCGCCGCGAGCGGTCGCTCTCCTGACCGCGCTACGCGGTCGGAGCGTCCGGTAGTCGGAGCGGCGACGCGGCGCCGTCGAGGCCGTCGAGAGCGGCCCGGATATCGGTTCGGGCGCCCACGAAGATGGGCGTGTCGCGCTCGGTCCAGCGGGAGGCCTCCGATTCGCGGAGGGCGAGCATGAGGTGCATGAAGTCGGCTGGCTCGTCGCACTCGAAAGCCGGGATGAACTCCTGGTCGTCTAGACCGAACGAGTAGGTGGTGTGGTTCGTGATCGTTACGTGCTTCGCGCCCATGTCGGCGTGCTCTCGCATCGCCGCGCCCCGCTCCTCCGGCGATAGGAAGTACCACGGGCGCCGCTTCACGAACGGGTAGATGACGAGGTAGCGCGCCTCCCGCGGCAGCACGCGGCCTTGGCGAACGCGCTTCCGGTCCGTGTAGACGGACTGTTTCGTGGTCGCGAGGTACGAGTACGGGGTCTCGAGCCAGCCTGCGAGAGCGGTGGCGTTGAGCGCTGCACCGAGTTCGAGGAGATCGTCGTACCGCTCGCTGATCTTCCAGAGGAAGAAGTCGGCATCAGGCCTGATCCCGACCGTCGTGTACGCGCGAAGCCCCTCGATCCGTCCCTGCCACTCCTCGACGACCTCCGCGAACCCGTCCTTCGCTGCGGCGCGCTCCTCGATCGGGAGGCGGCGCCATGCCCGGTCGACCTTGAAGAACGTGTACGCGACGTACTGACCGACGGGAAGACCCTCGATCCGCTCGTACCCGGGCTGCTCGCTCACGCCGCGCATGGTATCCCTGACCCCGTGGACGAGACCCTGCACGCGCAACTCCGCACGCTCCCCGTGGGACCCGGGGTGTACCTGTTCCACGACGAGCGGGGCGAGGTGATCTACATCGGCAAGGCAAAGACGCTGCCGTCGCGCGTGCGGAGCTACTTCAACCGTGGTTCCGCTGGTCGGCCGGGGATCGAGAGGCTCGTCGAGCGCATCCGGAGCGTCGAGGTGATCGTCACGCGCACCGAGGCGGAAGCGCTGCATCTCGAGCAGAACCTCGTGAAGCGGCACCGCCCGCGGTTCAACGTGAGACTGCGCGACGACAAGTCGTTCCCGTATGTCGCGGTCACCGTGGGCGACGAGTACCCGCGGGTCATGTTCACGCGGGAGCGCCATCGAAAGGGGACCCTGTACTTCGGCCCGTATGCGAATGCAAAGCGGGTGCGGGAGACGCTCGACGTCCTCAATCGGGTCTTCCAGTTCCGGCCGTGCGAGGGGCCGAAGCCCGGGCGCCACTCGGGCACGCCGTGCCTCGACTTCCATATCGAGCGCTGCAAGTCCCCCTGTATCGGAGCGGTCTCGCGCGAGGACTATCGCGCGCTGATCGACGGCGTCGTCGCCTTCCTCGAGGGCGACACCCGTTCGATCGTCGATGAGCTCGGTGACCGGATGCGCGTCGCGGTGGACGAGCAGCGGTTCGAAGACGCGGCGCGATACCGAAATCGCCTGTTCGCGATCCGCTCGCTCGCCGAGCGGCAGGCCGCCGACCGGAGGGACACCGGGAGCGCCGATGTGATCGGACTTGCGATCGAGGGAGATCGGGCGGCGGTTCAGGTGTTCCCGCTGCGGGACGGCAAGCTCGTCGATCGCCATGCATTCCTCCTCGAGAACACCGAAGGTCACGATCGGTCCGCTGTGCTCGAGGCATTCATCCTCGACTACTACGCGTCGGCTCCGGCCGTGCCGCCGGAGATCCTCGTTCCCGGGGATGTGGGCGAGACACACGCCCTCGCGGCGTTCCTCACGGGACTCCGTGGCGGGCGGGTCGAGGTGAAGGCGCCGCAGCGTGGAGAGAAAGCGCGTCTGGTGCGGCTCGCCGAGGAGAACGCTCAGGTGGCGCTCGCCCGTGACGCAGCGGTCGCGGGGGAACGGCGTCGGCGGCGCGCGGAGGCGCTCGAGCTCCTTCGCGAGTCGCTGAACCTCGAGAGCCTGCCGCTCAGGATCGAATGCTTCGACGTCTCGAACCTCCAGGGGGAGGAAGTCGTAGCTTCGATGGTCGTTCTCGTCGACGGTCAGCCTCGTCCCGCGCACTACCGCTCGTTCACCGTCCAGGGGCTCGATCGGCAGGACGACTTCGCGTCGATCGGGCAGGCCGTCGCGCGGCGGTTCGCGCGGCTACGGGAGGGGGAGGAGGATGCGAGCTTCGGTACCACGCCGAACCTCGTCGTGATCGATGGGGGCAAGGGGCAGCTCGCGGCGGCGCTCGAGGCGATGCGGCAGGCGGGGGCGCCACGCGTCGCGGTCGTCGCGCTCGCGAAGCGCGAGGAAGAGGTGTTCCTTCCAGGCCAGTCCGTGCCCGTCCGGCTCGATCCGCACGACTCCGGGCTCCAACTGCTGCAGCGCGCCCGCGATGAAGCGCACCGCTTCGCGCTCGGCCATCACCGTCGCCGCCGGTCGGCGCGCGCATTCGAGTCGATCTTCGATTCCCTCGACGGAATCGGCCCCGTCCGGAGGAGGGCGATCCTTCGTCACTTCGGCTCGGTGGAGCGCTTTCTCGAAGCGTCGCAGGACGAACTCGAGGGGGTTCCCGGTTTGCCGGCGCGGACGGCGCGGGCGGTTCATGCCCAGATCCACCGGGGCGGAGGTCGGGGCTAGCCGCCGCTGGCTGCGATCGCTACGCCTCGGACTCCTGATACGGGTAGCGGTAGTCGGTCGGCGAGACGAGCGTCTCCTTCACCGTCCGAGGGCTCACCCAGCGGATGAGGTTCCACATCGAACCGGCCTTGTCGTTCGTGCCTGAGCCGCGCGCGCCACCGAACGGCTGCTGGCCCACGACCGCGCCCGTCGGCTTGTCGTTGACGTAGAAGTTGCCCGCCGCGTAGGTGAGTTCGGCCCGCGCCTGGTCGATTGCGTAGCGGTCGTTCGAGAACACGGCGCCGGTGAGCGCGTAGTCGCTCGTCCCGTCAACGAGCTGCAGGGTGTCGTCCCAGTCCTGCTCGTCGTAGACATAGGCCGTCACGACCGGCCCGAACAGCTCGTCGCGCATCAGCCGGAACGACGGATCGGCGGTCTTGACGACGGTCGGCTCCACGAACCACCCTTCACTGTCGTCGCAACCGCCGCCCGCGACGATCTCGGCGCCTGCGGCGCGCGCCTCGGCGATCGCGTCGCGTTGTGTCGCGAACGAGGCGCCGTCGATCACGGCGCCCATGAAGTGCGAGAAGTCTCGGACATCGCCAACCGTGATGCTGCTGACGTCGGCCGCGACTCTGTCGCGGATCGCGGGCCACAGGTTCGAGGGGAGGTAGAGCCGCGACGCGGCCGAGCACTTCTGGCCTTGGTACTCGAACGACCCGCGGACGATCGCGGTGGCTACCGCATCGGGATCGGCGGACGGGTGGGCGAGAATGAAGTTCTTCCCGCCGGTCTCACCCACGATCCGCGGGTAGTTGCGGTACCGCGCGATGTTCCCGCCGATCGTCTGCCAGATCGAGTGGAAGACAGCGGTCGAGCCGGTGAAGTGGACGCCTGCGAGCTCCGGGCTCGAGAGCGCGGCCGCCCCGATCTCGGCTCCGCTCCCGAACACGAGGTTGATCACTCCCGGCGGCAAGCCGGCCTCCTCGAGCACGCGTAGCGTGTACCAGGCCGACAGCGCCTGCGTGGAAGCGGGCTTCCAGACGACGGTGTTCCCCATCAGCGCGGGCGACGTAGTCAGATTCGCGCCGATCGCGGTGAAGTTGAACGGGCTGATCGCGAAGACGAAGCCCTCGAGCGGCCGATACTCCATCCGGTTCCAGACGCCGGGGGACGAGATGGGCTGCTCCGCGTAGATCCGGTTCACGTAGTCCACGTTGAACCGGAAGAAGTCGATCGACTCGCAGACGGCGTCGATCTCCGCCTGATGGGCGGTCTTCGACTGGTTGAGCATCGTGGCGGCGTTCAGCGTGGAGCGCCACGGCCCCGAGAGGAGTTCGGCCGCTCGGAGAAACACGGCAGCTCGCTCGTGCGCAGGGGTCCGCGCCCAGTCGCGGTGCGCGGCACGCGCGGCCGCGATCGCCTGCTCGACGTGAGTTGCGTCGCCCCGCGCGACGGTGGCGAGGACGTGGTCATGCCGGTGCGGCATCACCGCCTCGAATGTCCGGCCGGACTCGACGCGTGCTCCACCGATCACCATTGGGATGTGGAGCCGCTCGGATGCGATCCGATCGAGCGCGACCTTGAGCTCTGCCCGCTCGGGCGAACCTGGCGTGTACCCGCGAATCGGCTCGTTCACGGGGGCCGGTGATTGGAAGATGCCGTTCGCGCTCACGGGGGCGGATTGTACTGCGCCCCTTGCGCCGATCCGGCGCCACCGGAACCGAGGCTGGCGGCCCGACGATCGCCGGTCTCGCGGCCCGGTCGCGACGACTCAGTGACGCCGCCGCACGGCACTAGCATCGCGGTGATGGCGTCGATCGACCGCACGCTGTACGAGGCCGCAGGGTGGGGCGTGGGTGAGGTGTGGACGCGGGAGGGGCGCCTCGTTCACCACATCGTTCCCGGGGAGGATCCGACACTCGAACTCGCGCCGCCGTCCGTCGGTGCGTCCGTGGGTGCGGCCCGGTCATCGGTCCCGGCCGCTTCGGCGGCCCCGGCCGCAGTCTCGTCCCCAACCTCCCAAACC
>CAYXAS010000016.1:0-38628 GCA_964461665.1 uncultured Gaiellales bacterium
GTGTGCATCTGGAGATCACCGGCGAGGACGTCACCGAATGCCTCGGCGGGTCGCACGCCGTGATGGAGGAACAGCTCGAGCACCGCTACGAGACGCTCTGCGACCCGCGTCTCAACGTCCGTCAGTCTCTCGACCTCGCCTTCCGCGTGGCCGAGCTGATGCGAGGCTCCTGACCGCCCCGCGCGGCCCGTTCTCCCCGCATTCGATGCCTCCGCACGCGATCACACGCCTCGCCGTGGCCGGGACAGGTCTGATCGGCGCCTCGGTCGGTCTCGCGGCGCGTGCCGCCGGGGTCGAACGCGTCGTCGGTTGGGACGAGGATCCGGAGGCGCTCGCCGTCGCCGTCGAGCGGGGCGCGGTCGAGCCGGCCTCGAGCCTCGAGGAGGCGCTCGCGGGCGCAGAGCTCGCGATCGTGGCGGCTCCCGTCGCGGTGCTCCCCGGCCTCGTCGCGGAGACGCTGGCACGCGCGCCGGAGGGGTGCACCGTGACGGACGTCGGTTCGACCAAGGGCTCGGTCGTCGCGGCGGCAGCGGGTGACCCCCGCTTCGTGGGTGGGCATCCGATCTGCGGGGCCGAGACACGCGGGCCGGGACGCGCGACCGCGGATCTGTTCGACGGCGCGACGTGGTTTCTCACTCCCGTCGCGACGACCCCGCCCGAGCGGTTTCGCGCGCTGCACGGGTTCGTCACGTCGCTCGGTGCGCGCCCGGTCGCGATCGATCCGGCCGCGCACGATCGGCTCGTCGCGGTCACGAGCCATCTCCCGCACGCGCTCGCGAACATGATCGTGAACCAGGCGGGCGGGGCGCGGATCGACGGCCACGATCCGGTGCAGGCGGCCGGTGGCTCGCTGCGCGACATGACGCGGGTCGCGGGCGCGAACCCCAGGATCTGGGTGGACATCTTCCTTGACAACCGGGACGCGCTCGTCGCCGCGCTCGCCGACCACCGGCAGCGCGTCGAACAGCTCGAGACGGCGCTCGCGCGCTCCGATGCAGGGTTCCTCGCACGCTGGATCGGTGAGGCGGCGGGGAACCGGCGCCGGATGCTCGAGCAGGCCTTCGCCGATCCGGGTGCGCTCCAGAGGCTGCGTGTCCATCTCCCCGACCGGCCGGGGGTGCTCGCGGGAATCTTCCAGGCGCTCGGGGCGGAACGGATCAACATCGAGGACTTCGAGATGGACCATGTCTCAGCGGACCGCGGCGGCACCCTCGCGATCCTCGTCACGGGCGAGGCGGAAGCCGCGCGCGCCGCCGCCCTGCTCGAGACACAGGGGTACGGCGTGGTGGTCTCGCCGGTGATCGAGGAGTGACCGTAGGCGCGAAGGTGTCCGTCGCGCCGGTCGGGCGGCTCGCCGGGCACCTCGAGGTTCCGGGCGACAAGTCGATCTCGCACCGGGCGCTGCTGATCGGTGCCCTCTGCGACGACGAGACGCGTGTCACCGGCTGGGGTGGCTCCGCCGACACGCGCGCGACCGCCGACGTCGTGCGTGCGCTCGGGGCGGCCGTCCACGAGGAGCAGGACGGTTCTCTCCGCGTCGTCGGGGTAGGGCTCCGCGGGCTGCGCGCGCGCGACGCTGCGCTCGACTGCGCGAACGCGGGGACGCTGATGCGGCTCGCGTGCGGGATTCTCGCGGGGCAGGAGGGGGTCTTCACCCTCACCGGCGATGCGTCGCTCACGACCCGGCCGATGGAGAGGGTCGCGGCACCGCTGCGCGAGATGGGCGTGCGGATCGCCACCACCGACGGCCACCCGCCCGTGACGGTCGAGGGCGGGGCACCGCTGCGGGGGATCACCTATCAGCTGCCGGTCGCCTCAGCCCAGGTGAAGTCCGCAATCCTTCTTGCGGGGCTCCATGCGGACGGCGCGACGACCGTCATCGAGCCTGCGCCGAGCCGCGATCACACCGAGCGGATGCTCGCCGCCGCTGGCGCGGTGGTGACGCGTCGCGGCGCGAGCGTCAGCATCCGCAGGGCCGAGCGGCTCTCGCTCGGCACCGTCACCGTCCCCGGGGACTTCTCCTCGGCCGCCCCGTTCATCGTCGCTGCGACCCTGATCGCGGGCTCGGAGCTCCACATCCACGGTGTCAACCTCAACCCGCGCCGCACCGGGCTGCTCCAGATCCTCGACCGGATGGGCGGGCGCGTCACCGTCTACAACCGCCGCGAGATCGGCGGCGAGCCGGGCGGGGATCTCGAGATCCGGTCGGCGGAGCTGGTGGCGGCCAAGGTGGGTCCGGCGGAGGTGCCGCTCGCGATCGACGAACTGCCGCTCTATGCGCTGCTCGCCGCATCTGCTCATGGGAAGAGCGTGTTGCGCGGTGCCGCGGAGCTCCGCGCGAAGGAGACGGACCGGATCGAGGCGACCGTGGACACGCTCCGCGCCCTCGGCGGTCACGCGCGCGCGACCGCCGACGGCTTCGAGATCACCGGTGTTCCCGCGCGGCTCCGCGGTGGGCGCGTCGACAGCCGTGGCGACCATCGGATCGCGATGCTCGGCGCGATTGCGGGGCTCGCGTCCCAGAAGGGCGTCGTGATCGAGGACGCGGATGCGGTCGCGGTCAGCTTCCCCGGGTTCTTCGACGTGATCGACAGCCTGCGAGCATCTCTGCCACCGGACGGGGGCTGGACGCCGTGATCGTCGCGATCGATGGGCCCGCGGGGGCGGGGAAGAGCACCGTCGCCCGCGCGCTCGCCGCGCGGCTCGGGTTCCGGTATCTCGACACGGGGGCGATGTACCGAACTCTCACCTGGGTCGCGCTCCGCGACGGTGTGTCGATCGACGACGGCGGTGCGCTCGCCGATCTCGCCCACGCCCACCCGGTCGAGTTCGGCGAGGGGGGAACGGTCGTGGTGGACGGCGTGGATGTGACCGGTGCGATCCGCGAGCACCGGATCGACACCGCGGTTTCGCACGTCGCGCGTCAGCCGGAGGTCCGTGAGGTGATGCGCGAGCGGCAGCGCGAGATCGCGCACACGCGCGATGTCGTGATCGAGGGCCGCGACATCGGAGTCGTCGTTGTGCCGGACGCGGAGCTCAAGGTGTGGTTGACGGCCGACCCCGCGGTCCGGGCCGCCAGGCGCCACGGGGAGCGCGACGGTGCGGACGCCGAGCGGCTCGCACGCGATCTCGAGCGCCGCGACCACCTCGACGCGGGAAACACCCACCGGGCCGAAGACGCGCTGGACGTCGACACGACCCGGCTCACGCTCGACGAGGTGATCGAGGCCGTCGTGGTGCTCGTCCTGGAGCGCCGGTGAACCGCGTCGAGGTCTCCTGGTGGATCGGGTGGCGGACGGTCTCGCCGGTCACCGCATTCGGCACGCGACTACGCGTCTACGGTGCCGAACGCGTGCCGTCCGAGGGCGGGTGCGTGCTCGCGTGCAACCACTTCCACTGGATCGACCCGCCGATCCTCGGGACAGCCTCGCCGCGGATCGTCACGTTCATGGCGAAGGTCGAGGCGCATCGTGTCCCGGGGCTCGGCTCGGTGCTCCGCGCCTTCGGCTGCTTTCCGGTGCGCCGCGGCGAGTCCGACCGCGACGCCGTCCGGCTGATGCGCGGTGCAGTCGCCGCGGGTGGCGCACTCGGGCTGTTCGTCGAGGGCACCCGGCAACTTTCGGGGGAGCCCGGTGTCGTGCAGCCAGGCGCTGCGATGGTCGCGCTCCTGGAAGGAGTTCCGATCATCCCGGCCGCGATCCACGGGACGGAGACGTGGCGGCCGGGGAGCCGGACACCCGTCTCGCTCGTCTTTGGCGAGCCGATGCGGTTCGAGGGGCTCCCGAAGGGCGGGCGCGGATACAAGGAGGCCTCGGCCCTCGTCGAGGCGGAGATCCGGCGTCTCTGGGAGTGGCTGGTCGAGCATCACCGTGCGGGCCGCCCCGCGGACGCCCCGCTGCCGTAGCCGAACGCCGCGCGAGCATTACTCTGGGTGGGTGGACGACGACACCGCACCCGCTCCGACGACCCTCGCGGGGACGGTCGCGATCGTCGGCTTCCCGAACGTCGGGAAGTCCACCCTCATCAATCGCCTGACCCAGAGTCGCGCGGCGGTCGTGCACGAGACGCCAGGCGTGACGCGTGACCGGAAGGAACTCCTCTGCGAATGGAGCGGGACGTGGTTCCGGCTCGTAGACACCGGCGGTGTCGATAGCGAGGACGCCGGTCCGTACGGGCCTGCGATCGCCGACCAGGCGCGCGCGGCGGTGGCCGAAGCCGATCTCGTTCTCTTCGTCGTGGACGCGCGTGCAGGAGTCGGGCCGGGGGACGAGGATCTCGCGGAGATTCTGCGACAGGCGCAGACCCCGGTGATCGTGATCGCGAACAAGCTCGACGATCCGCGCCGCGATCTCGAGGCGCTCGATCTCCACCGCCTCGGGCTCGGTGACCCGTTCCCGCTCTCCGCGTTGCATGGTCACGGAACGGGCGATCTGCTCGACCTCGTTGTCTCGCTCCTCCCGGGTCGCGCCGAGCCGGTGCCGGGCGACGAGGCGATCCGGGTCGCGATCCTTGGTCGCCCGAACGTCGGCAAGTCGTCGCTCCTCAACGCGCTTCTCGGGGAGGAGCGGACGATCGTGTCCGATGTCCCCGGGACGACCCGCGACACGATCGACACGGTGCTGGAGCGCGACGGGAAGACATTCGTTCTCGTGGACACCGCGGGTCTCCGCCGGAAACGGAGCCAGCGGCAGGGGATCGAGTACTACTCGGAGATCCGCGCGCTCGCAGCGGCTGCGCGGGCCGATGTCGCACTGGTTCTGGTGGACTCTTCCGAGGGGATCGTCGAACAGGATCTTGCGGTCGCAGACGTGGCACGGAAGGCCCAGTGCTCGACGCTCGTGGTGCTCTCGAAGTGGGATGCGACCACGCTGGACCTCGAGGAGGCGCGCGGGCACCTTACGCGGCGGCTGCGCCAGCGGCCACCGGCGATCGCTGTCTCCGCGCACACCCGCCGCGGGCTCAGTCGGCTCCTCGACCATGTCGAGGAGCTCCATGCCAAGCACGTCGCGCGGATCCCAACGCCGCTGCTCAACAAGGGACTCGGGGAGTTGAAGGAGGCGCGGCCCGGCCCGGCTGGCCCGCGCGGCCGGAGGCTGAAGCTCCTCTATGCGACGCAGACGGGGACGCGCCCGCCGCGCTTCCGGGTCTTCGTCAACGATCCGGGACTGATGACGCGCGACTACGGCTACTGGGTGGAGAACGAGTTGCGTGCCCGGTTTGAGCTCGAGGGCGTCCCGGTCTCGATCGACTTCATGCAGTCGTGACCGACGCACGGCGGTGATGCGCGCCGTCGTGATCGGCGGGGGGTCGTGGGGCACCGCGTTCTCGACAGTGCTCGCCCGGAACCACCACGAGGTGACGCTCGCGTGCCGCGACGCTGACCAGGCGGCCGCGATCCGCGCGACCGGGCGCAACCCGACGTTTCTCCCGCACGTGTCGCTCGACGGGGTCGAGGCGGTTTCGCTCGCCGAGGCGCCGATCGAGGATGCGAACCTCGTCGTCGTCGCCGTCCCGAGCGCCGTGTTCGGTGCGGTCGTGCGTGATCTTCCGGGGAACGCGCCCGTGCTCTCACTCACGAAGGGACTCGACCCGACGACGGGTGCACGGCTCTCGACGCTCGTCCACAACCGCCCCGTCGCGGTGCTCTCCGGCCCGAACATCGCGGAAGAGATCGCGCGCGGGCTTCCCGCCGCATCGGTGATCGCCTGCGAGAGCCTCGCGCTCGCGGTGCAGCTCCAGCTCGCGATCACCTCGGCAACGTTCCGGGTGTACGCCTCTGATGACGTCGTGGGGGTCGAGTTGTGCGCGGCTGCGAAGAATGTGATCGCGCTCGCGGCTGGGGGCGCCGACGGGCTCGGGCTCGGTGACAACACGAAGGCCGCGCTTGTCGCACGGGGTCTCGCGGAGATGGGGCGGCTCGCGGAGGCTGCGGGCGCCCGCGCGGAGACGTTCGCCGGGCTCGCTGGCATGGGCGACCTGATCGTCTCGTGCTGGTCGCCAGTCACCCGCAATCGCCGCTGCGGCGAGTTGGTGGCGCAGGGGCTCTCGCCCGAGGAGGCGGCCCGGCAGATCGGGCAGGTGGTGGAGGGGCTGACGACGGCGCCGGTGCTCCGTCGCGTCGCCGAGGAGCTCGGGGTGGAGCTCCCGATCACCGAGGGTGTCTGCGCGGTGCTCGACGGAACCCCGCTCGACGTGCTGCTTGACCGGCTGATGCGTCGCAACCCGACGCTCGAGTAACGACCCGGTACCGCTCGCGACCGCGGCACGCCACGACCGGGCCGCCGCTCGTCGCACCATCGCGAGGCCCGAAGCCGTCTATCCCCTTGATTTCGTCCGATGGGCGTGCCAATGTCGCTTGGTCCCCGCCGATGACATGTCAGGAGGAGTGATGTCTGCAGAAGCAGGCCGCTTGCGCGAAGGCTCGATCGGACTTTCGCAGGTGGTCTTCCAGTCGGTAACGCACATGGCGCCCGCAGCGGCCGTGGCTTTCTCGATCTACGCCGCGGTCGGATACGCCGGTCCGGCACTACCGCTCGCCGTGATCGCAGCGATGGTGGCCTGCACCTGCGCCGCAATCTGCATCGGCCAGCTCGCAAAGGAGATCCCGTCCGCCGGAGGGCTCTACGCCTACGTCGCGAAGACGCTCGGCCCAGCGCCCGGCTTCCTCGTGGGATGGGGCTACATGCTCTTCCAGCCGCTCGTCGCGCCGCTCCTCTTCCTCATCTTCGCGTGGGTGATGGGCGACCTGATGACCGCGGAGACACACAGCTTCGGTGCCAGCGACTCGCTCTGGTGGCTGTGGGTGATCGTCGCGGCGGCGATCGTGTTCGTGCTCGCCTACCGTGACGTGCGGCTCTCGACGAAGGCCGGTGTGTGGCTCGGCGTGGTCGAGATCGCGGTGTTCCTTGCGCTCGCGCTCTGGATGATCCTCTCGAACCTTGGGGATCTCACCCTCCAGACACTCAACCCGGCGCACAACGCAGTGTCCGGGATCGAGGGCACGTTCAAGGGGATGGTGTTCACCGTGCTTGCGTTCATCGGGTTCGAGGCTTCCGCGCCACTGGCGGAAGAGGCGGAAAACCCGCGCCGCACGATTCCGCGGGCCGTCGTCGGCTCCGCGCTCGTGATCGGCCTGTTCTACGTCATCTGCTCGTACGCCTGGGTGCTCGGCACCGGCTTCGACAGCTTCACCGAGACCGTGATGAACTCGGCGAACCCGTGGAAGGATCTCGGCGTGCTGTTCTGGGGTGCGGGCTGGGTGTTGATCGTGTTCGCGATCTTGAACTCTGCGCTTGCGAACGCGAATGCGGGCGTCAATGCGGCGACACGGGTGCTGTTCGCGCTCGGCCGCAACGGCGTGCTTCCCGCCGGGATCGCGAAGGTGCATCCCGAGCATCGCACCCCGCATGTCGCCACGATCGCGGTCTGCGGCGGCGGTCTCGTGCTCGCGCTCGTGATGGGTGCGATCTGGGATCCGCTCACCGCATTCGTGATCATCGCGACCGCAGTGACGATCGTTGTGATCGTGATGTACATCCTCACGTGCGTCGCCTGCTCCGTGTACTACCTGCGTGACAAGCGGTCGGAGTTCAACCCGCTGCTGCATCTGGTGGCGCCGGTGATCGGGATCTTCGCGTTCGCCTCGGCGTTGTACTTCCAGTTCTTCACCGGGTGGTTCGAGGTGGCGATTCCCGCCTATCCGACCCGTATCGCAACGTGGGTCGCGCTCGGCTGGCTCGGAGCCGGTGTGCTCCTGGCCATCTGGATGGCGAAGTACCGCCGCTCCGCGCTCGAGAACGCGGGTCGCGTGTTCGTGGAGGAGAAGTAGCCCTATGACCGCGGTCGCGGTTGATCACGTCATCACCCGCGACCACGTCGTGTGGGGTTTCGGACCGGAGATGGAGCCCGTGCTCGAGGTCGAGCCGGGCTCCATCGTCCGCTTCGAGACGAACGACTGCTTCTCGGGCCAGATCCGCACCGAGGCCGATCTCGTCACGAACATCGACATGTCGCGGCTCAACGGCGCGACCGGGCCGGTCGCTGTGAAGGGCGCCGAGCCCGGCGACTCGCTCGTGGTCGAGATCCTCGCGGTCGAACCTGGGCCACGAGGAGTCGCCACGATCATCCCGGGGATGGGGCAGCTGATCCAGCACGTTCGCGCTCCGGTCACGCAGGTGTTCGAGGTCCGGGACGGGATCATCCGGATGAACGACCGCGTCTCGTTTCCGGCCCGGCCGATGGTGGGCGTGGTCGGGGTCGCGACCGACGGTGAGACGATCACGAACGCCTTCGCTGGCCGTCACGGCGGCAACCTCGACAACCACATGCACGGCCCCGGTTCGCGGATCTACTTCCCGGTGAGACAGCCGGGGGGGATGTTCGCGGTGGGCGACATGCACGCCTCGATGGGGGACACCGAGATCTGCGGCACCGGGGTCGAGATCGAGGGCGAGGTCGTCGTCAGGTTTGGTCTCGTCAAGGACAGGCAGGGGACCTGGCCGGTGACCGAGCTTCCCGACGCCTGGGTCACGCACGGGACCGCAGGGCCGGACATCATGGAGGCTGTCGCACACGCATGCGAGGAGGCTGCGCGGCTGCTCGTCGAGCAGTGGGGGTTCACGATCGAGGAGGCCTACATCTTCCTCTCGGTCGCGGGGGACGCGGGGATCTGTCAGGCCTGCCAGCCGTCGCCGTTCAGCACGATCGGCCGGATGCGCGTGCCGAAGATCGGCGCCTGTCCGACGCCGTTCGCTCCCTAGAACTGCTGGGGTGCCCGCCCGCTACGGGGCGAGCATGTGGTTCCAGAGGTTCAGCAGCATCCGGTCGATCGGAGCGAACAGCACCGACCCGGAGAAGTCGAGCGTGCCCGCTGAGAACACCCGCGCACCGGCCGCCGTCTCGTAGTAGGTCATGTGCGCGTCGATGCCCGGCCCGAACAGACCGGGGATCCGCGCGACGACGACCGTGTCCGGCGGCGAATCGGCGGTGACCGCGTCGATCTCGATCCCGTACCCGCCGACCTGCTGGCCGAACAGCGAGCCGTTCCGAAGCTCCGTCCCCTCGAAGAGCCACGGCACTCGATGGGCTCCCTCAACCTCGAACGGACCCTGTCTGCGGCCTCCGTCGTTCGCGCGGTACTGCACGCCGAGGAGTCGGGCCTCCGGCCGCCCCAGGTCCCGCCACTTGCGTGTCCGCCGGATCGCCGTCCTGTCGCTCGCGACCTTCCAGAACACGTTGTTCGCTGAGAGGAAGACGAGTCGGCCGCCGAGGTCACGGAACCGCTCGAGGGTGCGGTACGCCTGACCCGTGACGTACTCCGAGTGGCCCGGGAAGACGATCAGGTCGTAGAGGTCGCGGAGCGCGTCGCCGCTCCGCCCCCGGTCGAGATCGTCATCGGCGTAGAAGTCGGGCTCGAGCCCGTTCTGCGCGAGCCACCGGAGGAACGGGGCGTCGTACCGGCGATAGCGAGGCGGCACGCCTCGGTCGCGATACGGCCGGTCGAGCACGACAGGCGGGTTGCCGCCCGCGTACCACGTGTCGCCCCACCCATCGCCATCCCGGTCGTACGCGTTGTACGCCTGCCACGTGTGGGTGGGGAGAACGACCGCCGCCCGGGAGGTCCCCGGCGTCCGGGCGCGGAGGATGATCGGGGCGAATCCGGTTCGCCCGTCGGGTGCGGTCAGCTGGGCTGCGTACAGCCCACTCGGCCACGGGCCCGTCTGCACGCTGACGGTGACCGGGGCAGAGCGCTTCCCCGTCCAGTCGAGCGTCGCAGGCTCGCCGACCGCCGCGCCCTTCATCTCGTCGTTGCGCGTCGTGTACACGCCTTCGTACCCGCACCGGAGAAACCGGAGCTCGAGCGCGGGAACGTCCGCAAACAGCGTGAGGGGGATCCGCTCCTCAGGGAGCGACGAGCGCATCCCAAATGACGCCTCGACCCCGAGCACACGGACGACCGGAGCGGCCGACAGTGAGGCCGAGACCGGGCGATACAGACCAAAGGCCTCCAGCAGCCCGTTTCCTGCGACGCGGACCCGGAGCACATACGACCCGACCGGGAGGTCGACGGGTGGCGTCCACTCGATCTCGTGGTCGCCCGCCGACCTCTGTCTCGCGTCCTCCCAGACCACCGTCTCCTCGTTGAGGCTGATCCGCATCGCCTGGACGTGAATGTGGGCAGGGCGGTCGAGCGTGAACGAAAGGATCGCGCGGTCGCGTCCAGGCACCCCGGGCGCGATCGTCGCGAACAGCTGCCGGTCGCCCCGGTATCGCCTACCCGCGTTGCGGACGGCGAGCTTGCGCGCGGTGGGCGCGACCCGCCGTGCGCCAGCTGCTAGGCCGAACACGAGCGAGGTAACCGATGCGATTGCCAGCGCCCGCCGCGTCAGCCCTCGCACAGCCGCATCGTACGGCAGTCGGACGGCCTGATCCGCGGGGTTACGCTCCCTGCGTGCCGCCGTTCCGGGTCTCTGCGAGTTACAGCCCGCTCGGCGACCAGCCGCGCGCGATCGCCGAACTCACCGCCTCGATCCGAGCCGGGAATCGTGCCCAGACGCTGCTCGGGGCGACCGGGACGGGGAAGACGGCGACGATGGCGTGGGTCGTGGAGCAGATCCAGCGCCCGACGCTCGTGATCGCGCACAACAAGACGCTCGCCGCCCAGCTCTGCAACGAGTTCCGCGAGCTGTTCCCCGACAACGCGGTCGAGTACTTCGTCTCCTACTACGACTACTACCAGCCCGAGGCATACGTTCCGCAGGCCGACCTCTACATCGAGAAGGACTCGTCCCGGAACGACGACATCGCACGGCTCAGGCTCGGCGCGACCAGCTCTCTGCTGACGCGCACCGATGTGCTCGTCGTTGCCTCGGTCTCGTGCATCTACGGGCTCGGCTCCCCGGAGGAGTGGCGTGACCGGCTCCTCTACCTCGCGGTCGGGGAGGAGCACGACCGTGACCAGGTGCTCGGAATGCTCGTCACCAGCCAGTACGTGCGCAACGACACGGTGCTCGCGCGCGGCCGGTTCCGGGTGCGCGGCGACGTTCTCGAGGTACAGCCCGCGAACAGCGAGACCGCGTACCGGGTGTCGTTCTTCGGGGACGTGGTGGAGCAGATCTCGCACTTCGACCCGCTTACAGGAGAGGTGCTGTCGCGGCTCGAGAACCTCGCGATCTGGCCCGCGACCGAGTACGTGACATCCGCCCCCTCGATCGAGCGTGCGGTGGACGAGATCCGAGCCGAGCTCGAGACGCAGGTGCAGCTGTTCGAGGAGCAGGGCCGGGTGCTGGAAGCGCACCGGATCCGCCAGCGCACCGAGTACGACCTTGAGATGCTGGCCGAGCTCGGGTTCTGCAACGGGATCGAGAACTACTCACGGGTGCTGGAGGGCCGGCCAGCGGGTTCGCACCCGTTCACGCTCCTCGACTACTTCCCGGACGACTTCGTCATCTTCCTCGACGAGTCGCACCAGACGGTTCCGCAACTCGGGGGGATGTACGAGGGCGACCGCTCGCGCAAGCAGACGCTGATCGACTACGGCTTCCGCCTTCCCAGCGCGCTCGACAATCGGCCGCTCCGCTTCGACGAGTTCTTCGCGAAGGCGCCGCAGCTGATGTTCGTTTCCGCGACCGCTGGGGCGTTCGAGCTGCGCGAATCCACCGTCGTCGCCGAGCAACTCATCCGCCCGACCGGTGTCGTCGATCCAGCGGTGGAGGTCCGTGAGACTGCAAACCAGATCGACGATCTGCTCGGGGAGATCAGACGTCGCGAGCAGGTCGGCGAGCGGGTGCTCGTCACGACGCTGACGAAGAAGATGGCGGAGGATCTCACCGACTACCTCGTCGAGGCGGGTGTTCGCGCCCGCTATCTCCACTCCGAGATCCAGACGCTCGAGCGGATCCAGATCATCCGCTCGCTCCGGCTCGGTGACTTCGACGTGCTCGTCGGCGTGAACCTCCTGCGAGAGGGACTCGATCTCCCCGAGGTCTCGCTGGTCGCGATCCTCGACGCGGACAAGGAGGGGTTCCTCCGCGGGAAGACCGCGCTGCTCCAGACGATCGGGCGCGCGGCGCGCAACGTGAACGGGACGGTGCTGATGTACGCGGATCGGATGACCGAGTCGATCGCGGGTGCGCTCGCCGAGACCGACCGCCGCCGCGCCGCGCAGCTCGCTCACAACGCGGAGCACGGGATCATCCCGCGCTCGATCACGAAGAGCGTCTCGGACATCGGGGACCTGTTTGTGCTCGACTCGCCCACCGTGCCGGGGCGGAGCCGCCGTCGCGGGAAGGCGGAGACGGAGGGGATGGGCCGCGAGGAGCTCGAGCGGCTCGTGGTCACGCTGGAGGAGGAGATGTTCGCCGCGGCGGAGGAGTTGCGGTTCGAGTACGCGGCGAAGCTCCGCGACGAGCTGAAGGCGCTCCGCCGTGATCTCGAAGGGTTCGGAACCGGCTGATCCGCTGGCACCCTGTATGTCCATATGACATACTCAATGTATGTCGAAGATGATCACCGCGCGCACGGACGGTGCACTTGTCGAGCGGATCGATGCTCTCGTCGAGGCTGGCGCCTACGAGAGCCGCGCAGCGTTCATCATCGAGGCGCTCGAGCGTCTCGCCCGGGACCTGGAGCGTGAGGCGGTGGACCGCTCGTTCGTCGCCGGGTACACCCGCAACCCACAGACCGCCGACGAGACCGACTGGGCGGAGTGGAGCGCCTCGGAGTCGATCCGCATCGAGCCCTGGTGAGGCGCGGCGAAATCTGGTGGGTGGAGCGGCCGAACACCGGTCGACGCCCCCATCTCGTCCTCACCCGGGACGCCGCGATCGATGTCCTCGAGACGGTGATTGCCGTCCCCGCGACCCGCACGATCCGCGACCTCCCCTCGGAGGTCGAACTGGCTCTAGCCGACGGGATGCCCGAGAAGTGTGTGCTGTCACTCGACAACGTGAGGGTGATCCCGAAGGCGTTCTTCCGGGAGCGGATCTGTGTGCTCTCACCGTCACGGATGGACGAGGTCTGCGTCGCGCTCACCCTGGCGACCGGCTGTCGCTGACGGGCGGCCGTAGCAGCGACTACGCGAGAGCCGCGGTCTTCGCCCGCAGGTACCTCAGGTAGGGCTCCGGGTCGATCGGCCCGTCGCACACGCGCTCGATCGTCTCCGCGGGTGTGAGCGCCCGCCCGAGCCGGTAGAGATGCGACCGCAGCCACTCCCCGATCTCGCCGAATGCGCCGCGTTCGATCTGCTCCCGTGCGTCCGGGAGGTCGCGTTCGAGTCGCTCCCAGACCTGCACCGAGAGGACGTTGCCGAGTTGGTAGGTCGGGAAGTAGCCGAATGCGCCGTCCGACCAGTGGACGTCCTGAAGACAGCCGAGTCTGTCCTCGGTGATCTCGAGTCCCGTCAGCTCGTGGAACCGCGCGTTCCATGCTTCGGGGAGATCGGCGACCGCGAGTCCGCCGAAGAGCAGGCGCTGCTCCAGCTCGAAGCGGAGGATGATGTGGAGTCCGTACGTCGTTTCGTCTGCATCGACGCGGATGAACGACGGACGCGGGCGGTTGATCGCGCGGTGGAACGCCTCGACCGGGACGCCGCCGAGCGCCTCGGTGAACGCACCCTGAAACCGCGGGTAGAACCAGTGCCAGAACGGGAGCGAGCGGCCGATCACGTTCTCCCAGAGGCGGCTCTGCGACTCGTGGAGCGCGGACGAGCAGCCGTGCGCGAGCGGTGTGCGGCGGAACCCGGGGTCGGGGCCGTGCTCGTACAACCCGTGACCCGCCTCGTGCATCGTCGAGAAGACCGAGGATCCGTGGAGGTCACGCTCCGCCGAGCGGGTCGTGATCCTGATGTCGTCCAGCCCGAACGAGGTGCAGAACGGGTGCACGGTCGGGTCGATCCGCGCGATCTCAGCGCCGAGTCCGAACGCGGCCATCACCTCGCGGGCGAGGACATCCTGTGTCGCGGCGGGGTAGCTCCCGTGGAGAAATGGCTCGTCCGCCTCGGGCGGAAACGCGGCTGCGAGCGCGGTGAGCTCGGGGAGGAGGCGGTCGAACACCACACGCACCTCGCCCGTCCGCATCCCGGACTCGAAGTCGTCGAGGAGGGCGTCGTACGGCTCCTCGGGCGCGAAACAGGCGACGTATTCGTGCTTCAGCTCGAGCGTCCGCTCGAGCGACGGGCGGAACGACGCGAAGTCGTTGGCCGCGCGGGCTCGGGCCCAGATCTCCATCCCCTGTGAGCCGTGCCGCGTCATCTCCGCCGCGAGTGCCGCCGGGACGCGCCGCTGCTTCTCCCAGTCGCGGCGGGTGACGCGAACGATCGCTGCGTCGATGTCGTCGGGTCCCTGCGCCTCTTCCCACGGGGTGAGCGCGTCGAGGAGTGACCCGACCTCGTCGCGGGTGAACAGCTCATGCGAGAGGCGGGTCAGGGTCGCGAGGTGCTCGGCGCGCTCGTCGGCGCCACCGGGCGGCATCATCACCATCTGATCCCAGCCGAGGACGGACCGCGCCGCGTCGAGGTCGTGGACCTCGTGGAGCCGCTGCTTCAGCTCGGCGAGCTCGGGTGGCACGGTCACGCGGCGCACCCTAGCGAGGGGTGGTCGTCGGGCTCGGCGGCGCGAGCGGGCCGAGCGTCGTGGCGCCGACGCGCGTCGGATGGTCGGCGAGGGCGAGCATCGCGTCGTCACCCTCCGAGTCACCGTACGCCCAGAGTTCGGCCCGCTCGAGACCCCGTTCTGCGAGCCAGGCTCGGAGCCGTCGCGCCTTCTCCTCACCACGACAGTTCGCGCCCTCGATGCGCCCGGTGAGTCGGCCGTCGGGGGCGGCCTCGAGCCGCGTGCAGAGCGCGGCCTCGGCGCCGAGCAGCCGCGCGAGCGGCTCGACGTACGGCGCGTACGAGGCGGAGACGATCACGACCCTGTCGCCCCGCTCGCGGTGTGCGTCGAGCCGCGCGACCGTGTCCCCGCGCAGCCACTCACGGATGATGCGCGCCGCGAACGCCTCGCCGTCGCGATCGACCGCTCGCGCGTCGAGACCCGCGAGCGCGCGGGTCGCCACGGCCTTCAGTCGGTCGCGGTCCCCGGACGCGAGTGCCGAGACGGTCACGAGCGGAGCCCGGAGCAGCGCTCGGGCGAGTCGCAGTCGCCCGTACGAGAGGAGGAACGGGGTGACGCAGTCACGCTGTGTGAGCGTTCCATCGAGGTCGAACGCGGCCACCGCGCGTCCCCCGGCGACGGAGCCTGACCCGAGCGAGCTCATCGCCGATCGACCCTATACACTCGTCGTCATGTCCGAGGGTCCGGAGATCTTCGATGACCTGTATCTGGGGGTGCAGGCGGGTGGGGCGATCCGCAAGCAGCGGCGGGGCGAGGCGCTGACCTCGGCGGAGCAGGACGTCCTCGGTCGCTGGCATCGGCTCTCGACGTGGCGCAAGGTCGCCGCGGTCGGGGCGTTCTCGCTCGGGACGTTTGGGCTCGGGTTCACGCTCGGCGGGATCGTGTTCGGCCGCCGCCGCGCCCGCGTGTAGCGACCTGTACCGAACGTCTGTTCGTCCCGATACACTCCTGCGATGAGCGCGGACCAGCTCGTCGTCCGGGGGGCGCGGGAGCACAACCTGAAGGACATCACGGTCGCGCTCCCTCGGAACGCGCTCGTCTGCATCACGGGTCTCTCGGGCTCGGGTAAGTCGAGCCTCGCGTTCGACACGATCTACGCGGAGGGTCAGCGGCGGTATGTCGAGTCGCTCTCCGCCTACGCGCGCCAGTTCCTCCAGATGATGGAGAAGCCGGATGTGGACTCGATCGAGGGGCTGTCGCCCGCGATCTCGATCGACCAGAAGACCACATCGCGCAACCCGCGCTCGACGGTCGGGACGGTGACGGAGATCTACGACTACCTGCGGCTCCTCTACGCACGGGTAGGACGGCCGCACTGCCCGGTCTGCGCGCGGCCGATCGCGGGGCAGAGCCTCGACCAGATCGTCGAGCAGGTACTTGCCCTCCCTGAGGGGACGCGGTTCACCGTGAACGCGCCCGTGGCGCGTGACCGGAAGGGCGAGTTCCGCGATCTGCTCGACGAACTGCGGCGCGACGGATTCACGCGCGTCAAGGTGGACGGCGAGCAGCGGCTCCTCGAGGAGGAGATCGAACTCGACAAGAAGTTCAAGCACACGATCGAGGTGGTCGTCGATCGGCTCGTCCTGAAGGCCGATCTCCGCCAGCGGCTCACGCAGTCGGTCGAGACCGCAGCCTCACTCGCGGACGGACTTGTTGCAATCGACGTGGTCGATGGCGAAGGGATGCTCTTCTCCGAGAACTTCGCCTGCCCCGAGCACGGCGTGTCGCTCCCCGAGCTCGAGCCGCGGATCTTCTCGTTCAACGCCCCACACGGCGCGTGTTCCCGCTGCACCGGTCTCGGCGCACAGCTCGAGATCGACCCCGACCTACTCGTCCCCGATCCGTCGCTCTCGATCGAAGAGGGCGCGCTCGTCCCGTGGTCGGTCGGCGGCCAGGGGTTCTACGAGTCGGTGGTTCGAGCGATCGCGGAGCGGTACGAGATCGACGTGCGCGTCCCATGGCGCGACCTCGACCCGGACGACCAGCACCGGTTCCTCCACGGGACGGACGGCGACCGACTGCTCGTCTCCTACAAGAACCGGATGGGGCGCAAGCGTTCGTACGCGATGGCGTTCGAGGGGCTGGTCGTAAGCCTCCAGCGCCGCTACCGCGAAACGGACTCGCCGCAGCAGCGCGAGCGGATCGAGGAATACATGTCGCTGCGCCCGTGTCCCGCGTGTGAGGGGGCGCGGCTGAAGCCCGAGGTGCTCGCGGTGACGGTGAGCGGGAAGTCGATCCACGCGTTCACGCGCCTCTCGGTGAGCGGCGCGCTCAACTTCATCGACGCGCTCGAGTTGACGCCGACCGAGGAGCTGATCGGCCACCGGATCGTGAAGGAGATCCGTGAGCGGCTCACGTTCCTCGACGACGTCGGGGTCGGGTACCTGTCGCTCGACCGTGCGGCCCGCACGCTCTCGGGCGGGGAGGCACAGCGCCTGCGGCTTGCGACCCAGATCGGGTCGCAACTCGTCGGTGTGCTCTACATCCTCGATGAGCCGTCGATCGGGCTCCACCAGCGCGACAACCACCGGCTGATCGGGACGCTGGAGCGGCTCCGTGACCTCGGCAACACGGTCGTGGTGGTGGAACACGACGAGCAGATGATGCGGGTCGCCGACTGGCTGGTGGACATGGGGCCGGGCGCGGGCGAGCACGGGGGCGAGGTCGTCGCGCAGGGACGGGCGGAGGACGTGGTGCGCGTTCCGGGCTCGATCACGGGAGCGTTTCTTTCGGGCGCGCGGTGGATCGCGGTGCCCGAGCAGCGCCGACCCGGCCGCGGGGTGCTGCGGGTGGTGGGGGCGCGCGAGCACAACCTGAAGGATGTGGACGTCGAGTTCCCGGTCGGGACGTTCACGTGTGTGACCGGTGTTTCGGGCTCCGGGAAGTCGACGCTTGTGAACGAGGTGGTGTTCAAGGCGCTCGCAAACCATGTGAACCGTGGCCGCCAGAAGCCGGGCGCCCACGACGCGCTCGAGGGCGCCGACGCGTTCGACAAGGTGATCGAGATCGACCAGGCCCCGATCGGTCGCACCCCGCGCTCGAACCCCGCGACGTACACCGACCTGTTCACGCACGTCCGCGACCTCTACTCGCTCACCCCGGAGGCGAAGGTGCGCGGTTACAAGCCCGGCCGGTTCTCGTTCAACGTGCGCGGTGGCCGCTGCGAGACGTGCAAGGGAGACGGGCAGATCAAGATCGAGATGCACTTTCTCCCGGACGTCTACGTCCCGTGCGACACCTGCCACGGGCGCCGCTACAACCGCGAAACGCTCGAGGTGCGGTTCAAGGGCAAGTCGATCGCGGATGTGCTCGAGATGTCGGTCGAGGAGGCACTCGAGTTCTTCGCGAAGATCCCGAAGATCCGGCGACGGCTCCAGACGCTGCACGACGTGGGGCTCGACTACATCCGCCTCGGGCAGCCGGCGACGACCCTCTCGGGTGGCGAGGCGCAGCGCGTCAAGCTTGCGGCCGAGCTGTCGAAGGTCGCGACCGGGCGGACGCTCTACATCCTCGACGAGCCGACGACTGGGCTTCACTTCGCGGATGTCGAGAAGTTGCTCGAGGTGCTGCAGCGACTGGTGGACGCGGGGAACACGATGCTCGTGATCGAACACAACCTCGATGTGATCAAGCAGTCGGACTGGGTGGTCGATCTCGGCCCGGAGGGTGGCGACGCGGGCGGCGAGGTCATCGTCGCAGGGACGCCTGAGGACGTGGCGGCGACCGAGGGGTCGCACACGGGGCGGTTCCTGCGCGCTCTGCTCGGTTCGGCGGTCGCCGCGCCCGCCGCCGCATAGACGGTGTCCGCTCGCGCGACGGCTCGAAGAGACACTATACATCTGCTATGATTGGCACTACTATGGCGGAGATGAGCGTCGGTGTCCGTGAGCTTCGGCTGCATCTCAGCCGATATCTCGCGCAGGTGAAGGAGGGCACGGAGCTCGTCGTTACCGAGCACGGGTGCCCGATTGCCCGCGTTCTGCCTGCCGCGGAGTCGAAGCTCGCCCGGCTGATCCGGGAGGGCAAGGTCCGACCCGCGAGAGAGCCGCGGACGCCACTGCCGCCGCCACTCCGAATCGAGGGTCTCAACATCTCAGAGTTCCTGGACGAGCAGCGCCGCTGATCGCGTACTACGACACATCCGCGTACCTCAAACTCGTCCTCGATGAGCCCGGGTCTGCTGCGGTGCGCCAAGTGTGGGCCGAGTCTCACGCCGCGGCGTCGGTGGCGCTCGTCGCCGAAGCGTGCGCCGCTATCGCAGCCGCGCACCGAGCGGCCCGGATCGATGACGCGCACTGTGGCCTCGCGCTCTCCTGGCTCGCCGCTCGGTGGGAGCAGACCGACTCGATCGGACTGAGCGAGGAACTGGCGTGGCGGGCGGGGGAGTTGGCGGGCACGCTCGCACTCCGCGGCTACGACGCGATTCACCTCGCGACTGCGGAGGATGTCCTCGGGGATGGTGATGTGATGGTCGTCGCCGACGAGCGGCTCGCGGAGGCCGCACGGGCGCTGGGTCTCGACGCGCTCGTGCCTGTCGCGTAGCGGGCGGCAGCGGCGGGTACGCTCGCCCGATGGACCCGAGACCGCCGAAACCGGCACAGGCGGCCGACCTGGAGGCCGAGAAGCGCGCTGATGAGGCCGCGGCTGCCGGACGGGCGTGGTGGGGGCGTGTGCCGCTGCTCGTGACCGATCCCCGGAGCGTGTTTCGTGCGCTCCGCGCAGACGATGATCTCGACGTGGACGCGCGCGCGGAGCCGGTGCTCGCGATCACGCTGCTCGCCGGGATCGCCGGGATCCTGTTGACACCCGCGTGGGGCGGCCTTATGGACGACGGGTCCGTGGACTGGTTGGTCGCGATCGTCGCGACGTTCGTCGGTGGCTCGCTCTACGGCGCGGCTGGCTACTTCCTGCTCGGGCTCGCCGTGTGGGTCGGTGCGCGCGGGGCGGGGGTCGACGCCTCGTTCCGCGAGGCGCGACAGGTGCTCGCGCTCGCCGCGCTCCCGGTCGCGCTCTCGCTGGTGGTGACGGTGCCGCTGATCGCGATCTGGGCGGGCGGCGCCTGGTTCCACACCGGTGGGGCGGACGCGGGCACGCCCCGCGCTGTGGTGAGCGCGGTCGGACTCGTGTTCGCGCTCTGGTCGGCGGGGCTGCTCGCGCTCGGTCTGCGGGTGACGTTCAGGCTCCCGTGGCGCGGGGTGGTGACGGCGGTGGCGCTCGCCGGTGTTCTGGTCGCCGCGCTGCTCGTTGTTCCTCGCACGTTCTGAGGCCGGCGCCGGGGCTACCGCGGCTTTGGTGCCCGCCGAAGCCGAGGGTTCGGCGCGATCACCGGGTGCCGGGCCGGGGTCGCCGGCGGCGTAGGGCGCGACGCTGCGATCACGGTGTTGGCTGCCCGGATGCGCTCCGGTCTCAGGCGTGTGCGAGCAAGTGCGGCCCGCAGCGAGGTGTTTACGAGTTCCACCCACTCCGCATCCTGGAACGCCTCGCTCGTCCCCCTGTCGTCCACCTCGAGCCAGCGGGCGACATCGGGCCACCACCAGAGCCGCGTGACGCCATCGATGTGGTTCACGGGAGAGGGGAAGCCGCCCCGGCCACGGTGCCCGGTCGCATAGAGCCGCACGGCCTCGCGTGTCAGTCCGACACGGTCGGCGATCGCCGCGAGCGACACGAGGCTTGTCGGTTCGATCCGTGTGAGGCGTGCTCCAGGAGCGACGCTTCCGATCTCCGCGACGGCGCGGACGACCGCCTCGGGCAGCGTCTCGCCCGGCCGCTCGAAGTCAGCGAAGGGTTCGCCGTCACGCACCCCGAACAGCGCGTCGTCGCAGCCGCCGGCGAACAGCGCGTCGAGGACGCGCTCGTCGGAGACGTCGATCCCGTCGAAGACGAGCGTGAACCGGTGTGTCCGGCCGTCCGTCACGACGCCTCCGGGACATGAGGACACCGGCGGACGTTCTCGCGGATGCGCCTCGCGATCACGGTCGGGCTCCGCGGGGTGGAGTGGAGTGCGAGCGTGCAGCCACGCCCGCACTCGAGCCATCCCCATGTGTGGCCGCTCCCCGCCGCGGATCGCGTCGTCCAGCCGAGCCGCTCGGCTTCGGCGATCGCCTTGCGGATGTCCTTGTCGCCATGTCGTCTCACAGGCTAGCGAGAAGTGTTGTAGGTTGTCAACACCGCGGAGATGTCGCCGTGCCCCAGTGGTCGTCGTCCATGCGGGGAGAATGCGGGCTGGACGGGAGCGCATCAAGATGGCGAACGGGGCCGTGTCTGGTCACGACCCGTCCGCGCTGGTGGAGCCGTCGAGGCGCGCACGGTCTCGCGCAGTCGTCTCGATGTGGGGGCGCGACGGCATCTCCACGCGCCTCCCCGCGAGCCGCACAGTCTCGGCAGACGTCCGCTGCGTCAGGTACAGTTGGCACGGCATTACGAGAGACGAGAGAGCCTGGCTCGATCGTCCGCCAACCTGTTAGTTGCCAAGGTGGCTGCTCCGCAAGGAGCGATGCGGTCCCGGTAGGGACAAGCGGCTAGAAAGGCTCCCCCAGCGGGGAGGTGGCGGATGATCGGGACGGTCTCTCCAAACCGGAGGAGACTGCACATGCCCGCGACCACGACAACGAAGCAAGCAACAACGACGAAGGCAAAACCGGCGCGGAAGCGGGCGGGTGGTCGCGGCTCGAAGCCCGTCGGCATCCAGCTGACGCGCGCGCTCGGGATCGTCGGCTGGAGCCGAATCGACCCGGTGGTGCTCGCCGCACTCGCGCTCGAGGCGCCCGTGCTGCTGGTCGGAGCGCACGGCACGGCGAAGTCGCTGGTCGTCGAGCGTGTCGCGAAGGCGCTCGGCTTCGAGTTCCGTCACTACAACGCATCGCTCCTCAACTACGACGACCTCGTCGGGATCCCGCTGCCGGTGGAGGGGTCGGATCAGCTCCGGTTCGTGGGCACCGACGGGTCGATCTGGGATGCCGAGTTCGTGTTCGTGGATGAGCTCTCACGCTGCCGCGCGGACCTCCAGAACAAGGTGTTCCCGATCGTCCACGAGCGGCGGGTGGCCGGGCTCGATCTCGACAGGTTGCGTCACCGCTGGGCGGCGATGAACCCTCCCGCGCCCGACGATCCGGACGATCCTTCCGCCGACGGCGACGTGTACCTGGGCGCGGAGCCGATCGACCCCGCGCTCGCTGACCGATTTCCGTTCGTGGTGCGCGTCCCGGGATGGGACGATCTCACCAAGGACGAGCGTCTCGCGCTCGCCGCGGGCATGGTTCCGCTCCCCGGAGCCCTCGATCTCCCGGCGCTCGTCGAACGCTGCGCCTCACTCGCTGCCGAACTCGCGCCCGAGATCGAGCAGCGCGCGGCGGAGTACGTCGTCGCCGTCACGGCAGAGCTGCGCGGCGCCGCACTGGCGCTGAGCCCACGACGCGTCAGGATGCTCGCCCGCTCGGTGGCGGCGCTCCACGCCGCCCGCCAGGTACTCGAGCGGGGCACCGATCTGGAGGACAGCGCGGAACTGGTGCTGGAGTTCGGGCTGCCGCAGACCGCAGGAGAAGAAGTGCCATCCCCGATCAAGCTCCGTGCGGCGCATCGACAGGCGTGGGAGATCAGCGGACTCGCCCACGATGCCGCCTGGCGCCAGGTGCTCGAGGAGCGAGATCCGGTGGCGCGCGTGCTCCTCGGTGACCGGCTCGAACTCGCCGATCGCGATCTCTCCCGACTCGTGACGCAGGCGCTCGGTGCGCAGCAGACGGACGCCGACCGCGTCGCGCTCGGGACGGCGATGTTCCTCTCATTCCGCGAGCGGCGCAACCTGACACCCGCCGCCTGGGAGCCGCTCGTGCAGCTCGCCCGTCGGGTGCTCGAGCCGCGGGAGGTGTCGGCGTCGCTACACATGGGCTCCTCGGGGCTCGAGACATGGCGAACGATGACCCTGTTCGTCGCCAATCCGGCGCGGACCCGCGTGCTCGAGCGCAACTTCCTGCTCGGAGGATTCCCGGACCTGTTCGCGCAGACCGGGTGGCACGAGGCGCACCGCACGTTCGTCGGCCTGCTGAACCGCTTCGGAGTCGCGGAGGGGACGGCATGACGTGGCCCGTGCTGCACAACATGTCGACGCCTCCGAGGACGCACGTGAGTGCGCGGCTGAAACCGGCTGGTCCGGCGGTGTGCCGATTCCGACTCGCGACGGTCCGGGCATCCGCCAGCCGTCTTCTCGCGGACGACACGTGCGAGGAGCGGTTGGAGGCGGCGTGGGACGGGTACGGACTGCGCGGCGCATGCCACGTGTACGCGTGGCGCGACGACATCACGTCGCGACCCGTGTCCGTCCGTGACCCGCTTCTCGTCCTGAACGTGCTCGGGCGGACGCGGGCACAGGTGCTACTCGCGACGGCGCCGCTCGCGCTCGAGCCCGACTTCCTCGAGCGTGAGTTGGCGAGTGACGACCCTCGTCTCGTCGCGCTCGCAAGGGGGCAGTCATGAGCGGCGGGGCGGATGCGGTACTCGCCGAGCGGATCTCGTCCTGTTTGCCGGCGGCGAGCTTCGAACTCGAGACGCTGTGCCGTCTCGCCGGGGTGCTCTCAAGCGATGAGATCCCGACCGCCGCGGTGGAGTGCCGCGCGCGGCCGCGACTGCTGCTCAACCCCGACTTCGTGGCCGAGTACTGCCGTCGCGACGAGCATCTGTTCCTGCTCGTGATGCACGAGCTCTGGCACGTGATTCTGGCCCACACGCGGCTCTACCCGCGCGTCACGCTCGCCCACAACGTCGCCTTCGACGCGATCATCAACGCTGGACTCGCGCGCCAGCACGCAGGCCCGGAGTATCGGGGGTTCTTCGAGACGCTCAACCCTGCAGATGAGTTCCCCGGGCTGCTGCTCCGACCGCCTGTCGGTTGGCCCAGGAATCCCGAGTATCCGCAGGGCGTCGGTCCGGCGGGGACGAAGCGGATGCTCGAACGGCTCTACCCGGTCGACAATCCGGACGGCGCCGAGATGCCGATGTACCAGGAGATCCTCGACCTGCTCGAGAAGCGCGCCTTGCGCAGCGAGCCGCTGCTGCTTGGGCTCCATGACGACCCCCTCGGTGACGGCGGAGATGAGGGAGACGAGGGCGGCGAGGGTGCCGAGGCCACCGAGCAGCAGGCGATGGACGACCCGTTGTTCGGCGGAGTGGTGCGGCGGATCGTGGCTCGCTGGCCGCCGCCGCCGATCCCGCTTGCGGGTCGTGACGCAGGCCGAGACGCTGACAACTGGGTCACGGCGCTGCACTCGCCGGCGCACGAGACGCTGCCGGTGTTCGCCCGCGTGCTGCGGAGGACACTCGGTCGGCGGCCGGGGTCGCTCACACGGCGGACGCGCGACACGGTGGTCACGACCGGTGGACTCGGCGTGCTTCCGAGCGGCCGCGACCGTCTCCAGCCCGCGCGCCGGGCGCTCGGGGCGCCATCGACGCTCTGGGCCCAGCCCGTGACGGTGCGGGCGCGCGTGCCGCACCGTCCCGCGACCGCGCATATCTACCTCGACGTCTCGGGCTCGATGCAGTCGCTGTTGCCGCACCTGTGCGGGCTGGTCGCGCCCTATGCGGAGCGTGGACAGGCGCGTGTGTTCCAGTTCTCGACCGAGGTGGCCGCGCTGCCGACCGCGAAGCTCAGGAGCGGCAAGCTCAGCACCACGTTCGGCACCGATCTCCGTTGCGTGCTGGAGCACGCGCTCGCGAATCGCCAACTCAGGCGGTGCCTGATCCTCACCGACGGCTACGTCGGGGACGCCCCGCCGAACCTCGCGGCCGAGCTTCGCGCGCGTCGGATCGCGATCCATGCGGTTCTCCCGTCGGAGTCCGCGTATCTGGCTGATCTCCGGCCGATCGCACGCTCTCTCACCGTCCTGCCACCGCTCGCTCCAGATCGGAGATCACGATGACACTGCTACTTGCCGAGGATGTCCTCCCCGGCCACCCCGACCGGGTCGCCGACGCGATCGCGGAGTCGATCGTCGATGAGGCACTCCGCATTGACCCCGACGCCCTCGTCGGGGTCGAGGTCGCGGTTCACCGCGACTCCGTGTTCGTCACCGGTCGTGTTGCCGTGAGGCCACGGATGTTCCCCGCCGTGCCGATCGAGGCCGAGGGGGAGGAATGTCTCGACAAGCGCCGCCTGAAGTGGATCGTGCACGCCGCATTCCAGTCCGCGGGATACACCGGTGGCTGGGCCTTCCCCCCGCGGGTCACGCGCGATCTCGACATCGGCGACCTCGACCCCGAGGAGCGCGCGATCCGTGGCTTCTCGGATGACCAGAACATCTGCGTCGGTCACGCCGCCGGGAGCGAAGCGACTGGCTTCCTCCCGCCAGCCGTTCACGCCGTTCGACGAGTCCGGGTGGCGCTGACGCGCCTGCGCGACGTGAACCCGCGCACGCTCGGGCCGGACGGCAAGGTGCTGGTCGGGATCGACCGGGACGGCGACACGTTCCGGTGGCGTCTCTGCAACGTCGCGCTCCAGCACGCGGACGGCGTCGGGTACGAGGAGCTTCATCGGCTTGCGCTTCCCGTGCTCGCGGCGGAGGCGCGCGCGCTCGACGGGGCGCTGCCCGGTCTCGCCGAAAGTTGGGACGCGTCGCTGGTGCGGTTGAACGGCGCGGGCAACTTCAGCTGCGGTGGCACGCACGGCGACAATGGGCTGTCTGGCAAGAAGCTCGCGGTCGATCACTACGGCTCGGGTGTCCCGATCGGTGGTGGCGCGCTCTGTGGGAAGGACCCGCACAAGGTCGATCGCGTTGGTGCGTTGATCGCGCGACAGCTCGCCGTACGGATCGTCCGCGACACCGGGGCCCCGCAGGCGACCGTCACACTGTGTTACCTCCCGGGTCTCGCAGAGCCCGCGTTCGTCGTCGCCGAAGTGGGGAATGAGCAGTGGGATCTGAACCGGATCCGCGCTGCGATCGCGGTTCCCGACCTCGGGATCGAGGCGACGTTTCAGCGGCTGGAGCTCGCGCGTGTCAAGTGGGCCAACGAGCTTCGCGAGGGCTACTTCGGCAACGGCAAGCCGTGGGAGCGCTGACCGCGGGGCACCCTTCGAGCCCCCGCCGCAAGGCGGGGGGTCACTTCGTCAGGGGCGCCGCTCGGGGCGGCTCAGACGTTCGCGTCGGCGTGCTTCAGGATGTCCTCGACCGTCAACTCGCCATCGAGTTGCGCCAGCCCCTGCTCGATCGCGGCCTGTTCGTGGTGCGTGTCGAGAACGACGCAGACCGCCTCGATCGCCGCGAGCCCACGCGTGATCCTGAACAGCGCCTCGAGTGCGCTACCGAACGACTGCGCGAGCGCGTTCTCGGGATCGTCACCACAGGGAGCGACGGGGAAGACCCCGAGCCACGCACCCGCTTCCTGACGCGTACTCGCGTCACCGTATGCCTCCCCCATCCCCGGGTACCGCTCCGCGACGATCCCATCGACCAGCGACTTCGCAACCCTGGTTGCGAGCCGGATCTCGACAAGCGCTCCGGTGGGGATCGCTACCTGGGTGAGCTCCCCGACGACCGGGTGAACGGCAGCCGCGGGCTCCACGGTGATCCCCATGTAGTCACCGAGGTTGCGAAGGGCGTCCATGTACAGCGCCTTCAACACCGCCTGATCGACCTGCTGCGCGTCATCGGTGTGCGCGAACAACTTCGCGTGACGCGCCGACAAACCCTTGTTACGTCTACGCACACGACTCAGGATGCGACGACGCGCGGCGGCGAGCGCCTTCTTCTCCGTGCCATCCGTGTTGGTGTTCTCGTCTCTCATACCCTGTAGTCGGGGCCGAGGGCGCATGTTCTTACGGGCCTCCCACGGACGGTCGGATCGGGAGGTGCCGGTACCCTCGGTGAGTGGCGGCGCGCGAGGAGATCCGGAACGTTGCGATCGTCGCCCACGTCGATCACGGCAAGACGACGCTCGTGGACGCGATGCTGTGGCAGTCGGGCTCGTTCCGCGCGAACCAGGAGGTCGCCGAACGGGTGCTCGACTCGATGGATCTCGAGCGGGAGAAGGGGATCACGATCCTCGCGAAGAACACCGCGGTCCGCTACGGCTCGACGAAGATCAACATTGTCGACACACCCGGTCACGCCGACTTCGGTGGCGAGGTCGAGCGGGGGCTGCGGATGGTGGACGGCGTGCTGCTGCTCGTCGATGCGAGTGAGGGACCGCTGCCGCAGACCCGGTTCGTGCTGCGCAAGGCGCTCGAGGCGCGGCTCCCGGTGATCCTCGTGGTGAACAAGGTCGATCGGCCCGATGCCCGGGTGGATGAGGTCGTGAACGAGGTCTACGACCTCTTCCTCGACCTCGACGCGGACGAGACGCAGATCGAGTTCCCGATCGTCTACTGCAACGCCAAGGCGGGTCGGGCCGGAGTTGCGGTCGACGATCTCGCCGCCGATCTGCAACCGCTCTTCGACGAACTCCTCCGGACCATTCCTGCGCCCGTCTACGACGAAGCGCACCCGCTCCAGGCGCTCGTCACGAACCTTGACGCGTCACCGTACGTCGGCCGACTCGCGATCTGCCGCATCCGTAACGGGACGATCCGCAAGGGCCAGCAGATCGCGTGGTGTCGGCGCGACGGCACCGTCGAACGCGTTCGCGTCGTCGAGTTGTACGTGACCGAGGCGCTCGAGCGCGTGGCGGCAGAGGAGGCCGGGCCGGGGGAAATCTGCGCTGTCGCCGGACTCGCGTCCGTCACGATCGGCGAGACGCTCGCCGACCCCGACGATGCGCGGGCGTTGCCGGTCGTCGAGGTGGACGAGCCGTCCCTCTCGATGACGATCGGGACGAACTCCTCGCCGCTCGTCGGCCAGGAAGGGTCGAAGCTCACCGCGCCGATGCTCCAGGCACGTCTCGAGCAGGAGCTCGTCGGGAACGTCTCGCTGCGCGTCCTCGCAACCGCGCGACCGGACGTCTGGGAGGTGCAGGGCCGTGGCGAGCTGCAGCTCGCGGTGCTCGTGGAGCTCATGCGCCGCGAGGGGTTCGAGCTCACGGTCGGCAAGCCGCAGGTTGTCGTCAGGGAGATCGATGGCAAGGTGCACGAGCCGATGGAGCGGGTTTCCGTGGATGCGCCCGAGGCGTACGTCGGCGTGCTCACCCAGCTGTTCGCGCTGCGCAAGGGACGGCTGGAGAACATGGTCAACCACGGAACCGGCTGGGTGCGCATGGAAGTGCTCGTGCCTGCCCGCGGCCTGATCGGGTTCCGGACGGAGTTTCTCACCGAGACGCGCGGCACCGGGATCCTCCACCACGTGTTCGACCGATACGAGCCGTGGCACGGTGAGTTGCGGACACGCCCGACCGGAAGTCTCGTCGCTGACCGGCGCGGCAGAACGACGACGTTCGCGCTGCTGAACCTGCAGGAGCGCGGGTCGCTGTTTTTGGGGCCTGGCGTCGAGGTGTACGAGGGGATGGTGATCGGTGAGAACGCGCGCGCCGAGGATCTCGACGTGAATGCGACGAAGGAGAAGAAGCTCACGAACATCCGCTCCTCGACCGCGGACGAGCTGGTGCGACTCATCCCGGTGCGCCCGCTCTCGCTCGAGCAGGCGCTCGAACTGATCAGCGAGGACGAGGCGGTCGAGGTCACGCCGCTGTCGATCCGCCTCCGCAAGAGCGAACTCACGGCGACGAAGCGTCAGCAGGCGTCGAGCCGCAAGGCGCGCGGTCTCGCGTAGCGCGCACCGGGGCGGTGGCGCTAGCTCCGCTCGTCCATCGTGAACGCCTCTGCCTCGTCCGGCGCCATCGGGTACGTGTGCTCGGGGCCTGGGAACACGCCCGAACGCACCTCTGCTGCGTACGCCTCGAGCGCGTCGCGGATCTCGCGCGAGAGCGAGGCGTAACGCTTCACGAAGCGGGGGAGATGACCTTCCGAGAGTCCGAGCAGGTCGTGGTAGACGAGCACCTGGCCGTCGCACCCGGGGCCGGCGCCGATCCCGATCGTGGGGATCGCGAGACGGGCCGTCACCTCCTCCGCAACCGGCGCGGGAACCGCTTCCAGCACGACCGCGCAGCAGCCGGCCGCCTCGAGCGCCACCGCGTCGTCGACGAGTCGCCGTGCCGCTTCCGCGGTACGGCCCTGCATCCGGAACCCGCCGAGCATCGTTGCGCTCTGCGGGGTGAGACCGAGGTGGCCCATCACCGGGATCCCGGCGCCGACGATCGCGCGGACACGCGTCAGCATCGGCCCTGCACCCTCGAGCTTCACGACATCCGCTGCGCTCTCCTTCACAAACCGGATCGCATTCCGGATCGCATCCTCATCGGACACCTGGTACGAGCCGAACGGCATGTCCGCGACGACGATCGGGCGGCGGGCCGCGCGGGCGACCGCACGGGTGAGGAAGAGCATCTCCTCCATCGTCACCGGGACAGTCGTCCCCTCGTGCCCGAGCACCACCATCGCAGCGCTGTCCCCAACGAGCAGCACGTCGATCCCCGCGTCCTCTGCGAACCGCGCGCCGGGCATGTCGTACGCGGTCACCATCACGATCCGTTCACCGCGGCGCTTCATCGCCTGTAGTTCGGGCAGCGCCAACTTCCCGGGTGGGACGCTCATCGATCTTCCTCCTCGGTGAGAGTTGCGTTGTCGATCAGCCGGATGTCCTCCACCCGCACCGCTGCGGCGAGCACCGGTGGGTCGAACGGGACGACTTCGACGTACTCGGGCTCGAGCCCGGCGGCAGCGAGGATCCCTCGCGCGGCTTCCGCATCACGGGTTGCAAGTGCGCGCGGGAGCGCGAGCGCGCGTGCGCGCGCCTCCGGCGAGAGGTGGACGTTCCGCGATGAGAGTGCGAGCCCGTCCGCGTCGCGCACGGTGGGGACCGCACGCACCTCCGTCGCGACGGCGAGATCCGACACCATGCGTCGGATCACCGCGACCTGTTGCGCGTCCTTCTGGCCGAAGAACGCGACATCGGGTCGGACGATGTTCAGCAGCTTCAGCACCACGGTCGCGACGCCGCGGAAATGGTCGGGTCGCGCGGCGCCCTCGAGGATCGATCCGACCCTGGTCACCTCGACCCACGTCTGGAACCCCGTCGGATAGATCTCCTCGACCGTCGGGGCGAACACGAGATCCACGCCCGCCGCGGCCGCGAGTTCGAGATCACGCTCTTCGTCGCGCGGGTAGCCGACCAGGTCGGCGGTCTCGCCGAACTGTGCGGGGTTGACGAAGAGGCTCATCACCACCGTGTCGCACTCCGCGCGGGCCGCGTCGAGGAGTGCGTTGTGACCTGCGTGGAGCGCCCCCATCGTCGGCACCAGACCGACCCGGCCTCCGCGCAGCGTCCCGAGCGCGACCCGGACTTCGTCGATCGAGCGACACGTCTTCATGCGGCCACCGGCGCGGGGGCTCGCGTCGCGTCCGCGAGAGCGTCGTACACCGCGATCAGATCGGGGCGTGCCGCAGCGATCGCCTCGCGATGGCGTTCCACCGTCCCCTCATCGCCCCGCTCGATCGGCCCGGTGAGCGCGAACCCGTTCTCGACCACGCGCGCGACGAGTGGGTCGAGTGCCTCGGCAGGCGCGCCCGCCGCCTCGAGCAGCTCACCTCCGATCCGACGCAACGTGACGAGGTAGTTCGCCGCAACCGCTGCACCGGCGTGGTACAGCGCGCGCCGCGCATCGTCGAGCGGGAACGGGCGCAGCCCGAGAACCACGGCCAACTCCGTCGCGATCGCAAGGCCGTCGTCGCTGTCGGCGGTGACGGCCGCGAATGCACCGTCGAGCTGGTCGGCGCCACGGTCGTGGGTGAACGTCTGGAGCGGGTGGAGGGTGAAGCGCCGAGTGTGCGGCGCGAGTGCGGCGAGCGGGGTCGCGCCGCTCACGTGCCCGACCCACGGGCCCGGTTCGATCTCCGCGGCGACCTCCGCGATCGCGCGGTCGGGGACGCAGACGAGCACGAGATCGGGCTCGGCGGCGTCGAGGCGGATTCCGCGCATGCCAAGACGGGCGCTCACTGCGCCGCCGACGCGCCCGTGGGCGCCGATCACGCGTACCGACTCGATCATCGCTCCTCGCTCCAGCTCCTCACGGATGCCGGGCCTGCTGTTGGAACGATAGCGCGTCGGGGCGCGCGCGTCAGTCCGCGATCCGCTCCTCGAGCCGTTCTTGCACCGCCGGCCACTCGTCATCGAGCACGCTGTACCAGGCAGAGTTGCGGTTCACGCCCTCGCGGACCAGCATGTGCTTGCGGTGGATCCCCTCGAAGGTCGCGCCGAGCGCCTCGATCGCCGCCCGCGCACGCACGTTCAGTGCGTCCGTCTTGAGCTCGACCCGGCGGCACCCCCACTGGTCGAACGCGTGGCGGAGCTGGAGGAGCTTGGCCTCGGTGTTGGCGCCCGTCCCCCAGACGTCCGGGTGGAGCCACGTCCACCCGATCTCGACCGAACGGTGCTCCGGTCGCAGCGCGAGAAACCGCGTCGATCCGACGACCCTTCCGTCGAGGACTGTCACGAACGGCACCTCGCGCCCCGCCTCCGCCGCCTCGAGCGCCGTGCGGAGCCACCCGTCGAACGCCTCCTCGCCGACTGGCTGGACGACGGGCATGAAACGCCACGTGCGCGCATCGCGAGCCGCTTCGCGGAGGTCGTCGGCGTGCACGGGAGAGAGGGGCTCGAGTCGCACCCGACGCCCCTGGAGCACCGATCCCGTCCACGCACCCACCGTGTAGGGCATTACACTCGAAATCGATGCCGATCTACGAGTACGCGTGCATGGAGTGTGAGCAGCACTTCGAAGAGCTCATCCGGAACGACGACCAGGTGGTCGCCTGCCCGTCGTGCCAGACCTCGAACGTCCTCAAGCAGTTGTCGGCATTCGCGGTGCATGGCGCCGCTGTCAAGCCGAGCTTCAGCGGCTCCGCCGGTGGTGGCGGCGGCTGTTGCGGTGGCGGCTGCGGCTGCGGCCACTGAACCGCGAGGACGCGCTCGCGCGCTACGCGTCGGAAACGGCGGGCTGCCGCCTCTGCGCGCTCGCGCACACGCGGACGCAGGTCGTCGTCGGCTCCGGTAACCCCGACGCGGATCTCATGCTCGTCGGTGAGGCACCCGGGTTCAACGAGGATCGACTCGGTCTCGTCTTCGCGGGGAGGACGGGCGAGCTGGTCGAACGGCTGCTTGCGACAGTCGGCCTCACCCCCGACGACGTGTACCTCACGACGGTTGTGAAGTGCCGTCCGCCGCCGAACCGCGATCCGGCCGAGGAGGAGGCCGCGGCGTGCGAACCGCACCTGTTCCGCCAGGTGGGCCTCATCGAACCGAGGGTGATCGCGACCCTCGGGACGTTCGCGACGCGGCTGCTCACCGCGCGGCCGCACCCGATCGCGGAGCTCCACGGACAGCCGATCGCGACGCAGATCGGCGGCTGCGCGGTCACGCTTCTCCCGCTCTACCATCCGGCCGCCGCGCTCACGTCGCCCGTGCTGTTCGCGGAGCTCGAACGCGATTTCGCGACGATTCCGGGCCTGCTCGGGATGGCGCCACCGGCGACGCGTGCTCTCGCCGACGAGCCGCGGGATCCGCCCGCGCTGCCGCCACCCGCCCTCGGTGCCGATGCCCAGCTCGGGCTCTTCTGATGACGGTCGAGGTGCTGACTCGGTCCCCCGAGGAGACCGAGCAGATAGCGGCTGCGCTCGCGGCGCGTCTTGTGCCGGGCGATGTCGTCCTCATCTGCGGCGAGCTCGGGGCCGGGAAGACGACGTTCGTGCGCGGCGCGTGCCGCGCGCTCGGTGTCACCGAACGGGTCACGAGCCCGACGTTCACGATCGGCCACTTCTACGAGGGGCGCGTTCGCATCTCGCACCTCGACCTCTACCGCTTCACCGGTTTCACCGCTAGCGACTGGGGCGACCTCGAGTCGTACTTCGACGGTGTGGTGGCGTTCGTGGAATGGCCGGAGGCAGGGATCACGGCGCTACCGGAGCCACGCGTGACGGTCACCATCGAGCACGTTGAACCCTCCACCCGTCGGCTGAGGCTGGACGCACAGGACGCGCGGGTGGTACAAGGCATTGCTGATGCACCTCCCACGCGTCCGTAGAGGGGGCGCGCGGCGCGCGGTCGTCCTTCGTCGGATGGTCGCCGCCACGCTCGTTGCCGTCACGGCGCTCGCGGCCGTGCCGTGCGCGTCAGCGGACGGGTACGGCGCAGCCTCCGCCGCCGAGAAGCAGCGGATGAAGGTACTGATCCGCAAGCAGTTCGGCACCGGCGCGCTCGGTGACAGGATGATCTGCGTTGCGAGTCGGGAGTCCGGCTTCAACCCGCGCGCCTACAACTGGGTCGGGCCCGATGTGGGGGGTTTCGGCTACCTCGGCCTCTTCCAGGTCAGCTCGCGTCACGCGACCGTCCCCGGGAACGCCGCATACCGCCTCACGGGCGGAGACCCGATGAAGCTCTTCGATCCGTTGGTGAACATCAAGGCCGCTGTGTTGATCTACCGGATGCAAGGCATCGCCGCCTGGCCTGTGGGCTGCTGAGCGCTCCCGCCGCGCGTCCGCAGGCACGCTTCGGCGAGCCGTGCTGACTCTCGCGTTCGACACCGCCACCGATGTTGCGACGAGCGCCCTCGTGCGCGACGGGGTGCTGCTCGGCGAGCGGGTGGGCGTGGCGCGCGCGCTGCTCGTAGACATCGACGCGCTTCTCCGTGAGGCGGACGCGGAGCGAGGCGACGTGGGGGCGCTGGTCGTCGGTACCGGACCTGGGAGTTTCACCGGGACGCGCATCGGACTCGCGCTCGCCCGGGGGCTGGGCGTCGCGCTCGATCTTCCGACCGCGGGCGTCTCGACCCTCGACGCGCTCGCGGCAGGAAGCCCCAGTGCCCGAGCGGTGATCGATGCGCGCAGGGGCGAGGTGTTCGTCGCCGGGCCGCGCGCGATCCGTCCGGAGATGCTCGCCGTCGTTCCCGGCGAGACCCTCATCGGGGATGGCGCCGTTCGCTGGCGTGCACTTCTCGAGGAGCGCGGGGCGGTCATCCCCCCCGACGACGACCTCCGCCACCTCCCGCGCGCCGTGCACCACATCGGGCTGGCCGTCGCGTTCGGCTCGGGCGAGGCGGTCGTCCCCGTCTACGTTCGCGATCCCGACGCCGTCCCTGCCGGATGAGCGACACACTCCGATCCCTCACACTCGACGACGTCGACCGCCTCGTCGCGATCGACGCCGCGTGTTACAGCGCCCCGTGGTCGCGCTCCATGTTCATCTCAGAGCTGGTGAAGCGCAGCTCGGTTGGCGTCGGCGCGGTCGGGGAGGAGGGCGAACTCATCGGGTACGTCATCACGAGCCGGTACGTGGATTCCTGGCACGTCATGTCGGTCGCGGTGCTGCCGCCGTTTCGGAGGCACGGAATCGCCTCGGTGCTTCTCGAGCGGGTGTTCGAGGTGACGCGTGAGCAGGTGGGGGAGGGCTACACGCTCGAGGTGCGGGTCTCGAACGTCGGGGCGATCGCGCTGTACGAGGCGCACGGTTTCGTCCAGCACGGTCTGCGCCGCGCGTACTACACCGACAACCGCGAGGACGCCCTGATCATGTGGCGCATCCAGGAGGACGGGGCGAACGGGGGCGGGAGCGATGGGTGAGGCTCCGGTCGGGCTGGTCCTCGGGATCGAGACCTCGTGCGACGAGACCGCCGCTGCGGTCGTCACGGGCGACGGCGATGTGCGCTCATCGGTCATCGCCTCGCAGGTGGATCTGCACGCGCGATATGGGGGCGTCGTCCCGGAGATCGCGTCACGGCGCCACCTCGAGCTCGTTGCACCCGTCGTGCGCGAGGCGCTCGATCGGGCGGGCGTCGGTCTCGGCGACGTCGCGCGCGTCGGGGTGACCGCCGGCCCCGGGCTCGTCGGCGCGCTCCTCGTTGGAGTGTCGTTTGCGAAGGCGCTCGCGTGGGGGCGCGGGCTCCCTCTCGTTCCGGTCGATCATCTCCACGGGCACGTTGCCTCGCTCTATCTGCGGCCGCTCGACCTCGAGCCGCCGTTCACCTGTCTGCTCGCGAGTGGTGGCCACACGCTGCTTCTCGCGGTTCACGACCGATCGGGGTACGAGGTGGTCGGCTCGACGCTCGACGACGCGGCCGGCGAGGCGTTCGACAAGGGCGCGCGGCTACTCGGGCTGGGGTACCCCGGCGGAGCCGAGATCGACCGCCTCGCCCGTGACGGTGACCCCGACGCCTACGCGTTTCCCATCGCGCGCGTGTCCGGGCTCGACCTCTCGTTCTCCGGGCTCAAGACCGCTCTCCTGTACACCGTCCGCGATCTCGCCCCGGACGAGGTGGAGCGGCGGCGCGCCGACCTCGCCGCCTCGTACCAGCGCGCGATCGTCCGGGCGCTCGTCGCGCGCGTCCGCGAGGCGGTCGCGACGACGGGCCACGAGCGGGTTGCGGTCGTCGGTGGAGTGGCGGCGAACAGCGAGCTCCGAGCAGCGCTTCCCGACGCCGCGCTGGCGCCGCTTGCGCTCTGCACTGACAACGCGGCGATGATCGCCTCCGCGGCCCGCTACACAGAGCCACTCGGGCAGTCGGACGCGCTAGCGCTCGACGCGCATCCGGCCGCGCCGTGGCGCAGTCGTATGCAGGCCGCCGGGATATAGTCCCGCGCGTGACCGTGACCGAGCCGGGGACATCGCACCTCCGCGAGAACCCGTTCGACCTCGCCCGCGACCAGTTGAGGCGCGTCGGCGAGGTGTTCGGGGTCGATCCCGACCTCGTTCGCGTCCTCTCCGAGTGCAAGAAGACCGTGGAGGTCTCGATCCCCGTCGTGATGGACGACGGCTCGGTGCGCGTCTTCCAGGGGTACCGGGTCGTCCACAACATGACCCGTGGTCCCGCGAAGGGCGGGATCCGCTACCACCCGGCCGTCACCCAGGACGAGGTGAAGGCGCTCGCGATGTGGATGACGTGGAAGTGCGCGCTCATGTCACTTCCGTTCGGCGGCGCCAAGGGCGGCGTCGTCTGCGATCCCGGGGTGCTCTCGCTCGGCGAGAAGGAACGCCTCACGCGCCGCTACACGACCGAGATCATCAACGAGATCGGGCCGGAGAAGGACATCCCCGCCCCCGACGTCGGGACCGACGCTCAGGTGATGGCGTGGATCTTCGACACGTTCTCGATGAACGTCGGCCATTCCGTGCTCGGTGTCGTGACAGGCAAGCCGCTCGCGCTCGGTGGATCGCTCGGTCGCGACCAGGCGACTGCGCGCGGTGTCCTCTACTGCATCCGCACCGCGCTCCAGAAGGACGGGCGGCGGTTCCCCGACACGCGGATCGCGATCCAGGGCTTCGGGAACGTCGGTCGCAATCTCGCGCGGCTGCTCGCGGACGAGGGTGCGCGTGTCGTGGCGATCTCCGACTCGAAGGGCGGGGTTGCGAACCCGTACGGCATCGACGTCGCCTCCGCTGTCGCGCACAAGCAGGAGCACGGTGCGCTCGCGGGTCTTCCGGGTTCCGACGAGATCACGAACGCGGAACTCCTCGAGCTCGACTGTGACGTGCTCGTTCCCGTCGCGCTCGAACAGGTGCTGAACGCGGACAACGCGCCGCGGGTGCGCGCTCGGATGGTGTGCGAGGCCGCGAACGGGCCGACGACCCCGGACGCCGACGAGATCCTCGAGGATCGCGGGATCCTCGTGCTCCCGGACGTGCTCGCGAACGCGGGCGGCGTCGTCGTCTCGTACTTCGAATGGGTGCAGGGGCTCCAGGAGTACTTCTGGAAGGAGTACGAGGTGAACGCGAAGCTCAACGACATCGTGGTGCGCGCGTTCGAGGAGACATGGACGACCCGGGAGCGGATGGGGACGAGCATGCGCGCCGCCGCATACGGGATCGCGGTGCAGCGGGTCGCCGAGGCGACGACGATCCGCGGCCTCTACCCGTAGGCGCGGCGATGGACGGCCCGCGCGTGCGGGTGTTTGTCGCGGAGGGGTGTCATCTCTGCGAGACGGCCGCCGCAGTGGTCGAGCGCGTATGCGGCGAGGTGGGTGAGCGGTTCGTGCTCGTCGGGATCGACGGCGACCCGGAATTGGAGGCGCGCTACCGGGAGCGGATCCCGGTGGTGGAGGTGGACGGCCAGGACGCGTTCACGTTCTTCGTCCCCCCCGACGGTCTCGCGAGGGTGCTCGCAGCGACGCACTGACGGTTCTCCCGAGGGGAACGTGGCGCGGTCGGCACAATGCGCCCCGATGTCGCGGGGGAGGAACACACGGTGGCCGAACGCCTGACCGTCGGGGTCGCCGCCAGGCTGAGTCGGTACCTGCAGGTGCTGGCGCAGGCGAAGAAGACCGGACGCGACCGGATCTCCTCCGCGGAGATCTCGGAGTACACGAACATCAACGCGACGCAGATCCGCCGCGACCTTGCGGGGTTCGGCCGGTTCGGGAAGCGCGGCGTCGGGTACTCGACCGAAGGTCTCCTCAGCGAGATCCGGTCGATCCTCCGCACCCAGGGGCAGCACAACATCGCGCTCGTCGGGGCCGGTCGGCTCGGGACAGCGATCGTCTCCAGCCCGATCTTCGGGGAGCACGGAATCACGATCGCGGCAGTGTTCGACGCCGACCCCGCAAAGGTCGGGACGACCGTCGGCGGCGTCAGGGTCAGCGCCCTCGAGGAGCTCGACGAGATCGTCCGCGCACGCAGCATCGTCGTTGGGGTACTCGCGGTGCCGGAAACGTCGGCGCAGGATGCGGCCGACCAGCTCGTCGCGGCCGGTGTGAAGATCGTCTTCAACTACACGAACGCGCTGATCGACACGCCGTCGGACGTGCAGGTGCACACCTCGAATCCCGCGGTCGAGCTTTTGTACGCCCTGTACTTCCACCTGGCCTGACCTCCAGGACGCACCCGCTCCTGGGCGGCGGAGCCGCCCTCCGCGGGCGCTGACGACGCTCACGCTACCTCGCTCTCCGGGTCTGTGCTCTCGCACTATCCCCTCCGGCGAGGCAGCGTGACCGCCGCCCCTGGACGCCAGGAACCTGACGCCCCCGTGGCGCTCCCCGGCCGGCGGGTGAGCACGGCGGTGGCGCGACCGTCGCCGCGCCACCGCTTGGTCTGACCGTCCTGCGGCGCTACTCGGCCGTGTCGGGGACGCCGTCGTTGTCGTCGTCGTTGTCGCGGTTGTCTGGAACACCGTCGTTGTCGTCGTCGGTGTCCTTCGCGTCGGTGATGCCGTCACCGTCGTCATCGGGGTCGGCCGCGTTCGCGACGCCGTCGTTGTCGGTATCGCGGTCGGCCGCGTCAGCGACGCCGTCGTTGTCGTCGTCGGTGTCCTTCAAATCTGGCGTCCCGTCGTTGTCATTGTCGGGATCGGTGGCGTCAGGTGTCCCGTCGTTGTCGTCGTCGGTGTCTTTCGCGTCCGGGGTGCCGTCGTTGTCGTCATCGAAGTCGAGCGCGTCCGCGGTTCCGTCACCGTCGTCGTCAGCGTCCTTCGCGTCAGAGAGGCCGTCGTTGCCGCTGTCGGTGTCTTTCGCGTCTTCGACCCCGTCGTTGTCGTCGTCGGTGTCTTTCGCGTCCTCGACCCCGTCGTTGTCCGCGTCCTTGTCTTTCGCGTCCTCGACCCCGTCGTTGTCGTCGTCGGTGTCTTTCGCGTCCGCGACCCCGTCGTTGTCGACGTCGACGGATTGGGCGCCTTGCGCGAGCGCCAGGGCCTGTGCAGCTTCCGCCTGATCCTTGGCCTGTTCCTGCGCTGCCTCGGCTTGTTCCTTGGCCTGTTCCTGCGCGGCCTCGGTCTGTTCCTTGGCCTGCTCCTGTGCAACTTCCGCCTGTTCCTTGGCCTGTTCCTGCGCTGTCTCGGTCTGTTCCTTGGCCTGCTCCTGCGCCTCCTCCTGTTCGCGCGAAGCCTCCTGCTCCTCGCTGGCGGGGCCGGCCTCCGCGGGCTTGTCGCCATCGCCATCTTCGAGCGTCGAGACCACGGCAGGCGTCCCGCTCCACACACCGGGTCCAATGCCTGTCGACGCCTGTGCTCCTCCGAGTGCGGCTAGATGGACTAACCACACACCTTCGAGACGCCTGATCGCGTCCGAGCCTCC
>CAYXAS010000017.1:0-14486 GCA_964461665.1 uncultured Gaiellales bacterium
GGGTAGACGCACTCCTCGCACGCTTCTCGGAGTGGTTTCTCGTGATCCCGTTCATCCCGCTCGCGGTCGTGCTCGCTGCGGTGCTCGGCCCATCGCTCCGGAACGTGATCGTCGTGATCGGGATCACCTCCTGGCCCGTGACCGCGCGGCTGATCCGGTCGCAGGTCCTGACGTTGAAGGAGCGGGTCTACGTCGAGCGCAGCCGGGTGCTCGGAGCCTCGTCGTTCCGGGCGATGGTGCGCCACGTCCTCCCGAACACGATGCCGCTCGTGATCGCCAATACGACGCTGACAGTCCCGATCGCGATCCTCTCCGAGACGACGCTCGCGTTCCTCGGTCTCGGTGATCCGACGCGGGCGTCCTGGGGGAAGATGCTCGAGGAAGCGTTCGAGGCGGGATCGCTCACGCGGCACGCCTGGTGGTACTACGTGCCGCCCGGGATCGCGGTCGTGATCGTCGTCCTCGCGTTCACCGCTGTCGGGCGCGCGCTCGAAGCCGTGCTCGACCCGCGTCTACGGGAGCGACATCGGTGAGCGTCCCGCTGCTCGAGGTGCGCGACCTCCGGGTCGTCTACCCGTCGGGGGTAGGCCCTGTCCCCGCGGTGCGCGGGGTCTCGTTCCGGCTGGACGCGGGCGAGACGCTTGGCCTCGCAGGAGAGTCCGGGTGTGGCAAGTCCACGATCGCGGGCGCGCTCCTGCGCCTCTTGCCCCCGGGCACGCAGGTCGAGGGCGAGGTGTTGCTCGACGGGGAGGATGTGCTGACGATGCGACCCGGCCGGCTCCGCGCCGTGCGCTGGGACGAGCTGTCGATCGTCTTCCAGGGCGCGCTTCACTCGCTGAACCCCGTTCAGCGGGTCGGCCGTCAGATCGAGGAGGCGATCACCGTCCACCGGCCAGAGGCGTCTCGCGCGCAGGCGCGCGCGCGTGTGCGCGAACTCCTCTCGCTCGTCGGGCTCGAGGGGAGGGAGGATGACCACCCGCACCGGCTGTCGGGTGGTCAGCGCCAGCGGGTCCTGATCGCGCTCGCCCTTGCGTGCGAGCCACGGGTGCTCGTCGCGGACGAGCCGACGACCGCGCTCGACGTGGTGGTGCAGGCCCAGGTGCTCGAGTTGGTCGCGCGTCTTCAGCGCGAGCTCGGGATCGCGCTCCTCTTCATCACCCACGATCTTGCGACGCTCGCCGAGGTCTGCGAGCGCGTGGCTGTGATGTACGCGGGCCGGATCGTCGAAGAGGGGCCATCGGCCGTGGTGCTCGGTGCAGCGGCACACCCGTACGCTGCCGCGCTCGCGCGGTCATTCCCGGTCGTCGGCGACCCGTCCCACCGGCTGCGACCGGAAGGGCTTGCGGGCGACCCCCCCGACCCGCGCGCGCTCCCGACGGGGTGTCCGTTTCATCCCCGCTGCGCGGTGGCGCTTCCCGTCTGCGCCAACGAGGACGTCGCGCTGCGCGCGATCGGTGCGGACCGGCACGCCGCGTGCGTCCATGTCCGGGGGACGGGATGAGCGAGCCGTTGCTCGAGGCCCGCGGTCTCGTGGTCCAGTTCCGCGCGTCGCGCGGACGGGTCGCGCGTGCCGTCGACGGTGTCGATCTCTCGGTCCGGCGCGGCTCGGTCGTGGCACTCGTAGGGGAATCCGGGTGCGGGAAGACAACGCTCGCGCGCGCTCTCCTCGGTCTCGTGCGCCCAACGGCCGGGGAGGTGCGGTTCGAGGGCGAGCCGCTCGCGTACGACAGGAAGGCGCTGCGCGCATACCGGCGGCGTGTTCAGATGGTCTTCCAGGACCCATCGGGCGCGCTCGACCCCCGTTGTACCGTCTACGACGCGGTTGCGGAGGGCCCGCGGATCCAGCGGCTTGGCGGTGACGAACAGGCACGTGTCGCGCGCGCACTCGAGCGGAGCGGACTCAGGCCCGCAGCACGGTTCTCGGGCCTCTACCCGAACGAGCTGTCCGGGGGGCAGCGGCAGCGCGTATTGATCGCGGGCGCGATGGCCCTCGAGCCCGAGGTTCTCGTTGCGGACGAGCCGGTCTCGAGCCTCGACGCGTCCGTGCGAGGGGAGATCCTCCGCCTGATGCTCGAGCTCGTCCGCGAGCAGGGCGTGACGATGCTGGTTGTCACCCACGACATCGGGCTCGCCTGGAACATCGCCGACCGGGTTGCGGTGATGTACCTCGGTCGGATCGTCGAGGAAGGGCCGACCGAACAGGTGCTCGCCACCCCTGCCCATCCGTACACGCAGGCGCTCCTGTCTCTCGTCCCGGGTCGCGCGGCCGACCGGATCGTGCTCGTCGGCGAGACACCCGACCCGACCCGGATTCCCGCTGGCTGTCGCTTCCGGCCGCGATGTCCGCTCGTTGCGAGCGGTGAGGCGGCGCGGCGCGGCCTCGCTGGGCGGTGCGAGACGGATGATCCGGTGGCGCGCGCGTTCGCGGCGGATCGCGCCGCCGCCTGTCACGCGGTCGAGTCGTAGCCCCCACCGCGTTCGGGTACCTCGCGGGGCTCGCGTGGCCCTGGACAACGGAGCCGCGTCCCCGTCGGGCGCGTGTGGACAGACCGGCACGGAATAGCCGCAAAGGACATCTGGCGGCGCCGGGCGTGCGGGCGTACCGTCGGGCACATGACGGGCGGCGCGGTCGTGCTTGCGGAGCGGGAGCCTCTTCATCGCGCGTTTCTCCGCCGGAACCTGCGGGACGACGGGTTCACGGTGTTCGAGGCTCCGATCGGCGGTCACGCGCTCGACCTTGTGGAGCAACTTGCGCCCGACGTCGTGATCGCGGCCGAGCACGACCTCTGTCGGCGCCTCCGCGCGGGTGAGCCCGGTCGCTGGTGGGACCGGAATGTGCCGCTGATCTTTCTCACCGACCCCTCGTCCACCGAGGTCGATCGTGTGCGCGCGCTCGACAGCGGCGCGGACGACGTGGTCGGGCGCGACGTCTATCCGGAGCTGCTCGCGCGGATCAGGGCGCTGCTCCGGCGGGTTGGGTCGGGGGCCGATCTGATCGAGGCGCGAGAGGTGACGGTCGATCTCCGCTCGCACCAGGTTCGCGTCCACGGGAGCCCCATCCCGCTCACGTGCCGGGAGTACGAGCTCGCAGCGAAACTTGCGACCGACCCGCTGCGGACGTTCGGCAAGGCCGAGCTGCTGCGTGATGTGTGGGGAATCCGCGGCAGCGTCCGGACACGGACCCTCGATTCGCATGCCTGTCGTCTGCGACGCAAGCTCGAGGACGCGGGTGCTGAGCGGGTGGTTGCGAACGTCTGGGGGGTGGGCTACCGGCTGCTCGAGTGAGCGGTCAGGCGATCGTGCCCTCCAGCCGCAGCAGGCGCTCCTTCACGCCGAGGCCCCCTGCGTAGCCGGTGAGCGCGCCCGTGGCACCGACGATCCGATGGCACGGGAGCACGATCGGGATGCGGTTGCGGTTCATCACCGACCCGACGGCCCGTGTCGCAGCCGGGCTGCCCACGCGCCGCGCGAGGTCGCGGTACGTCGCGGTGGTGCCGTAGGGAACCCGGGCGAGCTCACCGAGCACCCGGGTCGTGAACGACGGGAGCCCGCGCAGGTCGAGTCCGAGCGCGAAGACCGTGCGCGCGCCGGCGAAGTACTCCTCGAGCTCGCGCCGTGTCGGGTCGAGCGCCTGAGGGTTGCGGCGGGTCGTGCCACCGAGTGTCCGGGCGAGTCGCTCGAGCGGTGCATCGCCCTCCGCCGCGAAGGCGAGCAGTGCAAGACCCTGATCGGTGACGGCCCCGAGCAGCGGTCCGATCGCTGTCTCGATCACGTCGAACGCGATCGCGGACGACCCGGGCACCGTGAACGGCTGCGTGCGGGGAATCCCTGCGGTGTCGGGCGTGGCGCTCAGCGGGTGCTCCTCCGGTCGGTCGGCCGCATCATCCACGATCGCGGTGCGGTCCCGACGTGCGGCACACTCTCGGGCATGCGGGTCGCGGTCGTCGGGCACGTCGAATGGGCTCGATTTGCACGGGTCGATGTGGTGCCCGGACGGGGCGCGATCATCGAGTCGCACTCCACCTGGGAGCAGGCGGGGGGTGGCGGTGGCGTCGCTGCAGCCCAGCTCGCCCTGCTCGCCGACGAGACGCATCTCTACACCGTGCTCGGTGACGACGACGCGGGGCGGGCGGCGCGCGCGGATCTCGTCGCGCGGGGCATCCACGTCCACGCTCCTCCCGACGCCCGCCCGACCCGCTGGACGTTCGTCCACGTCGACAGCGGCGGCGAGCGGACGATCACGAGCGTGGGCGCGCTGAGCCGTCCGCGGGGTCACGACGACCGCTATCCATGGGATGAACTGGCGTCGATGGACGCTGTGTACTTCGCGAGCGGCGATGTCGACGCGGTCGGGTGCGCTCGACGCGCGCGTGTCGTTGTCGCCACCGCCCGCGAGCTCGACACGCTGCGCCGGGCCGCGCTCCCGCTCGATGCGGTCGTCGGGAGTGGGACCGACGAGGACGAGCGCTACCGGCCCGGCGATCTCGAGCCCGGCCCGACGCTCGTCGTCTCGACCGCGGGCTCGCTCGGTGGGTGGATGCAGCCCGGCGGGCCGTATGCGGCCGCGCCGCTCCCCGGTGAACTCGGCGACACCTACGGTGCTGGCGACTGCTTCTCGGCTGGCCTTGCCTTCGCGCTCGCGAAGGGCCTCGCGCCCGTGGAGGCGGTCGAACTTGCCGCCCGATGTGGCGCTGCCGCGGTCACCGGCCGCGGTGTCTCGCCCCACGCTCTCTCCTAGCTGCGAGACACGCATCTGCGCCCGGAATGGGCCGCGTCGGCGGCTGGTTCGACCGTGGGCAAGAAGTGGCGAATTGGGGTGGACAAGTGGGGTGAAGTGGTGTATGGTGGGGCACCGTGGGGAACTCGCACAGACCGGTAACCCTTTTCTTCGGCGAGTACGAGCACGCCGTGGATGACAAGAGCCGTCTGACGCTGCCCGCACGCTTCCGGCCCGCGCTCGCGGACGGCGTGTATCTCGCGAAGGGACTCGACGGGAGCGTGGACGTCTACCCGCGTGCCACGTGGGATCGGGACGTGGTCGATCGCATCGGCTCCCTCGACCCGCTGCTTCCCGAGACCCGGACGCTCGGGCGCCACTTCTTCGGCGGCGCCAGCGAGGACATCCCCGACCGCCAGGGTCGGGTGCACCTGCCCGCGGCGCTCATCCGCCACGCGGGGCTCGGCAAGGACGTGACCGTGGTCGGTGTCTACGACCACCTCGAGATCTGGGATCGCGCCAACTGGGCGCAACGACAGATGAGCGAAGGGAGCGCCGACGATGCTGCCCAACGTCTTGCACGCGAACACCGCTGACCACGTTCCCGTCCTCGCGGACGAGATCCGCGAGCTCCTGGCCGTCGTGCCGGGAGAGACCGTCGTGGACGCGACTTTCGGGGCGGGTGGTCACGCTCGGCTCCTGCTGGATGATCTCTCCTCCGCCGGCAAGCTCGTCGCGATCGACCGCGACCCGACCGCAAAGGGGTACTTCGACCGGCTGAAGCCGCACGCACACGGCGTTGAGCTGCGCTTCCTCCGGGGCCGATTCGGCGTCGTGCTGCGGCAGCTCGCCGCGAACGGCGTCCGCGCCGACGCGATCCTGCTCGATATCGGGATCTCGTCGATGCAGGTCGATCAGCCGGAGCGCGGGTTCTCGTACGCCACCGACGCACCGCTCGACATGCGGATGGATCCCACCTCCGAGCCGTCCGCCGCGGACGTCGTCAACACCTACGGCGAGCGGGACCTCATCCGGATCTTCCGGCGGTTCGGCGAGGAGCGGTATGCCTCGCAGATCGCCCGCGCGATCACGCGCCGCCGCGACCGGGAGCCGTTCTCCCGAACCGGAGACCTTGTCGAGACGATCAAGCAGGCGATCCCGGTTCCCGCCCGGTTCGGCGAGGGTCATCCCGCGAAGAGGGTGTTCCAGGCGCTCCGGATCGAAGTGAACGACGAACTCGGTGAGCTCGAGGCGGCGCTTCCCGCGGCACTCGAGATGCTGCGACCCGGTGGGCGCCTCGCGGTGATCTCGTTCCACTCGCTCGAAGATCGGATGGTCAAGCACTTCCTGGCTGACCGTGCGCGAGGGTGCGTTTGCCCACCTGACTTCCCGGTCTGCGTCTGCAAACACGAGCCCGAGCTCCGAGTGCTGACCCCGAAGCCGGTGCGCGCGAGCGTGGCGGAGCTTGATCGCAACCCACGCGCGGGATCGGCAAAGCTCCGGGCCGGGGTGAAGGCATGACGACGCTCGCCCAGCCACGTCGCACCCCGCGCGCCACGCGCACCGCGCCGCGGGCGGTGCCGCGCCCCACTCCACGCTCGCGCTCGGGGGGCCTGCCCGGCGGGATCCTGTGGATCGTCTGCGTCGGCGCCTTCCTGGCGGGGGTCGTTGAGATCGGCGTCGGCGGCCTCCAGAAGAACCTCGAACTCGCCAGCCTCGGGCGGGAGCGGACAACGCTCCGCTCGGAGATCGCGACCGCGAGGGCACAGCTCTCGAGCGCCACCGCGAACGACCGCATCGCGTCCGGCGCCGCGGGGACACTGGGACTCGTCGCGGCCGAGCCCGAGTCCACGCAGTACGTCTCGCTCCAGCCGTGACCGCGCGCCGTTCGCGGCTCCGGATTCTCGTCCTTCTCGCGCTTTCGATCGCGCTCCTCGCAGGGGCGACCGTGCGTGCGGTGTGGTACCAGATCGTCGACCACGACCGGTTCGCCGAAATGGCGACCCGCCAGCAGCACGGGCTGGTCAAGATCCCCGCGCCGCGCGGGACGATCTTCGACCGCACGGGAACACCGCTCGCGATCGGTGAGTCCGCGATCACCGTCTACGCCGATCCCGCGATCGTCGACGACCCGATGCTCGTTGCGCGCAAGGCGGCCGAGACGCTCGGCGTCGATGCCGACCGGCTCTACGAACGGCTCCTCGACCGTGAGAACCGGTTCGTGTACGTGCTGCGCAAGGCGCGGCCGGACAAGGCGGCGAAGTTCCTGCAACTCGGGCTCCCGGGCATCGAGTCGTATCCCGAGGAACGCCGCTCGTATCCGCAGGGCCGGGTCGGGGCGCACGTGCTCGGAATCGTCGGAGTCGACAACGACGGTCTCGAAGGGCTCGAGCGGTCACTCGACGGGAAGCTCGCGGGAACGCCCGGCTACGAGGTCGTGATCCACAACGCTTCGGGTGAGACGATCGACGTCATCCGGTCGACTCCGGAACAGCCGGGGACGAGCGTGCGGCTCACGATCGACCATCAGGTGCAGGCGTACGCGGAGCGGGCGGTGGTCGAGGCGATGCGCCGGTGGGGGGCGAAGGGCGCGACCGCGATCGTGATGGATCCCCGGAACGGCGCCATCCTCGCGATGGCGAACGCACCGACGTTCGACCCGAACCACGTGGGCGCCGCGCCGATCGATGCCCGCCGCAACCGCGCGGTCACCGACATGTATGAGCCCGGTTCCGTCTTCAAGATCGTCACCATCGCAGCGGCGCTGGAAGAGAACGTCGTCACGCCGACGACCAAGTTCACGCTCGGACCGACGATCCGCGTCGCCGACCATGTCGTGCACGAGGTGCACAGCCGCGGGACGGAACGGATGACGGTCCGGGAGATCGTGGCGCGGTCGTCGAACGTCGGAACGGTCACCGTCGCGCTGAAGCTGGGGCGTGGGAACATCGCCGCCTGGGTCGATCGGTTCGGGTTCGGGCACGTGACGGGAGTGGACTATCCGGGGGAGACTGCGGGAATGGTGCTCCCGCTCGACAAGTGGTCGGGCTCCACTCCGGCCACCGTGCCGATCGGACAGGGCATCGCGGTCACGCCGTTGCAGATGCTGAGCGCATACGCGGCGATCGGGAACGGCGGGATGATGCCGACCCCGCATCTCGTCGAGACGATCGGGGATGCGGTCGGATCCCCCCCGAAGCACCGCCGGGTCGTGTCGCGTCCCACCGCTGACCAGATGCTCGAGATGTTCACGAGCGCGGTGATCGATGGCACGGGCGGCGAAGCCGCGATCGCGGGGTATACGGTTGCGGGTAAGACGGGCACCGCGCAGAAGCCGGAGAACGGCCGGTATGCGACCGGAAAGTACGTCGCCTCGTTCGTGGGGCTCGTGCCAGCGACGCGGCCACGGTTCGCGATTCTGGTGTCGGTGGATGAGCCGCACGGTGCGATCTACGGTGGTGTCGTCGCCGCCCCCGTGTTCAGGGACATCGCGCGATTCGTTCTCCAGTACCTCGAGGTCCCACCGGACGCGCGCGAGGCGCGGGCAAAGCGGCTGCTGGCCGCCGGAGTGCCGGTCGGGACCGGGTAGGCCCGGCTCTCGTCTACGATCGCCCACGATGGTGCTCGAAGCGCTGATCCGTGCGCTGGCGCCGATCGAGGCCCGTGGTGACGCGGCCGTCGAGGTGACCGGGCTCGCGCACGACACGCGCGAGGTGCGGCCCGGGACGCTCTATTTCTGTGTTCAGGGCGCACGCCACGACGGACACGATCTCGCCCCGGAGGCGGTGGCTGCGGGCGCGGCGGCGCTTGTTGTCGGGCGGCCGCTCGAGCTGCCCGTGACACAGATCGTGGTGGAGGATGTCCGTGCTGCGATGGCGGTGGCCGCCGCCTGCTTCTTCGGCGAGCCGACGGAGCGGCTCGAGGTCGTCGGGGTCACAGGCACCAATGGAAAGTCGACGACGGCGATGCTCGTGCGGGCGATGCTTGAAGCGGCGGGCCGTGGCACCGGCCTCGTCGGGACGATCGAATGGGTCGTCGGGGGCGAGCGGCGTCCCGCGCCGCGCACCACACCCGAGGCGATCGAGTTGCAGGGACTCCTCCGGGAGATGCTCGACGCGGGCGACGTGGCGGCCGTGATCGAGGCGTCCTCCCACGGCTCGCATTTCAGACGGCTCGATCGGGTGCGGTTCGCGGCGCTCGCGTTCACGAACCTGACGCAGGACCACCTCGACCTCCATGGCGACATGGAGGCGTACTTCGAGGCGAAGCGTCGCCTGTTCACCGGTGTGACGCCGCCCCCGGCGGCGGTGAATATCGGCGATGCGTTTGGCCGCAGGCTCGCGGACGAGCTGCTGGTGGCGGGGCGCGCGCCGGTCGTGACCTTCGGACTCCGTGGCGACGCGGAGGTGCGCGCGGACGGGCTTCATCTCGACGTGCGTGGGTCGCGGTTCACTGCAGCGGGGATCGACATCGAGACGCAGCTCCTCGGCGTGTTCAACGTGGAGAACGTTCTCGCGGCGGTCGCCGTGGGGTTGCTGCTCGACCTCCCCGACGAGGCGATCGCGGAGGGGATCCGGGCGGTTACCGCGATCTCCGGCAGGTTCGAGCCGGTGGACGAGGGGCAGCCGTTCGCGGTGGTTGTCGACTACGCACACACACCGGATGCGCTCGACCGGGTGCTGGAGGCGGCACGGCCGCTCGGCGACGGCGAACTCACGGTCGTGTTCGGAGCGGGTGGCGACCGCGACCGGGACAAGCGGCGCGGAATGGGGGAGGCAGCCCGCAAGCGCGCTGACCGGATCGTCGTCACGAACGACAACCCGCGCAGCGAGCGGCCGCTCGCGATCGTGGAGGAGATTCTTCAGGGGACGGGGATCGACGCGGTGATCGATCTCGACCGCCGCTCCGCAATCGGCAGCGCGATCCGCCGTGCCGGCCCGGGCGACGTGGTCGTGATCGCGGGCAAGGGACACGAGCAGGGCCAGGAGGTCGACGGTGTGATGCACCCGTTCGACGACCGTGAAGTCGCCCGGGCGGCCCTGCGAGATCGGATGGCGAGCGCGTGATCCCGATCTCGTTCGTGGAGATCGAGCAGCTCGCGCTCGGGCGGCTCGCGAACCCGCCAGCAGACGGGATCGTCCGGCGCATCCACGACGACTCGCGGCGCGCGCGGGCCGGCGACCTCTTTGTTGCGCTCAACAGCGGCTCGCGGTATCTCGATGAGGCCGTGTCGCGTGGCGCCGCGACGCTGATCCCCGATCACCAGGAGGAGGCACTCGCTGCGCTCGCATCGCTCGTTCGCGCGCGGTCGCACGCACGGGTGGTCGCGGTCGTCGGATCGACGGGCAAGACGACGACGAAGGACGCCCTCGGTGCGCTGTGCGCGGCGGTCACACCGACGGTCCAGGCGGAGCGCAGCCGTAACAACGAGCTCGGGCTGCCGCTCACCGTGCTCGCGGTCGAGCCCGACACGGAGGTGCTCGTGACCGAGATGGGAATGCGCGGTGCCGGTCAGATCGCGGCGCTGTGCGCGATCGCGAGGCCCTCCCTCGTGCTTGTGAGCGCAATCGGCCCCGAGCACCTCGAGCTTGTCGGGTCGGTCGAGGCGGCGGCCCGCGCAAACGCCGAGGCGGTGGAAGCACTTCCGGTTGGAGGGGTCGCCGTCGTCCCCACGGACGCGGCGGAGCAGTACCCGTTCCTCGTCCGCGACGGCGTCACGACAATCCGCTTCGACCCGGCTACGGTCGAGCGCCTCGAGGGATCCCGTTGGGGGTTCGCGGTCCCTGGCCGTGCAGGGGAGGAGCCCGTCGCCGTCGCGCTCGAGCTGCCGTTCGACCAGCGGCACCTCGCGGCGAATGTGCTGGGCGCGCTCGCCGCCTATCGTGCACTCGGGCTTCCGCTCGAGCGCGCCCAGGAGGGTGCGTCGCGGATCCAGCTCTCTCCCTGGCGGGGGGAGGTGTCGCCGCTCGCGGGTGGCGGTCTCGTCGTGAACGACGCGTACAACGCGAATCCGCTCTCGATGCGCGCAGCGATCCTTGACCTTGCCGAGCGTGCGGGGAGTCGCAGGAAGGTCGCAATCCTCGGGGAGATGGCGGAGCTCGGCGTCGAGAGCCTCCACCACCACCGGGAGATCGCGGAGATGCTCCGCGCCGCAGGGGTGGACCTCGTGCTCGCGGTCGGGGAGGTCGCGCGCCCCTATCTCGACGGCGCCCCGACGACGCTGTGGGCACCGGACGCGGCCGGGGTGGAGCCGCTTCTCGAGGCATTGCGTCCGGGTGACGCGGTGCTCGTCAAGGGCTCGAGATCGGTCGGGCTCGAAGGCATCTCGCGGTCGATCGAGAACCTGTCGGAGACATGGTCCGCGTCCTGACCGCGGGGCTCGTCGCGATGGTGATTGCCGTCGCGGTCGGGCCCCAGTTCATCGCCTGGCTGCTCCGCCGCAGCGTGGGGCAGCAGATCCGCGCGGAGGGACCTGTCCACCACGTCGTGAAGCAGGGAACACCGACGATGGGGGGGTTCCTCATCCTGTTCGCGGCCGTGATCCCATTTCTCGTCGTCAGCACGCGGACGACCACCGGGCTCACCGTGCTCCTCGCGACCCTTGCCTGTGCGCTGATCGGGTTCGCGGACGACTTCCTCAAGGTGCGCCGGCGGCGTTCGCTCGGGCTGAACGGGCGCTGGAAACTCGTGGGGCTGCTGCTCGTCACCGCTGGGGTCGGCTGGGCGACGACGCAGATCGGCTACATGGACACGGAGATCTACTTCCCCGTCGTCGATGTCAACATCGACCTCCACTGGCTCTACTTCCCCTTCCTCTTCCTCGTGATCGCGGGAACGGCGAACGGTGTCAACCTCACCGATGGCCTCGACGGGCTCGCGGCAGGAACCGCCGCTGTCTCGCTGCTGACACTGCTCGCGATCGCGGCGATTCTGTGGCTCCGCTCCGCCGAGGTGGTCGCGCTCAGGAGCGACGAGTACCTCGACCTCGCGATCGTCGCAGCCGCGCTGATCGGCGGGGTGATCGGGTTCCTGTGGTTCAACGCCCACCCGGCCGAGGTGTTCATGGGTGACACCGGTTCGATGGCGCTCGGTGGCGCGATCGCGACACTCGCGATCCTCACCGAGACCGAAGTGCTGCTCGTCTTCATCGGCGGGATCTATCTCATCGAGGCGCTCTCGGTGATGATCCAGGTCGCGAGCTTCCGTCGGACGGGTAAGCGGGTGTTCCTGATGGCTCCGATCCACCACCACTTCGAGATGAAGGCGTGGTCGGAGACCCGGATCATGGTGCGGTTCTGGATCATCGGCGCGATCCTCTGCGCGATCGGGTTCGTCCTGTACTACCGGTACTACCTCCGTTTCAACCTGTGAGGCTCCCCGACCGCGTGCTCGTGCTCGGCCTCGCGCGTTCGGGCGCGGCGGCAGCGGCCGTGGTTCTGCGGGAGGGCTCCGCCGTTGTCGCGCATGACACGTCTCCTGCGGCGGCCGTTCCCGACGGTGTCGCAGCGACCCTCGGCGCCTGGGACGACGCGCTGCTCGCGGGCGTCGGGCTCGTTGTCAAGAGCCCCGGGGTTCCCGAGTCATCACCACCTGTGATCGCCTCCCGCGCCGCGGGGATCCCGGTGGTCGCGGAGGTCGAACTTGCATCGCGCCTGCTCCCCAACCCGATCATCGCGGTCACCGGGACGAACGGGAAGACGACGACGTCCGCGCTACTCGGCGCGATCCTGGAGGAGGCGGGTGTGGCGGTCGAGGTCGCCGGGAACATCGGGCGCCCGCTCTCGTCCCTCGTCGGGAACTGCGAGCCGTCCGCATGGGTCGTCTGCGAGCTCTCGTCGTTCCAACTCGAGGGGATCGACACGTTGCGACCGCGGGTCGCGGTGATCACGAATCTCGCGCCCGATCACCTCGATCGGCACGCATCGTTCGGCGCCTACGCGGAGACGAAGCTTCGCGTCTTCGAACGCCAGCAGCCCGACGATGTCGCCGTCGTCCCGGTCGGGTTCCGGGACGTTCCCGGGCTTGCCCGCCGGATCGAGTTCGCCGCGGACGATCCGCTCCCCGTCGAACCGCGCATTCGGGGTCGTCACAACCGCGAGAACGCGGCGGCGGCTGCTGCGGTGGCCAGGTCGATCGGGATCGGAAGCGAGGCCGTTGCCCGCGCGCTCGCCACGTTCCCGGGTATCGCACACCGGATCGAGGAGATCGCCGAGAAGCAGGGCGTGCTGTACGTCAACGACTCGAAGGCCACGAACGTGGCGGCGGCGCTGCGCTCGCTCGCCTCGTTCCCCGGGAGACGCATCCACGTGATCCTCGGTGGCCGGGGCAAGGAGGAGCCGTACGGCCCTCTGGCGGCCGCGCTCGGCGCGGACGGACGCGGCTACCTGATCGGCGAGGCGGCAGCGGCGATCCGCGAGGCACTTGCAGCAGAGGGCGCGGAACTCGTCGACGCGGGTGTTCTCGAGCGCGCCGTGCGCGAGGCGGCTGCAGCCGCCGAACCGGGTGATGTCGTGCTCCTCTCGCCCGCGTGTGCGTCGTTCGACCAGTTCACGAGTTTCGAGCATCGTGGGGAGGAGTTCCGTCGCCTCGTGGGGAATCTTCCCGGGTGAGGCGCCCCGCGCACGAGCAGCGCTGGCTGATCCTGACGACCCTTGGGCTGGTCGCGTTTGGGCTCGTGATGGTGTTCAGCGCGACCTCGGCGAGGGCCGCGATGGGCGAGGGCGACCCGGTTCGGTATCTCGTGAAGCAGTCGATCTACGCGCTCGTTGGTCTCGTCCTCCTCGGCGTCGCGTCGCGCTTCGACTACCACCGGCTCCGACCACTCGCCCCACCGCTCCTCGTCGCCGCATTCGCCGCGTGTGTCGCGGTGCTCGTCCTTGGCCCTGCGATCAACGGATCACGCCGTTGGTTCCAGTTCGGCGGGGTCAGCGTGCAGCCGTCCGAGATCGCAAAGATCGCGGTCTGCGTGTGGGTTTGTGCAGTGCTTTCCCGCCGTCGCCCGGCCGAGAGGCTCCGTGACCTGATGCGGCAGGTCGGGTGGGTGGTGGCGGCGTTCGGCGCGCTCATCATCCTCGAGCCCGACCTCGGCACCACAATCACCCTCGGGGTGATGGTCGCCGGGATCCTGTTCGTGTCCGGGATCCCGCTCCGGCTGTTCGCGACGGTCGGGGCGCTCGCGCTCGCAGCCGGGGCCGTTGCGATCTCTGCGGCTCCGTATCGGCGAGCCCGTTTCCTCGGTTTCCTCAACCCCTGGGCCGATCCCGAAGGCTCGGGTTTCCAAATTGTCCAGGCGATCATCAGCATCGGCTCGGGTGGGATCATGGGGCGAGGTCTCGGACAGGGGATCCAGAAGATCGACTTCCTTCCCGAGGCGCACACCGACATGATCCTCGCGGTGATCGGCGAGGAGCTCGGGCTGATCGGGATCCTCGTGGTCGTCGCGGGGTTCGGAGCGTTCGCCTGGCTTGGGTACCGGATCGCGATGGCGACCGAGGATCGGTTCGGCCGGCTGCTGGCGACGGGGATCACGACGCTCGTCGTCGGACAGGCGGCGATCAACATTGCAGCGGTGCTCGCACTCGCGCCGCTCACCGGTATCCCCCTCCCATTCGTCTCGTACGGGGGCTCGTCGTTGGTCGTGCTGCTCGGTTCCGTCGGCATCCTCCTTAACATCGCGGTACATGGACACGTCGCCGAAGAAGCTCGTGTGTCTGGTGGCGGCCGGGGGGACGGCGGGGCACGTGCGCCCGGCACTCGCGGTCGCGGAGGT
>CAYXAS010000017.1:14496-37402 GCA_964461665.1 uncultured Gaiellales bacterium
AGGTCCTCCGCGACCGCGGGGCGACGGTGACGTTCGCGGGAACACCCGACCGCGTCGAGTCGCGTCTGGTTCCTGAGGCCGGATTCGAGTTCGATACGTTCGCGGTCTCGGGGTTCGAGCGCAGCCTCTCGCCCTCCTCGGTCCGTTCAGCGGCTCGTGCGCTGTCGGCGCCGGTCGCATGTCTCCGCATCCTCGCGCGGCGGCGGCCCGACGTCGTCCTCGGCGGTGGCGGGTACGTCGCCGGACCGATGATGGTGGCAGCGCGTCTGCGCGGGATTCCGTCCGCGCTGACCGAGGCGGACGCGCATCTCGGGCTCGCGAACCGGCTCGCGGCGCCGTTTGCAGACAGGGTGTTCCTCGCGTACGCGGTTGCGGGGAGGGACGGTGGACGGTACCGCGTCGTCGGGCGGCCGATCCCGCGGGCACATCGCGGCGCGACGCGCGCGCAGGGGCGAGCGACATTCGGACTCCCCGCGGATGGGTCGGTCGTTTCGGTGTTCGGCGCGCTCGCGGGGGCTCGCTCGCTGAACGAGGTCGCGGTGTCCGCGTGGGGAGCCGTCGGACCCGCAGTGATCCACATCTCGGGCGAGCGCGACTACCCGGATCTCGTGGGGCGTGTCGCGCGGCCGGAGTACGTCCTCGTCGAGCAGACCGACCGCTTCGGCGAGGTGCTCGCGGCTGCCGATCTCGCCGTCAGCCGGGCGGGCGGGACGGTGTGGGAGCTTGCGGCGGCGGGAATCCCCGCAATCCTCGTTCCGTACCCGCACGCGACCGCCGACCACCAGACGCTCAACGCGCGCTACTTCGAGCGCGGCGGAGGCGCGATCGTCGTTCCCGACGCGGAGGTCGAGCGGGTGCCTGTGCTCGTTGCGGAACTGCTCGCCGATCCGGCTCGGCTCGCACGGATGCGCGCCGCGATGCTCTCCCTCGCGCGTCCCGATGCGGCCGAAAGGGTCGCGGACGGGCTCGAGGAGCTCGCTCGGAGGCGCGGATGAGCGGTGGAGCACTCGCGGGACGGCGACTCTTCTTTGTCGGGATCGGCGGTTCGGGGATGTCCGCGTATGCAAACATCGCCCGCGCGCTTGGGGCCGAGGTCGAGGGTTGGGATGTGCAGGACACGATCTTCGTGCGGTCGCTCGGTGGGATCGCACTTCAGCTCGGTGGTGAGCCGACCGTGCCCCCCGGGTTCGAGGCGATCGTCTCGACCGCGCACGCGCACCGGGTCGAGGGCACGCCGCGAGCGGTGTTTCTCGCGGAGCTCGTCGCAGCGCAGCCGACGATCGTCGTCACGGGCGCCCACGGGAAGACAACGACCGCCGCGATGATCGCCTACGTACTCCGGGAGACCGGGAACGACCCGTCCTGGGTCGTCGGCGGGCTCGTTCCGCAACTCGGAGGCAACGCGGGGGTCGGCGCCGGCTGGCTCGTGGTGGAGGGCGACGAGTCCGATCGGTCGGTGTTCGCGCTCGCGCCGACGATCGCCGTGCTCACGAACGTCGAACTCGACCACCATGCGTCATACGGCTCCGAGGCGGAGCTGCGATCGGTTTTCGACGCGTGGCTCGCCGACGTGCCGCATCTCGTCCGCGGGGAGACGCTCGAACCGTACGAGGGCGCGCTCGTGGTTCCCGGCCGCCACAACCGGATCAACGCCGCGGCTGCTCTCGCTGCGCTCGCGCTTGCAGGCGTCGATCGGGCCGCCGCCGAGCACGCTCTCACGACATTTGCCGGCACGGACCGGCGGTTCCAGATCGTCGGGGAGAGCGGTGGGACGACGGTGATCGACGACTACGCCCACAACCCGACCGAGCTTCGGGTGACGCTAGAGACCGCCCGCGACCTGTCGCAGGGTCGCGTCATCGCGATGTACCAGCCGCACGTGTTCGAACGGACGAGACAGCTGCACCGCGAGCTCGGTGCGGCGCTCGGTCTTGCCGACATCGCGATCGTGACCGAGGTGACGGGTGCTCGTGACGTGCCGCGTGACGGAGTCTCGGGCCGCTGGGTTCTGGACGCTGTGCCCGATCCGACGCGGCGACTCTGGGCGCCGTCACTCGACGACGCGGCCTCGCTCGTTCTCCACGTGGCGCGTCCCGGCGATGTGGTCGTGACGCTCGGGGTGGGGGAGCCGTGGCGTGTGGCGCGCTCAATCTTGGACGGATTGCCCGCATGACCGCGGCTGGCTGGGAGAGAGGTGTCCTGTTCTCCCGTCTCACGACGATCGGGACGGGAGGGCCTGCGACACGGCTCGCGCGCCCGGGAACGATTCGGGAGCTCGAGGAGGCCGTGCGTGTCGCCGCTGCGGAGGGGCTCCCGCTCGTGTCGGTGGGTCTCGGATCGAACGTCCTCGCCGCGGACGCGGGCGTCGAGGGCGTTGTGCTGCAGCTCGAGGGTGAGCTCGCGGCGGTCGAGATCCACGGTGAGCTCGTGGTGGCGGGTGGCGGTGCCGCGAACGCAGTGTGTCTGCACGCCGCGCGGAATGCGGGTCTTGGCGGGTTTGAGTTCGCGTGCGCGATCCCGGGCACCGTGGGCGGTGGGGTCGCGATGAACGCGGGCGCATTCGGAGGCGACTTCGCGGGGATCGTCGAGCGCGCGCTCGTCGTCACGCAGGCGGGGGCGGACTGGCTCGACGCCCATGCGCTCATGTTTGGCTACCGCACCTCCGCGATCCGACCGAACCATGTTGTCGCACAGGTCGAGTTCCGGCTTGCACCGCGGCCGCCGACCGAGATCCGTGCAGCGGTGCGTGACCTTGTCGAACAGCGGAAGAGGGCGCAGCCGACGAATCGTCGGACGTTCGGCTCGGTGTTTCGCAACCCACCGGAGGGTGCTGGCGCCGGTCGATTGATCGATGAGTGTGCGCTGAAGGGGCACCGCGTCGGGGGAGCGCTGATCTCGCCCGTGCACGCGAACTTCATAGAGAACGCAGGCGGCGCTACGAGCGCCGACTGTCTCGCGCTGATGCGCGAGGCGCAACATCGGGTTCATGAGCGGTTCGGTCTCATGCTCGAGCCAGAGGTGCGGCTGCTGGGTGGGCTCGCGCTGGCGTGAGCCGCACCACCCGGCGGCGGGGCGCCGCCCGGCAGGAGCCGCGGCCTGTCCGGCGAAAAGGGAGCGGTGGCCACAGGGGGACGAGCCGGTCGAGGCACGCGTCCGCGTGCGCGGTCGGAGAGCGTCGTCGTCCCGTTCCCGCGCCGTGCGGCGCGCAGTCGCCCCGCACTCGCTCGACTCGTCCCCTCCGGCCGCATCCTGATCTGGCTCGCGCTCGGGGTCGCTGTTGCGATCGGCGGACTCATGGTCGCGCGCGAGACATCACTGTTTGCGACCCGGACCGTGGCGGTGGAAGGCGCGTCCCCGACAGTTGCGAGGCAGGTGGAGCGTCTTCTCGCGCCCGCGCTGGGTACGAGTCTCACCGCACTCGATCTCGGCGCGTTCGAGCGTGCGATCGAGGAGATACCGGCCGTCGCCGCAGTTGGTCTCGACCGCGCGTACCCGAACACGCTCCGCGCGGTGGTGACGCCCGAGCACCCGGTCGCGGTCGTGCGCCAGGGTTCATCCGCGCTACTTGTGTCGGCGCGTGGACGGGTGATCGGGACGCTCGGGTCGCGGGTACGACTCGACCTCCCGCGCCTCTGGGTTACGGCGGGCGACGACCGACTCGTGCCAGGCGATCTTGTCGCAGGCGCGATCGAGGCGGCTATTCGGGCTGTTTCCCCACACGACGGGGTGAGGTTCAGGGGGAGAGTCGTCGTCGTCCGGTCGTCCGACCGGGAGCTCACGCTGCGGCTTCGGAGCGGTCTCGAGGTGAAGCTCGGGAACGCGGAAGACCTCCTGCTCAAGCTCGCAGTCGCCGACCGGATCCTTCCGCTCGTCCGCCCCGGGTCGAGCTACCTCGACGTGAGCGTCGTCGAGCGGCCCGTCGCCGGGATGGGGTACGTACCGCTGACAGCATCCGTCCCTGTCGGTTGAGTCTCACCTTTGACTTGAGGTTGAGAGTGTGACTCTCAACCACGAGTTGAGGGTTTGTTGACACGATCGACGAGGAGTCCGTACGCTTTGCGAGAAAGATGTTCCCGACCCCGTTCCCGCTCGAAGCGAGCGCGACCCGAGGCAGGCACCCATGAGCACAAAATCAAGCAGTTACCTCGCAGTGATCAAGGTCGTCGGCGTCGGTGGCGGCGGCACGAATGCGGTGAACCGCATGGTCGAATCCGGCCTCAAGGGCGTCGAGTTCATTGCGGTCAACACTGACGCACAGGCGCTTGTCGACGCCTACGCAGACATCAAGATCCACATCGGCTCGAAGGCGACGAGGGGCCTGGGCGCAGGAGCCGACCCCGCGGTCGGTGAGGCGGCCGCGCTCGAGAGCCGCGACGAGCTGAAGGAGGCGCTGAAGGGCGCCGACATGATTTTCATCACCGCAGGCGAGGGCGGCGGCACGGGTACCGGTGCCGCGCCGGTCGTCGCAGATCTCGGACGCGAGCTCGACGCGCTCACGGTCGGCGTGGTCACGAAGCCGTTCGGGTTCGAGGGCGGGTGTCGTGCGCAGCAGGCCGAGGCCGGAGTCCAGGCTCTCCGTGACCGCGTGGACACGGCGATCGTGATCGAGAACGACCGCCTCCTCCAGGTGGTCGACCGCTCGACTCCGCTGGTCGGCGCGTTCCGGATGGCCGACGACGTGCTGCGTCAGGGCGTGCAGGGGATTACCGACCTGATCACGATCCCAGGTCTCGTGAACCTCGACTTCGCGGATGTGCGGACGGTGATGCAGGACGCGGGCTCCGCTCTGATGGGGATCGGCGTGGGACGCGGCGAGGGTCGCGCGGCGCAGGCGGCGACCGCAGCCGTCACGTCACCGCTGCTCGAGACGACTCTCGACGGCGCAACGGGCGTGCTGATCAACATCACCGGCCCGTCCGACATGGGGCTGTTCGAGGTGACCGAGGCGGCAGAGCTCGTCACGGGGCACGCCGATCCAAACGCCAACGTCATCTTCGGCACCGTGGTCGACGACTCGATGAAGGACGAGATGCGGGTGACGGTGATCGCGACCGGGTTCGGTGGACGGCAGCGTCGCCGCCGTGTCGAGACGAGCACCGTGCCGCGCGTCGCGCACTTCGAGAGCGCCGCCCCCGTCGCCGACATCGACGTCCCCTCGTTCCTGAAGGCCTGAGGCCGCCGAACCGGAGCGTGCACCGGCCGACGGCCGGTATTCTCGCGACCCGTGACGGCGAGTCTGCGGCGGACGCCCCTTTACGAGACGCACCGCGCGGCGGGGGGGCGGATCGTCCCATTTGCAGGGTGGGAGATGCCGGTGCAGTACGAGGGCGTCCTCGCGGAGCATCGCGCGGTGCGACAGCGGGTTGGCGTCTTTGACGTCTCGCACATGGGCCAGTTCCACGTCGAGGGTCCGAACGCCGCCTCGTTGCTCCAGACGACGCTCTCGAACGACCTCGCTCGACTCGGTGACGGCGACGCGCAGTACACGCTCCTGACCGACGGCGACGGCGGGATCATCGACGATTTGATCGCCTACCGTCTCAGCGCGCACCACTTCCTGCTGGTCGTCAACGCCGGAAACCGCGCGGAGGCGTTCGCGTGGCTGAAGGAGCGGGAGGTACGCGGCTCCGAGGTGCGCGACGCGTCGGCCGAGTACGCGATGCTCGCGGTCCAGGGGCCCGAGGCGCTCGCATCGCTCGGCTTCGGAGCAGCACCGACGTTCACACACGCGATGGAACTGCTCGACGGGGTCGAGGCGATGAGCTGCCGAACGGGCTACACGGGCGAGGCGGGCGTCGAGCTGCTCTGTGCTGCGGATGACGCGGCTGCGCTCTGGGATGCGGTGATTGCCCGCGGGGCGACGCCCTGCGGCCTGGCGGCACGCGACACCCTCCGACTCGAGATGTGTTACCCGCTCCACGGGAACGACATCACCCGGGCGACCGACCCGATCTCCGCGGGGCTCGGCTGGGCGTGCGCGCTCGACAAGGAGTTCACGGGCGTCGGCGTCCTGAGGCGCATCCGGGAGCAGGGCCCCGCGCGACGGCTGGTCGCATTCGTGATGGAGGAGAAGGCCGTTCCGCGGAGCGGGATGGAGATCGAGGGTGGCGGGGTGGTGTCGTCGGGCACGCATTCGCCAAGCCTCGACGTCGGGATCGGGATGGCGTGGTGCCCTGTTGCGCTTGCCGACCCCGGGACAGAGCTCACCGTCGACGTGCGGGGCCGGTTGCGGCGTGCGCGGGTCGTTCGGAAACCGATCTACTCGCGGGAGGTTCGCTGATGGCAGACGAGACATACCCGGAAGGGCTTCTGTACCACCCCGAGCACGACTGGGCTCGGGTCGAGGGCGACGAGGCGACGCTCGGGATCACCTGGTGGGCGCAGGATGCCCTGGGTGAGCTCGTGCACTTCGAGGCGCCAGCGGTCGGGTCTCAGGTGGCGAGGGATGCGTCGTATGGGGAGGTCGAGTCCGTCAAGGCCGTGTCGGACGTGATCGCGCCGCTGTCGGGCGAGGTGCTCGCGGTGAACGAGCGCGCGACCGCAGAACCGGAGCTGATCAACGCGGACCCCTACGGCGATGGCTGGCTCGTGCGGATCCGTCTCTCCGACCCGTCGGAGATCGAGCAGTTGATGGATGTCGCCGCGTACACGGCACACGCCGAGAGCCTGTGAGCGTCGCCGGCTACCTGTCGCTGACCGACGCGGATCGCGAGGCAATGCTCGCGACGATCGGCGTCTCGTCGATCGACGAGTTGTTCGCGCAGATCCCCGAGGGACTCCGGTTCCGCCGCGCACTCGACGTGCCACCCGCGCTCACCGAGGCGGAGCTCGTCCGTCACCTCGAGGAGCTCGCGGGGCGCAACACCCATACGGGGGCCGAACTCTCGTTTCTGGGGTACGGGATCTACGACCACTACGTCCCAGCGGTCGTGGACACGTTCCTCGCACGCGGGGAGTTCCTCACCGCGTACACGCCGTACCAGCCGGAGATGAGCCAGGGCGTTCTCCAGGCGATCTTCGAGTACCAGACCGCGATCTGCGAGCTGACCGGGATGGATGTCTCGAACGCCTCAGGCTACGACGGGTTCACGGTCGCCGCGGATGCGTGTTATGTCGCGAAGGCCCACACGGGCCGGACGCGGATCGTGGTCGCGGAGACCGCCCACCCGATGATCCGCCAGGTGGTGCGCACATACGCGCCCGGGTTCGGGATGGAGGTCGTCGAGGTTCCCCACGACGGCGGTGTGATCGACCCGGCGAGGTTCGCCGAAGCGTCGCAGGGCGCGGCGATCGCGATCTTCCAGCAGCCGAACGCATTCGGGCTGCTCGAGGACGCACCCGCACTCGCCGCCGCCGCGAATGCGGGTGGCGCGCTCGCGACCGCCCATGTCGATCTCGCATCGCTCGGCGTGCTCGAGGCACCAGGCGCCTACGGGTGCGCGATGGCGATCGGGGAGGGACAGTCGATCGGCTGCTACCAGAGTTTCGGCGGACCGCACTACGGGTTCATGGCGGCGCGCACCGACCTGATCCGCCGGATGCCCGGACGGATCGTCGGCGAGACCGTCGATCTCGAGGGGAAGCGCGGCTTCGTCCTGACGCTCCAGACGCGCGAGCAGCACATCCGCCGTGAGAAGGCGACCTCGAATATGACGACCAACCAGACGCTTCTCGCGCTCGGTGGGCTGATCACGCTGTGCTGGCTCGGCCCGCAGGGGCTTCGGGAGCTCGGCGAGGCGTGCGCCGGACTCACCGCGTATGCGCGGGAGCGCCTGCCGTTCCCAGCCGCGTTCGCCCAGCCCTCGTTCAAGGAGCTGGCCGTGCTTCTTCCGATCCCCGCTGCGGAGGCAGTTCGCCGGGCGCGTGCCCACGGCGTCCACCCGGGCTATGCGTTGGGTCGGGACTACCCGGAGATGGACAACGTCCTCCTCTGTGCCTTCACCGAGAAGCGCACACGCGCCGATGTCGATCGCCTCGCCGACGTTCTGGCGGAGGTGACCGCCTGATGGACCTGATCTACGAGAAGTCGCGCCCGGGCCGTCGCGCGGGTCGCGTCCCCCGTCCGGACGTGCCGCCCGCAGAGTTGCCACCGCAGCTGCTCCGCGCGGTCGCGCCGAGGCTGCCGGAGGTGCCGGAGAACGAGCTCGTCCGTCACTTCACCGGTCTTGCCGACCGCAACTTCGGGATCGACACTGGCTTCTACCCGCTGGGGAGCTGCACGATGAAGCACAACCCGCGCGTGAACGAGCGCGCGGTCGGGATCCCGGGCTTCCGCGACCTGCACCCGCTCCAGGAGGACGAGGCCGCGCAGGGCGCGCTCGAACTGATGTGGGAGTTGCAGCAGATCCTCATCGAGGTCGCGGGCCTCCCCGCCGTAACGCTCCAGCCGGCTGCGGGTTCTCAGGGAGAGCTGACCGGGCTGATGCTGATGCGCGCCTACTTCGAGTCCCGGGGCGAGCACGGACGAAACGTGATCATCACTGCGGACACCGCGCACGGGACGAACCCCGCGAGTGCGGCGATGGCGGGTTTCGAGCTCGAGAAGGTCGCGACCACCGACCGCGGCAACGTGGACCTCGACGACCTGCGTGCGAAGGTCACCGACCGAACGGCGGGGCTGATGCTCACGAACCCCTCGACGCTCGGGCTGTTCGACGAGGGGATCGAGGAGGTGGCGAGGATCTTCCACGAGCGCGGCTCGCTCCTCTACTACGACGGCGCGAACCTGAATGCGGTCGTGGGCATCTCGCGACCGGGAGACATGGGGTTCGATGTCGTCCACTACAACCTCCACAAGACGTTCTCGCAGCCGCACGGCGGTGGCGGGCCGGGGGCCGGGCCGGTTGCGGTGCGCGCCGCGATCGAGCCCTTCCTGCCGAGCCCGGTTGTCACGCGCGACGGCGACGCGTTCCGGCTCGACCACGAGCGCCCGAAGTCGATCGGGCGGGTGCGCGGCTTCGCGGGGCCATTCGGCGTATTCGTCCGCTCGTACGCCTTCATGCGGGCCTACGGTCCCGCGCTTCGGGAGATGTCGGAGACGGCAGTGCTGAATGCGAACTACGTGCTCGCGCAGCTCCGCGACGCCTACGACCTGCCGTTCGACCGCCACTGCATGCACGAGTTCGTTCTCTCGGCCCGGAGCCTGAAGCGCGAGCACGGCGTCACCGCGCTCGATGTCGCGAAGGGGTTGATGGACCACGGGATCCACCCGCCGACGATCTACTTCCCACTCGTCGTCCCGGAGGCGCTGATGATCGAGCCGACCGAGACGGAGACGAGGGAGCAGCTCGATGCGTTCGTCGAAGCGATGCTGCGGATCGCCGAGACGGCGAAAACCGACCCGGAAGCGCTCATCGCCGCGCCGACGTCCCGTCCGGTGCGGCGGCTCGACGAGGTGCGTGCCGCGAAGGATCAGGTCGTCCGCTACCGATTCGGCGCGGACTGATGCGGTAGCCCGAGAGCCGCGGCCCCGGTTCAGACGGTGGCGGCGCCTCGCACGCGTGGGGCGGATGCGAGCTGACCGCATGCGGCGGCGATGTCGCGTCCGCGCGTCAGTCGGACGGTGACGGGGATGCGCGCCTTCTCGAGTTCCGCCCGGAAGGCTGCGATCGTCTCGGGGGACGAGCCGTCGTAGGCGCCGGTCGGGTTGTACGGGATGAGGTTCACCTTGAACGCGTCGCGACCCAGCGCGCGGGCGAGGGTTTGCGCCTGCGCCGGCGAGTCGTTGACGCCGGCAAGCATCACGTACTCGATGAACACCCGACGGTTTGTGAGGTCGTGGTGGCGGCGTGCGAGCGCCAACGTCTCGTCGAGGAGGTGCTTGTCGTTGACGGGCATGATCGTGCTTCGCAGCCGCGGGTCCGCCGCGTGCAGCGAGATCGCGAGCCTGATCGGCTCGGTCACCTCCTCCACGAAGCGGGTCAGGCCGGGAAGCCAGCCGACCGTCGAGACCGTGGTGCGGCGGTGCGTGATGCCGATGTCCGGAAGTCGTCGCGCGGCGGCGAGCACCGCGTCGAGGTTCATCAGCGGCTCGCCCATCCCCATGAACACCAGGTGATTGAGGTTCTCCAGCCGCCGGAAGTGCAGCACCTGGTCGAGAATCTCCGAGGCGGTGAGGTTCCGCCCGAACGCCATCGCGCCCGTCGCGCAGAACGTGCAGGTGAGCGGACAGCCCGATTGAGATGAGACGCAGACCGACCGGCGGCCGTCCTTGTACCGCATCAGCACCGCCTCGACCGGATGGCCGTCGTGGGTGCGGAACAGCGTCTTCACCGTCCCGTCGCGCGCGACCTGTTCCTGCTCGGGTGTCAAGGTGCTGAACGGGACGGCGTCCACCAGGGCCGCGCGGAGTGCGCGGGAGAGATCAGTCATCGCATCCCAGCCCCCGACGCCCTCTGCCGCCCAGCGCCACGCCTGACGGGCACGGAACGCGGGCTCACCTCGCTCGGTGAGGGTGCGCTCGAGAAGCTCCAGATCCATGCACCGAGGGTACCGCGGGATGGCGTGCCGTCCCGGGGCTGCGATCGATACGGTGCGGCGCGATGATCGATCTCCGGTCGGATACTGCGACGCGCCCGACTGCCGCGATGCGCGCGGCGATTGCTGGCGCTGTGGTTGGTGACGAGCAGCGACGCGAGGATCCGACGGTGACCGCGCTCCAGGACCGCGCTGCGGAGTGGCTCGGGCACGAGGCGGCGGTGTTCCTCCCGACCGCGACGATGGCAAATCAGATCGCGCTTCGGCTCCACGGGCGGCCGGGGGATCTCTTGCTCGCGGGGCGGCGGTCGCACATTCTGCTGAACGAGTTCGGCGGCGCGGCGATCCACGCGGGGCTGATGACCATCGGGGTTGACGACGCCTGCGGGCGCGTCGCACCCGAAGCACTGATCGCGGCGACCGAGCCCGGGGCGCACCGTGGTTCGCCGCGCGTGGTGCTCGTGGTCGAGAACACCCACAACGCTGCGGGTGGCCGCTGCTACCCGCTCGACGAGCTCGACGCCCTGCTGTCACTCGCCGCGGAGCGCGGTGCCCGGACGCACCTTGACGGTGCGCGCCTCGCGAATGCGGCGGTAGCGCAGGGGGTCCCGGCGAGCAGGATTGCGGCCGGGTTCGACACCGTCACGCTCTGTCTCTCGAAGGGCCTCGGCTGCCCGCTCGGCGCAATCCTCGCCGGGTCACGTGAGGTGATCGCGCGCGCCTGGGACGAGAAGCACCTGTTCGGTGGCGCGATGCGGCAGGCGGGCATCGTCGCCGCGGCGGGGCTCCACGCGCTCGAGCACCACGTCGATCGGCTTGCCGACGACCACGAGCGCGCAGGGCGACTCGCGAGCGCCTGGGTCGAGGCGGGTCTGCCTGTCGATCCCGACCAGGTCGAGACCAACTTCGTGCAGATCCGGGTGGGCGAGCTCGGGCTCACAACGGGGGAGGCGCTCGAGCGACTCGCGTCCGCGGGTGTCGGGCTTTCGGCCGCGGCCGACCCAGCGGTGCTCCGTGCGGTGACGCATCTTGACGTGACGGACGAGGATGTCGACCGGGCCTGCGCGCTCGTCCCGGAAGCGCTCGCCACACCCGTCCGTGCCTGACGCATCGCGTCTCGGGGAGGCGCTCGACCGGCGACTCGCGACCGCGCAATCGGGGAAGCGGCTCCCGTCGGTCGTCGGCGCGGTGTTCCGGGACGGGAACGTCGTGTGGGAACGCGCGATTGGGCTCGCCGATCCCGAGCGGGGCGAGGAAGCGACGGTCGCGCATCGGTATCGAATCGGCTCAATCACGAAGACGTTCACCACCGTCACGGTGCTCCAGTTGCGCGACGCGGGGCGGCTCGCGCTCGACCAGTCGCTCGCCTCGCTCGTCCCCGACTTCCCGCCTGGGCCGACGGTGCGCCAGGCGCTCTCTCACCTGACCGGCATTCAGCGAGAGCCGCCGGGCGAGGTCTGGGAGACGATGCGCTCACCGAGCCGCGACGAACTTATCGCAGGACTCGCGGATGCGGAGACCGTGCTCGCACCGGGGCAGGAGTGGCACTACTCCAATCTCGCCTTCGCGGTGCTCGGGGAGATCGTGGCGCGAGAGACAGGGTCGTTCGCGACGACGCTGCGCGAGCGTGTGCTTGGTCCACTCGGGCTCGACAACACGCGGCTCGAGCCGGACGGCCGTCGGGCAACACCGCTCTTCGTCCATCCCTGGACGGGAGTCGCTCGGACCGAGCCGGAGCTCGAACTGGCGGAGTCGACGAGCGCGGTAGGAATGCTGTGGTCGACCGTCGGCGACCTCGCGCGCTTCGGTGCGTTTCTCTGCGACGGTCGCGACGGGGTACTCCGGAAGGAGTCGCTCGACGAGATGGCGCGCGTCCACGCAATGGTGGACGAGGAGCGCTGGACGGTCGGCTGGGGTCTCGGGCTCGGTCTCTACCGCAGGGGCGACCGGGTGCTCGTCGGGCACGGTGGCGCGATGCCCGGGTTCCTCGCGGCGATCGCTGTCGATCGCGGCTCCCGGACAGGGTCGTGCGTCCTTGCGAACGCGGGCGCCGGTTTCGATCCGCAGGAGCTGGCGCTCGACCTCGCCGAACTCGCGCTCGATGCGCTCCCGCTCTCGGTGCATCCGTGGCAGCCGGGCTCGGCCCCACCCCCGGATGTGGTCGGGATTCTCGGTCCGTGGTGGACCGAAGGCGACCAGGTCGTCCTCACCTGGGACGCGGGGACGCTCCGGATGGAGCTCGTGGGCGGGCCGCCGGGGCGGAGTGTCTCGTGGCTCGACCCCGACGGCGAGGGGCGATGGAGGATCGCGACGGGGCGGGAGCGAGGGGAGGTCGTGCGTGCGGTGCGCGACGCGGCGGGCGCGGTTTCGAAACTCTACGTCGCGACGTACCCGGCGACACGCGCCCCGTCGACGTTCGGGGAGGCGTGATGCTCCTCGCTCCCCGCGACCCAGAACGCGACGGCGACCGCGACGTATGCCACGAGCAGGACCGCGCCACGAGCACGTGAGGTCGTCCCTCCGCGGAGCACGAGCGCGGTGACCGTAAGCCCGAAGGCGAGAGCACCGATCTCCACCGGCCGGAACCCCAGCGCAAGTGGGTCGATGAGCAAGGAGAGGAGCGCAACTACCGGGACGAGGAACACCGCGACCTGGGCGGCGGAGGAGAGCGCGATCTCGGCTGCGAGCGCCATCTTCCCCCGGTAGGCGACGACGACCGCACCACCGTGCTCGGCGGCGTTTCCGACGATCGCAACGATCACCGCCGCGACGAAGAATTCGCTCATTCCGGCCCCCTCGGCGAAGGTCTCAAGCGAGCCGACGAGGATCTCCGCGACGATTGCGGTGAGGACGGTGGCGATCCCGAGCGCGAGTAGTGATCGGCGGAGCGACCACGCCTCGATCTCCTCGTCGCTCGACACGTGCTGTTCGCGGTGACGGCGCAGCGCATGCGCCGTGACCGCCAAGTACCCGAGCAGGAGCACGATTGAGGTCGGGATCGTCAGCCACAGGACGGTCGCGCCTTCGCGGTCGCCCTGCCAGCCAGCGATCGAGGGGATAAGGAAGAGCGCCGCTGCCGCAGCAAGGACCCCAAGCGAGATGCGACTCGACCAGCGGTCGATCTGCCCCTTGCCGCCAGCGACGAGCGAGAAGCCGAGGACGAGCAGCAGGTTTCCGACCACCGAGCCGGTGAGAGAGCCGCGCACCACCTCCGTGAGGCCAGCGTTGACGGCAAGGAGCGCGATGATCAGTTCCGGCGCGTTGCCGAAGGTCGCATTGAGGAACCCGCCGATCCCCGGTCCGGTGTGTTCCGCCGCATGCTCGGTCGCTTCGCCGATGAGCCACGCGAGCGGGACGAGCGCGACCGCGGCGAGTGCGAACTCGGTGACCTGCCCCAGATCGGCGACGTAGTGGAGGAGGATCGCGGCCGGCGCGAGCGCGAGCGAGGCGAAGAGCATCCGGCGAACCACAACGTCACCCTAGCGCCGCTCACGGCGGCGGGGAGGCGCCTCGGTTCGGCGAGGCCCATCGTCGCGGTGCAACGCTGCACTACTGCCGACGGGCGTTCCTGTCAAGCCTTGCCGAGGAGCACACGCGGTGCGACGATCAGGTCTGATGGAGCGCATCTCGACCACGAGACGGGCTCTGCGGCCGCTGCCCCTCCGCCCGCAGGACGAGGTGGAGTGCCGTCGTTGCGAGGTCGGCTGCGACAAGGTCGTGCATCCCGGGTCGTGTGTCGAACGGGCTTGTCCGTTCCTCTACGCCTACGACGCGTTCGGTCGCCGCTACGTCGGGTGCGTCCAACGTGTCTTCGATGTGGAGATCGATCTCGGGGTGCTGACCACGCTGGAGCGCTCCGGCGGGTTCGGAGCCGTCCGTGCCCGGCGGGTGCCGTTGCCGATCTGCGACTCGGAGGTCGCGGCCTGCTACCCGACACGCGAGGACGACCTCGGCTGCCGCAACCCCGAGTTCTTCGAGGTTCCGGAAGAGCGTCCGAGTTTTCGCGTGATCGCCGCGCCCAGCGCGGGGTGACCGGCCGGTTCGGCACGTTCCGCCCGCGCGGGGTCGAGCCACCCGCCGCGTCCGCGGCGCTCGCCGTCCACCGGGCGCTACCCGGCTACGCCGAGACGGCGCTCGTCTCGTGCCCGGCGACCGCACGGGCGATCGGTGTCGGCGAGGTGTTTGCGAAGGACGAGTCGCTGCGGTTCGGCCTGCCCGCCTTCAAGATGCTGGGTGTCGCGTACGCGGCGCGTGCTGCCGTGGAGTTGGCCGGCGGGTCGGCGCGCACACTGGTCGCTGCGACCGACGGCAACCATGGCCGCGCGCTCGCGCGTGTCGCCGCCCAACTTGGCCTCGGAGCACGTATCTACGTCCCCGCAGGGCTCGGTGCGGGCCGAGTCGCCGCGATCGTCGGCGAGGGCGCGGCCGTCGTCGTCGACGAGGGAACCTACGACGACGCCGTGCGGGCGAGCGCCGACTCACTCGGCGCAGGAGACCTGCTCGTCTCGGACACGGCGTGGGAGGGGTACGAGACGGTGCCGCGGCTCATCGTCGAGGGCTATCGCACACTGTTCATCGAGGCCCTCGCCACAGCGGCGAGCGCACCGACGCACGTCGTTGTCCAGGCAGGTGTCGGCGGTCTCGCGGCTGCGGCCGCGCTCGAGCTGGCGGAACACCCCGCATGTCTCGTGACGGCGGAGCCGATCGACGCGGACTGTGTGCGTGCCTCGCTCGTGGCCGGGGCGCCGACCACGACACCCGGCCCTCACCGCTCGCGCATGGAGGGGCTGAACTGCGGGGAGGTGAGCATGGTCGCCTGGCCACTCCTACTCGGTCGCGTCGATGCAGCGATCTCGATCACCGACGAGCCGCTCGCGGATGCGGAACGACTCCTGCGCGGGGACGGGCTCGACCCTGGACCGTGTGGAGCGGCGGGTGTCGCAGCGCTGCTCGCTCTCGACGATGAGCAGCGCGCACAGCTCGGGCTCGGGGCCGGCTCGGTCGTCCTCACGGTGGTGACGGAGGGGCGTTCGGCGCTCGGCTGAGCTACCCCTCCCGCGCGCGGAGCCCGGTTCGGTGGAGCGAGCGGAGAGCCTTCACTTCGCGAGCGTCCGGGCCGTTCCCCTCGGGGCCGGGCGTCTCGAGGATCGCGGGGAGCCCCTGGAACGCGGGGTGGGCGAGGAACGTCGCGAGACCTGCCCCCATCAGACCCGAGCGGATCGAGGCGTGGCGGTCGCGGTTCGAGCCGAGCGGCGCGGCAGAGTCGTTCACGTGGAGGCACCGCACGCGGTCGACCCCGAACCGTGCGTCGATCTCCGCGACCGCCGCGTCGAGCACGTCTGCGTCGGTGACGTCGACCCCGGACACCCACAAGTGGCAGGAGTCGATGCAGACGCCCACGCCCGGATGGCGATCGAGCGCGTCGATCAGCGCGGCCAACTCCTCCGTGGTTCGACCGATCGTGTTGCCCTGGCCAGCAGCGTTCTCGAGCAGGATCGACGTGCGCCCGTCGGCGTGGTCGAGCAGGTGACGCAGCGCGGGGACGGCGACCCGATGGGCGGCCACGAGTCCCGCTCCGAGATGCGAGCCGACGTGGAGGATCACCGCCTCGGCTCCGATCGCCACCGCCGCGTCGATCGTCGCCTCCAGCGCGGTGACCGAGCGGCGATGGAGCTCGCGATCGCCCGTGGCGAGGTTCACGAGATACAGGGCGTGGCAGACCACCGACCCGATCCGCGTCTCGACCCGACGTGCGCGGAACCGCGCGATCTCCTCCTCGGAATGCATGGTGGCGCGCCACATCCTCGGACTCTGCGTGAACACCTGGACAGCGCTGCAGCCCATCGCGTCGGCACGGTCGATCGCCCGCGAGATCCCACCCGACGAGGAGACGTGTGCGCCGAAGAGCATTCCCAGACGCTATCCGCGCACGCTGCGGCGTCGCCGCGATCGACCGGCTAGAACTCCGCGGGGATCGGTCGACGAGATGGGAGGGACGGAATGGCGCGCTGGGTTGTCACGGGAGCGAACCGCGGGATCGGGCTGGAGCTCGCCCACCAACTGCACGCGCGTGGGGAGACGGTGATCGCTGCGTGCCGCCAGACATCGGAGGGTCTCGCCGCCGTCGGCTGTCGTGTCGTGGAGGGGATCGACGTCGCGCGCGACGATGCGGGCGCTGCCCTCGACGCGGCGCTCGACGGTTCCGTGGATGTCCTCCTCCACAACGCGGGGATCCTGTACCGCGACGGGCTATCGGATCTCGACTCCGATGGCGTCCGCGAGCAGTTCGAGGTGAATGCGCTCGGACCGCTCAGGCTGACACAGGCGCTCCGCCATCGCCTCGGGCGCGGGACGAAGCTCGTCTTCGTCTCGAGCAAGGCGGGCTCGATCGGCGACGGCCCATCGGGCGGGATGTACGGCTACCGGATGTCGAAGGCGGCGCTCAACATGGCGGTCGCGAATCTCGCGCACGAGCTCTCACCCGAGGGGATTGCCGTGGTCGCGCTCCATCCCGGCTACGTCCGCACGGAGATGACGGGTGGCGCGGGGAACGTCGAGGCCCCGGACTCGGCCGCGGGGCTGATCGCGCGGATCGACGAACTCTCGCTCGCGTCAACGGGTCGGTTCGTGCACATGGATGGTTCCGAGGTGCTCTGGTAGCGGACCCTCACGCTCCGCGAACCCGGCTCAGTGCACGTAGGGGCGGAGCGCGTCGCGGGCGATCAGGAAGCCGCGTTTGATGCGTTCCAGGTCGCCCTCGAAGGCGCGATCCTCGTGCTCGATCGAGACCACACCGTCGTAGCCCGCGCGGTAGAGCTGTCCGACGAACCTCGCCCAGTCGATTTCGCCGAGCCCGGGTAGCCGCGGCACCTGCCAGCCCATCCCCTGCGCCGCCGAGCCGTGGCGGTAGAGGCCGTCGCGGTCGATCTCCATGTCCTTTGCGTGGACGTGGAGGATCCGGTCGGCGTAGTCGCGGACGACGCGCTCGTGGTCGATCATCAGCCACACGAGGTGCGATGGGTCGAGGTTGAGTCCGAACCGCTCCGACGGGATGATCGAGAACATCTCGTCCCACGCGGCGGGGGTGGAGGCGAGGTTCGTGCCGCCCGGCCACTCGTCGAGCGAGAAGATCATCGGGCAGTTCTCGATCGCGATCGAGACTCCCCGCGACTCGGCGTAGGCGACGAGCCTCGGCCAAGTCTTGCGGAACGCGCGGAAGCTGTCGGGGACGTTCTGTGACCGGTCGCGCCCGACGAATGTGCCGACGTTGGGCACCCCGAGCCGTGCAGCCGCGTCGATCACCTTCTTCAGGTGGTCGTTCGCCTCCTTCCGCTGCACGGGGTCCGGGTGGAGGTTGTTCGGGTAGTACGCGAGCGACGAGATCTCGAGTCCCGACCGATCAAGCACATCGCGCACGGCGCCTGTGTCGAGGCGCGCGACATCGATGTGGCTGACATCCGCGTACCGGCGCCGCTCGCCGCCGCGGTTCGGCCAGCACGCGACCTCAATCGTCTCGAACCCGCTCCCGGCCGCCCATGTGGCGACCTGGTCGAGCGTGAGCTGCGGGAACGCGGCGGTCAGGAATCCGAGCTTCATCGTGACGGCACCTCCACCCATCGTCGTTCGTCGTTTGACCGGACGACCGCGTCGCACAGGACGTTCTCGAGATGGCCGTCTCGGAAGGTCGGGTAGTCGGGGGCCGCGGCCGGCTCGCCGCGCGCGATGTCGGCGTAGACCGCGCGATAGAGCTCGCGGAACGTGTCGGCGAACCCCTCGGCATGCGCCGCTGGGAGTTGCGTGCGCGCTGCCGCCGAGGCGTGCATCAGCCCGGGGTTGCGCTGCAGCGTCTCGTTTCCGCGGTCGCGACGCCCGAGCCAGAGCTCCTCATTTCGCTCCCCGTCCCAGGCGAGCGCGCCCGCCGACCCGTCCACCTCGATCCGCGCCGCGTTCTTTCGTCCGAAGCTCACCTGGGAGATGACACACGAGCCACGCGCGCCGTTCGCGAACCGGACAAGGATGTGCGCGAGGTCTTCCGTCGCCATCGGCTGTTCGACGCGCTCGACATCGGTGGCGGACGAGAAGGTCTCGACCTCGCCGACGGGACGGCGCCGCACCGGGATGACGGTCGCCAGATCCGCGAACACCTCGACGACCGCAGACCCGGTGAGGAACTGCGCGAGATCGAGCCAATGCGAGCCGATATCGCCGACCGCTCGCACGGCACCGCCCTTCTCCGGTTCGAGTCGCCAGTTCCAGTCCTCCGGGGTTGCGAGCCAGTCCTGCAGGTAGCCGCCGTGGACGTTCCAGACCGCGCCGAGTTCGCCTCCGGCAATCCGTGCGCGCGCCTCCTGCACCATCGGGTAGAAGCGAATGTTGAAGTTCGTGCAGTGGACGAGCCCGCTCGCCGCTGCGAGCTCCACCAGTTCTGCGGACTGTTCCGCGGTCAGGGCAAGCGGCTTCTCGCAGACGACGTGCTTGCCGGCCTCGAGCGCCTGTTTCACTTGGGGGTGGTGGAGGTGGTTCGGCGTCGTGAGGTGCACGACGTCGACGGAAGCGTCGTCGAGTAGCGCCTCATAGTTCGCGTATACCGGTGCAAGACGTTTCGCCTCCGCGCGTGACGGCGTGGAGCCGACGACCCCGGCTACCTGAACCCCGAGGCGACGCAGGGCATCGACATGGACGGCGCCGATGAAGCCGGTGCCGACCACCCCGGCGCGGATGTCATCCAATCCCCTCATCCTGTGCTCCTCAGGCTAACGCGCCTCAGGTGCGCGCGTGACCAACCGAGCCGTTGATCGTCAGCCCGCCGTCAGCAAGGAGCTCCTGGCCGGTGATGTAGCGCGCGGCGGGGGAGACGAGGAAGACAGCGGCGTCGGCGATCTCTGACGGGTCGGCGATCCGCCCGAGCGCGATGCGCTCCTCGTACGCTCGGCGGACCTCGGCGGTATACGAGCGGACGTTGAGGGGTGTGTCGGTCGCGCCGGGGGCAAGTGCGTTGACCCGGATCCCGTGCGGCGCGAGTTCGAGCGCGAGCGTCCGCGTCAGCCCCACAATGCCGCCCTTGGCGGTGATGTACGCCGAGAGGTCAGCGAGTGGCTGGATGTCGGCGGCGGATGAGACATTGAGGATCGTGCCTCCTCGATCAGCTGCGACCATGCGTCTCGCCGCGGCGCGGCAGCCGTAGAAGTAGCCGTGCAGGTTCGCCGCGAGCAGTCCGTGCCAGTCCTCGTCGGTCGTCTCGATGAGTGGCCGTACGAGCAGTCGGGCCGCGTTGTTGACCCAGATGTCGAGCCGGCCGAGTGTGTCGAGGGTCGCGTCGGCTAGCGCCTCCACCGCTGTCGGGTCGCCGACGTCGCCGACACGCGCGAGCGCGCGGGTCCCGTGCCCCTCCACCAGTCTGACGGTCGCATCCGCCGGCTCGAGCGCGATTCCGGCGACATCCGCCCCGGCCCGCGCCAGCGCTACGGCGATCGCCTGGCCGATCCCGCTCGAGAAGCCGGTGACGACCGCGACGCGACCGGAGAGATCGAACGGCGAGGCGCTCATGGGGCGAGCAGCCTCTCGACGTCGGCGGCGAGCAGGATCTTGAATCCGGTTCGACCTGACCCGATCGGCGTCCGGTCGCCGGTCGGGGTGAACCCGGCGCGCGCGTAGACCACCCTGCCGGGAGCGTTCGCTTCCTGCACAAAGAGCAAGACACGGGCCGCGCTCCGTTCCTTCGCCCACTCGGCGACGGCCCGGATGAGCTTGCGGGCCACTCCTCGGCCACGCGTGCCCGGATCGACCCACATCGCGACGAGATGCACTTCGGACGGGTCGATGCGGACGAACGCACCGACGACGCCGATCCATTCGCCCGTCGCGGATACCGCTGCGAAGAGCCGCTTCGTCTCGCCCGCCTCGGCCTCGGCGACCCAGCGCTGCCAGACGTCGTCCGGCTCCCGAACCGCGTCCTCGTAGCGCGACGAGAAGAATGTGGCGTCGTCGCGCAGCATCCGCAGGCGGACCTCCCGCCAGCGGGGCCATTCATCCGCGGTGACCGGCCGGATCTCCATGGGCGGACGCTACCCGGACGCGCTCAGCGGTCGGGACTGCACTCGGCGGTCGGCCCCTCGCAGCATCCGAGCTTGAAGCGGCAGCGAGGGCACTGCCAGGTGCCGTGGCGCCACTCCATCAGCGCGCCGCAGCGCAGACACGGTTCGCGACCATCGTCCTGCTCCACGATGTGTTCGGTCAGCGCCACACACCGAGCGTAGGCGCCGCCGTGGACGGCGCGGTTCAGCCCGGAGCGGGCACCGGCGCGGGTGCCACGGCTGGATCGGTGGCGGGAGGCTGCTCGGGTGGTGCGGAAGGCTGCTCGGGTGGCGCGGGTTCCACGGGCACGATCGCGGGCATCGGGGTGGAGAGGTTCCCCGCCTCGTCCACGGCTCGGACGAGATAGACGCCGCCGGGGATCGGCTTGCCGTCGCGCCAGGACGACCGCGGCCACGGCTGGCGGGTGAGCGCCGTCCACTTGCCGCCGGTCGCTGCGGCCCGATAGACGTGGTACCCGACGACGTCTCCCTCCAGCGAGTCGTCCCAGTCGAGCTGGATCGAGGCGGTCCCGACCGTCGCGACCGCCGCAAGCGGCGTGGTGGGCGCGACGCGGTCGGCGAGAAGAAACGGGAGGCTGGCGGCGAGTGGGATACCCGCGCTCTCGCGTCGGTCGGTGCGCGGGAAGTCGCCCGTCCCCGGGAGCCTGTCGGACCGACACGTTGCCGTGTCGATCGTGCCGCGCACGATGTCGGCGACCCAGGTGATCGGGACGGCGGGCGGGGCGACGAGGCGCGCGATCCGCGCGCGACGGAGCGCGTCCTCGAGGATGCCGCGCGCGACGTCGCGGGTTGCCCCACGGCGCCCGAGCTCCGCGAGATACGCCTCGAACGACCCCGAGAACGCTCGCTGCACGACGCCGCTCTCGGCGACATCGATCTCGGCGCGTGACACAGGTGCGATGCGGCGCAGGGCGTGGCGGACGAACGCTCCTGTGAGCGCCGCGTCTTCGCTCCGGGTGAGCGCGACGAGCTCCGTCACGTTCCGATCCGCGAGCTTGCCTGCGGAAGAGAGACAGCGAGTCGTCGGTCCGAGCACGATCAGGCCCTCGACGAGCGAGCGGTCGAACGCCGGACCCCCTGACGCGGGCCCGTCGCACAGGGTCTGGTCGCGCGTCCAGAGATACACGCACGCCGCGACCGGCTTGTCCGCGTCTGCAGCTCCGGCGCTCAGGTTCCCCCAGCCCCACGACCAGACGCTCATGAGCCGCTCCTCGGTGGCCACCTGTCGAGCTGCGAGCGCGTTCCACTTGACGTACCTGAGCCACGCCTCACGCGGTTGCAGCCCCTCGCGGCCGTACTTCCCCGGTGCGGTCTGGAACCCCAGCATGATGCCGAGCCGCTCGCGTGGAACACCGACGGCGGCGAGGTTGTGGATCACGCCCCGCATCCCGAGCCTCACACGCCTCGGCCCGAGGATCCGCCCGAGGCCACTGATCGCCGGTGCTCGGTAGTACGTCTCGTAGACCAGGTGCCCGACCGAGCTCACGTCCGCGAACCAGGCGCCCGCCTCACCACCCGTCTCCAGGTTGCCGTGCAGCAGGAGGACCGGTGTTGCGCCACGCTCCGCGAGACGGCGGATGAGCCCGAGCACGTTCTCGCGGTAGCCGCGCACACTGTCGACCCATGGCACCGGAAGGCTGGGCCCGGCGAGTTCGTTGAGGGCGATCACCGGGGTCGGACAGGCCGTCGTTGCTGTCGCCTGATCGAAGAGCCGGTCGGCTGCCGCGGTGACCGTGGCCGGGTCGGCTGGAGCGGCGGGCGTCCCGACGAGGAACGGCAGTTTCATCTCCCAGTGGACGGTGGCGGCTCCTGCGGCGCGGAACTGGCTGCCGGTCGGCGCGCCGCCGGTCGCGACCGTGACACCCGCACGGCGGAACACGGCCCGAACGGCGGCCGGAACACCCCTCTCGTTGTAGTCCACCCAGAGCGGCTCACCGGTCAGCGTGGGGAGCGCGACGCACGGGTCGGGCTCGACCGGCGCGTCGTCGGCAACGGCGGATCCCACGAGCATCGCTGCGGCGAGTACCACGGCGACCGTGGTCGAGATCGCTCGGCGCATCCGGGGAACGGTACGCGCGGCGGGCGACCGACACATCTGTTGCGCCCCCAGGCGCCCGGGCCGTATCCTTGAACGTGAGATCACAGCAACATCACTCGACGGGAGGGGGACGGAGGTTGGCCGTGCACCGCAATCTCATCTCGGCACTTGTGGTCGCGGCAGTCGCCGCGTTGAGCGCCCCCATGTCCGCGCTCGCTGACAACCACCAGCCGACTCCTCCGCCACCCCCGCCAAGCGACGGTGGTGGTGGTCTGCCGCAGGGTCAGGGCGGTCAGGG